>JAGAQZ010000100.1 GCA_017622505.1 Lachnospiraceae bacterium
ATGATTACAGATGCAAGCGGTAATGTGATTGCTGCAGGCGCATCCACACGAATGTGCCCGCACAGTGTTCAATTCTATCTGTTACCGAATTATCAGGATTTGATTAATCAGCAAGCCGTTGAATTAGAACAGCGACGCCAGGCAGCAGCTGCTGCAGCGCTCCAGGCGCCCCAATAAGACATTGAAACAATATATATTGTTAAGTTAAAGGCTCCTTTTACCGAGGGGCCTTATTTACGCCTTAAAATGCGTTCAAACATTTACCCACAAAAAACGGTTGCCCGTATATACGGACAACCGTTTTCATTTATTACTTATTTGTTTGTATTGCTTTGACTTATCTTTCGTTTTCGGTCTTCTTTCTATATACTACGATACCCGCAAGACCAACGATTGAAATAACCATCATTGCCAATGCAATCGGTGTATAACCTGTATCACCTGTTTTAGGTGATTTCTTAAGTATTTCATTTGAATTATTAGTATTATTTGACTTATTCGCACTGTTTGTACCATTGGATGTAACAGGCGGCTTTTTGATGAGAATATCTACCGTTCTGTCAACTATCGTTACCTCAACAATGGAAGGAGTACCTGTAGACTTTGTATAACCATCAGGCACACCTGTAATGGTCACTGTGTATTTACCAATCGGTGTGTTTGTCAATCTAATTTCACCGTTTGAATCGGTTTTTTTAGTAGATACATTACCACTTGGATCCTTAACCTGTACAACTGCACCGGGAACCTTCTTTCCGGTTAATTCATCTGTAACCGTAATGGTCAGATTTCCTTTTTCGGTAACCTTAGGTGCCTCAACCTTATGTTCGTTAGTACTATTCTTTTCTACGGTTGCAGTGCTTGTATCAGGTGTAGGAATTACATTAGGTGAAGGTACTTTATTAATCTTAACAGTACTGTCACCCACTGCCCAATCATTCAATGTAGATTCACCATTCGCATCTGTTGTCACTGTTTTCTCATTTCCATAAGGGTCTGTTACAGTAACCTGCGCACCGGCAAGGGGCTCTGTAGGATCTTCTTTGTCTACTACTTTAATCGTCAAATTCGCGGTAGCTGCAACAACAAATTTTTCATTGGCAGTTTCGCCACGCTCCACGGTTGCCGACTTACTGCTCAATGCAGAAGACGGAACCTTCCAACCGGAAGGAGGTGTTCCTATTGTAACGGTATATTCACCTGTTATCATATTAGGGAATGTAACAATACCACTAGTTCCGGTATTATCTGTATATGTAACGCCTTCCGGATCTGTTACCGTCACATCTGTATTCGGAATCAGTTCCTCTGGATCACTTCCATCCTCTACTACCTTAATTACCAAGGTACCAAGTCCATAAATCTTATAGTCTCTCTGAACATCAGCACCATCTGTAATTGTTGCTTCCTGGATCTTAGTAGCAGGTTCTTTATAACCTGTAGGTATGGATGTTACCTCTACCTTATAATTACCATTCGGTAATTTATCAAATACAATCTTACCATCCGCATCCGTTGTTCCAGTAATGGCTGTACCGTTTGCATCCACAACCGGTGTACCGCTGCCATCCTGTAATGCAACAGTAGCACCTTGAATAGGCTCATTAGTACCTTTCTCTGTAACGGTTACCGTAATACTTCCTTTAGATTCCACAACAAACGGAACATTTGTTGTTTGACCTTGCTCTACGGTTACCGTTTGATCTGCAGGAACATCATATCCTTTCGGAACCTCAGTCACTTTAACAGTATTGCTACCTGTAGGTAAATCTTTCAAAGTAACGCTACCATCATTTTCTGTAGTTCCACTCACAATTACATCATCACCATTTGAGTCCTGTCCGACAACAACTTCAACCTTTGCGCCGGGAATAGGTTTTCCTGTGGTTTCATCTGTAACCGTTACCTTCACATTACCTGCTTTTTCTAAAACATAGGTTATTGTAGCAGTCTCTCTTTCTTTTACCTCTGCTGTATAAGACACGTCATATGTATCTACTAATCTGTAGCCTGTAGGAACCGTGATTTGGGTTGTATAGTCACCTACAGTCAAAACATAATCAAGGTCATTTGCAGGAGTATCCACTTTCCAATCTGAGTTGTCAGACGTATGATTGGTTGTTGAACCATTGGGTCTCACAAGCTCAATACCGGCTCCCGAAACAGGATTATTTGAAGTATCTTTAACAATAACCGTTAAATTACCCAACTTATCAGAAGCTTTCGTTACTTCCAATACAATCTCATTCGTTCCATTTATTTCTACAACTGTACTTCCGATTGCATCCGTGCCTGTAGGCAACTCATATTCTGTGGGAACCTGCTTAATTGTTGCAGTATATTTTTCACCTGCAGGTAAATTGCTGATTACAATTTTACCATCCGAATCTGTTTCAGTTTGCGAAGAATTAACAACATTACCTTTGCTGTCTTTCACTTCTATAATTGTATCTTCAACTTTTATTCTTGAATCTTCTTTATCCTGCACAATAATTGTAAGTTTGCACACACCTCTTGAAAGTTCGAACTTTTCTTCTGCAGTTTTATTTGCCTTAACAGTCACCGTTTTTGTCGCCGCAACCGGATCCGGCATTGTCCAAATTGTATCATCCGGATTTCCGGAAATGGTTACATTGTAATCACCTGCGGGAATCTTAGTGAAATTAACAACACCCTGTTCATTGGTATTCTGTGCTGCTACCACATTTCCGTCAGCATCTTTAACCGGATTACCGGATGCATCGGTTAATGTAATCTTAGCACCCTTAATTTTATTAGTATCGTTATCTTTTTCATAAACCGTTACAGTAATAGCACCGAGAGGTGTAACTTGTAATGTCTGTTTCTCATCCTCGCCCGGATCAATGGTTCCTGATGCAACAACACTATCACCAGGCTGTACATAATTCTCAGGAACATCCTTTATAACAACTTCATAAGCACCAATCGGTAATGTTATGCTTACTTTACCGTCTTCATCTGTCTTTACAGTATGAGTCTTACCCTCTGAATCTGTAATTTCAAGCTTTGCATTAGGAATTACTACATCAGGTGTACTTCCTTCTTCTTTTACTGTAATTTCCAATGTACCTGTCTGTTTCACTTCAAACGTTGCTTCAGCCTCGTCATTTTCAGGGATTACAACCGTCTGTTTCTTTACAGTACCTTCCGTAGTTTTCCATCCGTCCGGAACAGTTGTAATCTCTACTGTAGTATTTCCTACAGGAAGGTTTGATACCGTAAAAGTATCATTTACCTCAACAACGTCAGGGTTTGTTATATAACCATCAGCATCTGTAGCATTACCATATACAGTCACATTACCTGCTGAATCCGTAACTTTAATAATCACGCTTGTTGTTGCATCATTTGCATCATCAACATCCGCTATGGTAACTTTCAAATCACCTTTCTTTGTTTCCTTCAGTACATATAAATCCTCAGTAACATCTTCATCTGCCACTGTAACGGATTCTCCTGTTCCTGTTAAAACATATCCGGCAGGAACCTTTGTTACCTCTACTGTCGAAGTACCGCTTGGAACATTGGTAAATACAACTTTACCGGTAGCATCTGTTGTTCCTAATACTGTTGTTCCGTTAGGTTTGGTTAATGTAACATCTGCACCCGGAACAGTATTGGTTGTTCCGTCTTCATATACTGTCACCGTTACAGAAGGTGCTTTTAATACAAATGTATGCTCATTGACGTCAACCAAATCTGTTGTTGATACAGGAACCGTACCGGTTGTTCCGTTTACATTTGAATATCCGTTGGGATTCTGTACTAACTTAACTGTATATGTGCCCACAACCTTCTCTTCAAATGTAACACTACCTGTATTACCAACCCACTCTGTAGTGGTTACACCTTTGGGATCCGTAATACTTACATATCCGCCGGTTACCTTATTGCCCTCTGTATCCTTTAAATATACAATTATCGGTTCTGTTTCTTTTTCCAATTCAAATGTATGATATGATGTATGCTGAACCGTTACATTTGCTGTCTGCGCACTGGCACTCTTATATCCGTCCGGTATTGTGGTAATTGAAACAGAGTACTCACCCTTCTTCAAATCCGTGAACGTAACAACACCTGTAGAAGTTGTAACCTTCGGTGTGACCTCAACATCATTTCCCTGCTCATCTTTTACAGTTACAGTGTTTCCGTATGCATCTTTTAAGCTGATTTTTGCGCCTGCTAATTTTTCACGTGTTTTTGCATCTTCTACTGTTACTACCAAGGTACCGATATTGCTGGTATTACTGTATGTAGTCATAACATTTTCACAAACAGGTGAATTTGTTTGTGCCTTTAAAGGGTCTTTTCCCTTCTCATAATAAGAAACCAATCCGCCTGTTGAAATTGAACAAACATATATCGTATCATTAATTTCAAAACTTTGAGGCGCTGAAACTTCCTTCGCATAATATACAGTAGCCAGCTGTAAATTCAATTTTTCTGCATCAAAAGTTACCAAACCTGTCTTAGAATCAACTGATACAGATTCAGCACCGGGAACCGGAACTGTACAAGCCTCATCCGTATACAATGCAAACTTAGCCTGTGTTAAAGGCGAAATCTTATTACCCTCTGTATCCAAATAAGTCTTTGAAATAACAATATTGCCTGCTTTAAGCGTAATTCCATTATAAGGGAAGTAGTGTCCCTGACCGTTTCCTACGATTGAATTTGCAATGATACCACCTTCAAAACGTCCTGAAGTTACTTCTACATCTGCAGTAGGGGCTATAAGGTGTCCGCCAACACCATGCCACTTGATATCACCGGTTGCATCCGGGAAGTTCCATACAAGTTTCATACCGGATAAGTTGTACTGAATTCCGTCAGAAGCACCTTCCCCTCCTAATTTAGAGAGGTACGCTAACTTATTTCCGTCTACGAAAACGTCAACTTTACCGGTTCCCACTTCACCAAGCCAGGCATCGCCGTCGAACAAAACCTCATTGTCATTAACCTCGGTAATATTAATTACATATTCCTTAGTAATCAAATCATTTACGTTAAAATTAACGAAATTAAGACCCTTCGCTTCTTTTAAAACATCATAGGGAATTGTGAAAACCTGTCCCTTTGAAAAGTCAATATCAATCATCTGAACCCATTTTTCCGTATTAAAATAAGATTCAGTAATCTTAATGCCTTCATTTTGTGCCAACGTCTTAGAATCATTAACCAAACCGGCAAAAATATCATCAACTACCATATAACCGGCATTCTGGGTAAACTCCGTACCTAACGTATTTGTTGATGTACCATAATAGAAATCTCTGGTACTTCCGGCATATCCTGTACCGTTACCAACACTTGCACTAACAATATGTCCCGCATAAGACGGACTCTGTGCACCATCACCGATTGTATTGGACGCTGTCAATTTACCGCCAACAGCAACAGCACCAACCGTATGCGCAGAACCGTTTAATGTCGCATCTCCTTTAATAAAATACTGGAAATTAGTTAACACATTCTGATAACTAGTTCCACCGCTATAAACAGCATTAGGCGTTGCAGCGCTTACATTCTGAGGAATGTAAATCGAAAGCACCATCACTGCCGTTAAGAGCATTGCCAGCAATCTTCTTGCTTTTTTCATATACCCTTTCATCATTTTTCTCCTCTTCTTTTCTTCTTTTTTATATGATCCTGGGTCAATTTATTATCTTTTGTAATTCTATTGGATAACCAACTAACGCGCTACCGCTACCACAAGCAACCTTGTATCGTCATCATTGCCATAACAGGTCGAAAGCGTTAATAACTGCTCACCATACTCCGGTATAATGCCGGTCTCATACAAATCAATACTTCTTATATATGCAATTTTTTCTGCATAACTTTCTTCCGTATCTGCCGTATTGGTAAAATACCACTCATCCGAAGCATTCACCAAAGCAACTGCAAACACTTCATACTCCACACAGCCGTTTAGGGTTTCAAACTCAATAAACGGATGCTCGTCTCTGTACTCATGCTTGGCATACTCTGCCACATCACCGAACATAGTATCGTTTCGCATATTATGTCCGTAAATAATGATATGCATATCTGTAATGTTACATGTTGCATCCATAAAAGGTACGCCTGAAACACTGTACTCACCATAGAAATTCATACGCAGATACTTTTCAGGATTGTCCGGTGTATGCATTACAGGATAATTCACACGAGTACCATCTATATATAGCCAGCCAACACACTCGTCATTTTCCTGTTGTAGAAGCGTCAGATTTCTTTCATGTTCTTTCCCTTCCATCACAGTCAAATCAGTACCCTCCGTGACAACATACTGTTCTGTCTGCGTCGCACCACTGGTATTTATGGTTGCCAAATGCGTCAGGTCATCAAAATTATCCGCATCCATCTGCCTTTGCAACAGTTCCTTTACAAGGATAAAACCCGATATGCCAAACATTACAATAAAGAGAATCGTCAGACACTTTAGAATCAATTTCTTTTTCCGCATCTTTATCTCCAAATATCAATATCGGTTATTTGATTTTAATATTTATATCAAAATATGTTTTTTAAAGATTTATTCCTGTGTTTCCGGCTCCTCTTCAACCGATTCCTCGTTTTCGCTTTCAGCACCTGCTGAATCTTCCACTCCACCGATGCCTTCCGCACTTTCTTCTAAATCAACATATTCCGCATATGAACCGTCTTCCTGTAAGACCATGGGAATTATCTCCACATATTCGCTGTATACGTAAGCTTCTTTACCATCGTATATAATTTTGGTCCACTCTTCCAACTGTTCCACAAACTCAAAATCGTACCCGATATATGCAGACCCTAATCGTTCATAATCCGTTCCGGGACCGCTTCGCACATTAATATTATCGCTTGTCATTCTTACACGCTGTTCAATTACAGGTTCCGGCTCTTCTTCCGACACTTCCTCAACCACGGAAGCAACTTCTGAAATTTCTTCACTGAAATCATCCGCTACCGGTATTTCATCCGGTCTCATAACCAACTTAATTGTTACAACCGCAATGGCTATAACCAGCACGATTATTACGCCCTGCATTATAGCGTTCAAGGTGCTTTTTTTCATATAATTATACCTCTCCACACTACCCTATGTTAATTATAGAATTCTTTATGTAAACTTACAATGTCTTGTCAAGTTTCTGTAAAAATTTTCAGCGTAATAACCAATTCGCACTTCTTGAAATTGGTTATTATTACAATACAATTGCACAATCAGAAGAATACATTGCTTGCACGACCTCTTTTTTGTTATATTCTTCTGTCATGCAGAACTCTTTGGACCATGTCATATAATAAGACCAGGGCACTTTGGACTTCTCCCAGATTGCCATATCAGGGATCATACCAACCTCACCCAATGCCGCAACCTTAGGTGCATTCGTAATTCTGCGTAATTCTTCATATTCTTTGGCATAATCCGTTCTTGCGCCCTTCTCAAGATATACATCACGTGAGATTACATCACAGTACTCATCTCCGGGATATCCTTCCGGTGCCGGCGAATTCCAAACCCAAATCAAATTGTCCAAATGCTTTTGGTTGACATAATATTCAAACATCATCTGATACAACTTTTTACCGGTTTCATGTCCTCTTGCGCCCCACCAGAACCAATCACCGTCTGCTTCATGGAACGGTCTCCAAAGAATAGGAATTCTTTCATCCTGAAACTTCTTTAAAATATCCGCAATTACATCCATATCGGAATAAAAGGCTTTACGTTCTTCTGTTCCTTCTTCCAGAATTTTTCTTGCGTCGAAATCCGTATTTTTCTGATAAAAGCTTTTATCGCGTCCCCCCACAGGTGAATACCAGTGAAAGCAAATCGAAACAATACCGCCGGTTTCCTTCGCCCATTTTATCGCAGTTTCAACGGTTCCCTGGTTTTCACGAATTTCGGTAAGGCAAGCCTCATCCGCATCATCCCAGTTAATGTTGGGTGAATAACTTAAAAGCTCAAATCCCTGCAATTTCGGTTTCTTACCGGTCACCTCAAAAATATAATCCACCTCTTCCATCGGATTGGTCTGGGTATGCTGACCTGTAATAATCTTTCCATCTTCCACTGTTTTATAAAGATAATCCAATAATTCAACTGCCTCTTTTGTTGCATTCGGATTCACCGGTTTCATAAAAATACCTCCATACGCCAATAATTTTATTATAAAAACATTATTCTTTACGCAGACAAAGCGACTCTTGTCTAAATAAGAGTCGCTCTGCTTTTATTCATTTATTTCGATAATTAATATACATCATAAAAATCTGTCAATACATATTCATATGCCATTCCGTAAGGTTCTTCCATATCGCCGTACTGGAACATAACTACCATTTCACCATGGATTTCAGGTCCGTATTCGCCATCCACTACCTGTCCGTTGATTACAAAACCGTACGCACCGTCTTCTTCCACTTCAGCCTCCTGAACATCATAGTCATAAGCATCAAAGAACTGACATCCGTATTCGCCGTAATAGTCTCTTTCCATTACTTCGATTTCAAAACAATTATTGGAATCTAACTTAATTGCGGCAGTACTATAATCATCATCCATATATTGATCATATGTCATTGCATCATAAATATCAAAATACTCTTCATCGAAATAAGAACCCATATTCAACCAAAGTTCCCAGAAACCATCTTCATAAACACCATTGCCTGCAGCATCATATGCAAACGCATTGAATCCAAACCATTCTTCTTCCGCATTTGTACCATTAAGGCCTGCAATTTCATCTTCAGTCAAAGGACGACCGATTAATCCTTCCAAATACTCCTGCATTTCATCTGCGCCGGAAACACTTACTAATGTGGAAGTTCCTTCCCACTCACCGTAAATATCATACAAATCATATTCACCGGATGCCGGAACATAATCGTAATCATCCGCATCATCCATCATATCATCCAATTCGTCAGGAACTATCGAATCATCATAGTCATCGGAATCGTCATCCTCGTAATCATATGAATATGAATAATCATCATCATATGAATAATCATAGTCATCATCGCTACCTAACATAGAAACACCCGCAATAATGGCAATAATCACTACAATAATACCTATAATTAATATTCCGCCACCAATCAAAGCGGCAATCAAGCAACCTTTGCCTTTCTTCTTCTGCGGCTGCGGTGCAGAATTGTAATTATAAGACGCATTTGTTTGCTGTGCATTATATGTATTCTGAGTACCATAAGGATTCTGTGCACCTGCATTGTATCCCTGGCTTGCTCCGTACGCCATTCCTGCAGTTGCGCTGTCGGGCTGTGAATACATTGACTGACCTGCATTCTGCGCAGGCTGTGAGTACATCGACTGACCTGCATTCTGTGCAGGCTGTGAGTACATTGACTGACCTACATTCTGTGCAGGCTGTGAGTACATTGACTGGCTTGCATTCTGTGCAGGTTCCGTATACATAGACTGGCTTGTTCCCTGTGCAGGTTCTGTATACATAGACTGGCTTGCACTCTGTACAGGTTCAGCAACCGGTGTTGCCGCCGGTGTCTCTACAGTTTCTGCAGCTGCCATAGTTGCTACCGCTGCTTCTGCCGGAATTTTATATCCGCAATTAGTGCAAAAAGTTGCACCATCTTCTAATTTCGTTCCACATTCAGTACAAAACAATTTCTTATCCTCCTCTGTTCCGTATCCTCTTTTACGCTTATCGTTAGGTAATTATATTACCACATAGAGAATAATAACACGATTATATAAAAGTAATCAAGCAAAAAAACAAAAAACACCCTCATAAAAAGGATGTTTTTGCCAAGCTGCTAACGGGAATCGGACACAACTAAAAATACTTATAGAAAGGATAGCTGACATTTCTCTGTAAAATAAAATCGAATAATGATAAATGATAAGAAAAATCTAGCAAAAAATATTGTCCATTCGGTCAATATCTTTTTTTATTTTATTCTGTTATAGTCTGTATATAACAAGCATAACACTTTTAAAGAAAGGAATATAAAAGAATGAAAGAATGTAAATTACTTGGAATTGGTAAGCCTTTTACAAGTTATGAAAAGGAATATGTGAATTTGTATGTTGCTTTGAACAGTCCGAACGTAACTGGTGTTGTTACTTCTGTTGAAAAATGTCGTTCTTCTCTCTTGCCGGAAGATTTATCAGTAAATGATATGGTGGCAATTGAGTATGATGTTTTTCGTGGTCGCGATAATCAGTATCGTAAATATGTTTCTTCCGTTCGGAAACTGTAATGTCTGATACAGAAGAGATTTTAGAAACAACTCCGGAAGAAAGTACGGAAGAAATATCGGAAGAAACTTCGGAAGAAAATGTGGAAGAAATTTCGGAAGAAGTATCGGAATAAACTTCGGAAGAAAGTGTGGAAGAAATTTCGGAAGAAGTATCGGAAGAAACTTCGGAAGAAGTTTCGGAAGAGTTTTCGGAAATCACATCGGAAGTAGGTACGGAAACAGTAGTTTATACTACTGACCCTATGGTTGTTCCGTGTTTACAAATTATTATTTGCTTTTTAGGTTGTTTTGCAATCTTTGGTGTTTGCAAATTTGCCTATAAATGTCTAGACGTCATATTTTAAAGAAAGGAGTAAAATGCTATGCCTAATTATTTGTTATCTTTAGTTGCAGAAGGTACTTACACAACCGGTAAAGTGCTTTCAAGTATCGTAACAAGTGATATGATTGGCGGTGTTCTTGATGAAATCATCAATGTTCTTCCTGTCGTATTGCCCGTTGCTATCGGCTTTATTGGCGTTCGTAAGGGTATTGGCTTTGTGCTTGGTACTTTACACTCTGCGTAAGCCTACTACTGAAAGGGTGGAGTCAGCTCCACCCTTTTATTTTTTAGAAAGGGAATTTGTATGAAAAAAATATTAAAAATAATACCTTTGATTTTAATTTTTGTATTTGTATTTAGTTTGAATATATATGCTGCTGGTACTGATTCTTCTGATACTCCTATGTTTGCTATAACAAATTATGATTCTTATTATGCAGAAATGATTAGTTTGGGGATTGCAAAGTATAAAAGCGATACCGGATATGATGGAAAAGTATTTTGTTATGCGGATTTAGTGAATACGGATAGTGCTTCTTTACATCGTTTGGATTTTTATATTGCGCCGCTTGATTCTTCATATTTTACCTATACAACAAACTCTGTTACTTTTCACAATGATAGTGGTATATCGCAGTATTATTTGTATGCGTCTGGTGGTGTAAGTAATTATTTTGATGCGCAGTATAAGAACAGTATCACTTCTGTTGTTTTGTCGAATAATAGTAGTGCTAAAAATCTTGTAATCTATGTATCGCAAGATTTATCTGCAAATCTAACAGATAAAGAAACGCTTTATTATAAATCACCTGCTCCTTTATATCCGGTTGAAGAAGAACCGGAAGAAGATAACGATTTCTTCTTTGGTGCTTTTGAAGATTTTGCAGATTTCGGTGAAGAAAGTGCAGAACATTATAACAATGCTATGAATCAAACTTTAACTGATAATTCTAATAGTCCTAATGATTCAGTATTTATGAATATATTGCAAGCTATGGTTGGAAGCTTGACTACAAATAATTCTATTACTCAGCAGATAAGCAATCAGTTGCAGCATTTCACCGAACAATTTTTCAATAACTTTGCTCAATACTCTCTCGGACTTATGACGGATATATTGAATACTCTTAATGAATTTACGGGTAAGTTTGACGGACTATTGGATATTGTGAATCAGCTATATAATTCGGGAATCGGCTCAAATGGTGAATTTGGACTTGATAACATGTTCTCTTATTGGCTTGTTCCAAGTGATGAGTTTATAGATTCGCAATATAATAAGCTGGTCGGTGCTTTGCCTTTTATCGATGAAATTCAAGGTATATCCGATACTTTGCTTAACTTATTTCAAACTGTGGAACCGAAAAGCCCTACTATTACTATTCACGCAGGCACTTATGGATTTATTGTTCTTACAGACGATTGTGTGATTGATTTTGATTGGTTTCTTGATTGGAAACCTTATACGGATATATTTATTGCGGTATTTGTATACGCTGGACTTGCTTTGCATTTAGTTAGACAGTTGCCTGGTATTCTTGGCGGTACTTCTTCCGTTGTAAATTCAGCTAGTGGACTTGATAAACCGCAGAAAGGGGGAAAAGGCTCGTGATATTTGAAATGTTAATCGGCCATTCTGTTGAATTTCTTATTGAACACTTTGCAGAAGCTGGCGGTATTGATTGGTTGATTGAATTTATCGAAAATCTTGTTAATTTGTTGCCTTACTTCAAAGAAATAATCTCATACGCGTATTTCTTTTTACCCGTAGATTATTTTATCCCACTCTTTTCTGTGGTGTTTGGTATTATTGCTTTTCGCATTGTTATTGCGATTGTTAAATTGATTATTGATGTAGTGCCGGTATGGTAGAAAGGGAAATTAAATGATAGATATGTTTATGAGAATGTGGGATTTGCTTAAATATCCCTTTGCGGTATGTATGTCCGTATATTTGATATATTACGGCATTGTTTATTTGAATATCATTATTCAATCGAAAAAGACCGGTAAAAAGCCTTTGCCGAAACATAAGAAAGTAAAGCAAAAAGGTGTATTTGAAAAGTTATTCATTCAAGCACCGAAACAGATTGCTCTTGATAGATTGAATTATGATCCTGATGATTTTACATATCAAGGTATTATTATTTTTGAAGGTAAACAAGGACGCGGCAAGACTATCAGTGAAATCGAATATGCTACGCGTATGCTTGATGAATTTCCAAAAGCAAAGTGTGTATCGAATCTTGCCTATAACAGACAGAATGCAAAGTTGACACATTGGAAAATGTTGACAGATTATAAGAATGGTCCGCATGGCGTTGTTGTTATTATTGATGAAACGCAGAACTGGTTTTCTTGCAAAGACAGTAAAAACTTTCCACCGGAAATGCTCTCTGTTGTTACCCAGAACAGAAAGAACAGACGTATTATTCTTGGCTCTGCTCAATCATTTTATATGCTGGCTAAAGATATTCGTACACAATGTACGGAAGTACGCTCTTGTTTTACAATTTTAGGCTGCATAACCTTTGTATTAAGACGTGAACCTATTTGTAATTCAGCTGGTGATGTAGAAAAATGGAAATATCGTGGATTCTATTGGTATGTTCATACGCAGGAACTCCGTGACGCATACGATACCTATGAAGTAATTGACAGAATGTCAAAAGCCGGTTGGAATGACAGACCGGTTGTTCAGAATACAGAAACTGTTTATGCAAATAAATAAAGGGAACTCTGCCACGCAGAGTCCCTTTTTATTTGCTATCTGTATCTGTATTTGCCATATTCGTCTTGTGGTTGTGTTTTGGGTTGTTCTTCTCTCTTCTCGGTATTATTTTTTATTGTTTCTATATTTTCAGCCATTTCCGATACAAGTCCTAAACCTATAACTGATACATAAGATATACCACAACCGGCAATTGCTATAATGATAAATTCCGCTATTGCTAATATTATAAAAATTGTTAGTGCTCCTTCTATTGGCATTGCATATCCTATACTGACAGTTATAAATGCAAGACCGCCGGCCAGTAAGATAGATAATACGCAACCGACTATAACTATAACATCAATTAATACTTTTGCTCTTTTATACCACATTGTTTTTATCCCCCTTGTTTTATACAAGTAGTATAAAAATATATGATTATGATGTCAAATAAAAAAGAGTGATTACTCACTCTTTTTGAATTGTTGTATAAAATTATAAACTGCATTCCACTCTTCCGTAGACATGTTAGCAAGTTTTTTTAGTGCATCGTTTAGTGCGGAATTATCAGTTATTTTTTCGTCAATGTAATTTTTTATTTTATCTTTTTGTGATGTATCTATGAATTTGGGTAATTCATTTTTTTCAATGTATTTTCTTGATATTTTGTATTTGTATTCCATTAACATTAAAGTTTGTTCACTTGGAATATTCTCGCCGCTTTCAATTTTGCTTATTGCGCTTCTTGATATTCCTAGTTCTTTTGCAAAGTCTGTTTGGCTCTTTCCTATTGCTTCTCTTACTTCTTTTATTCTATTGTGCATTTAATCACCACCTTTCTAATTAAAATATATCAAATTATATACATTAAGTCAACAAAAACTATTGACAATGCGCATTTAATGATATATACTATGTATATCAGATGTACATTGAATGTACAAAAAGAAAGGAAATAATATATATGGTTGATTGGAAAGAATATAACCCTATTGAATTATTTGAACTTAAGCGTGGAAAAGTATTTTTTTATGGACAAGATTTCGGTTTTTTTGATTGCACTCCTTTTGCGGAATTTTGGGTTTTAAACTTTCTTCCCGTTCTTTTGATTTTATCTGATTTTCGCATTTTATCTGTTTTCGAAATGGATTCTTATACTATTTGTATTGTTTCGAGAAACTAGTCATTTATGAAAATTTACATAGATGAAATAAACGAAAGGAGTAGACAGTATGAGTTATAAGATTGTCGAAAGCGGTTGCTTAATCTTCTGCAATGGTTGTATCGTGGCAGAAACTCCCACAGAAGAAGAAGCAATCGCGTTCATCAAAGAACATTCTTGATTATATCAGTTTGTTCCGGGGCGGTCAAGTGCCGCCCTATTATGAGAATAGAAAGGAATAATTAAAATGATTGATTTTTTTAGTGCTTTAGGTCCTGACGTTGCGTGTATGCTTATATTTTGTGTTTCAGGCTTAATATTCACTTTTTTGGTGGGTATATTTGTTTTGTTGCATGATATTTTTTATTAGAAGAAAGGAAGAAGAAAAAATGATTGAAGTAAAAAATAATGTTGTAAATGCTCAAGGCCGTGTTAGTGATTTGCTTACTGATTTCTCTTGTTTAACTAATGCTCTTTATGTATCAGGTATTAGTCGCACTTGTTTAGTAGCTGCTTTTTACTGTGCTTTTGATGATAGTATTGCTTGTGAAAAGATTGTTGATGAACGTTATCCGGTAGATAAATAGAGATAGAAAGGAAAAGTAAAATGAGTAAATTTGTTGGATTTTTAAACACTATGGATTCGTCTCTTGCGGAATCTTTTCTTTTATTTGTAGGTTTTATTATTTTTTTAATTATTGTTGCTTTTGTTATTTGCCTTTGTGCGCTTTCTGATGTGATTGCCAAATCTCTTGAATGCAAAAACATTCAGATTTCTAAACGTTTAAATTCTATTGAAGAAAGAATACATTTTTTAGATTGTTCAAAAGTAGATGTGAAATTATTTTTGAACTTAGAAAAAAAATTAAAAGAAATGGAGAATACTTATGGAACAGATAATTGAATATTTAACAGTAGACAAATTTAATTTATTACAGTTGCTACTTTGGTGTGCGTTTGTTTTTGTTATTACCCTTTGGGGTTGTGTGTCTGCGATTAAAGACAATGCGAAGAAAGAGAAAAAGGCAAAGGAAGTCTTGCTTGATGAAATGCATCGCATGTACTTAAAAGAACCTGCTACATATGCAGATGTTTGTGGAAAAGACAAACATGTCACTACCGAAGTAGCGCAGCACTTTCCAACCGATGCGGAAGAATGTAAAAATGCTCTCTCGTACCTTGAAAGTTTGAATGTTGAAACAAAGTCATCAGACGGAAAAGCGTAACGAAGTGGAGTGTTCCGGCACCGGCACACGATGTGCCGGTAGTAATCAAAACAAATTAATGTATGTAGTGGTTTATGGTTTAACAGAAAAAACACGATGTTTTTTCGTTCTTCGCGGTGTGTACTATCGGCTGTGGTAACGAATATGCGTGTCTTAAAAACCCTTATGAATGAAAGGAAGAAATAAAATATGGCGGGAGATACTATGTTTTCAAATGAAAACATTAACAAAATGGTTAATGAAGTTATGGAAGATACAGAGTATGAAGATTTAATTGATGAAATCGGTCAGCTGACCGAATATGAAAAGGATTGTGTAATTGCATTTATTCTTGGTCTTACGATGAAGAATGCCTTGATTTTACGCAAATCTTAAAATGTAACTGTTGGTAGTTATGCTTGTTATTACATCACAATTGAAAAACTGAATATTGTTTGTGGTTTGTGGTATTTATACGATAAACCCTAGAAAATCAGCGCACTCGGGGGCTACGTCCGAGTGCGCGTCAATGTTTGTGGTTTGTGGTGTTGGAAAGGATATTTTATGAAAAAATCAGAACGTACTGCAATTATTAAATGGTCCGAAAAACTAACAGATGCAGAATTAGAAAAAGAATATTATGATTCTGTATTTGATTGTATGGGTAGTGAAGCGGAAAGAATGTATGAATTAGGTTATGATATTCGTGATATTTACGAAAGAGAACGATACGAAAAATACTTGTGTGAAAAAAGTGATTTATTAAGAACTTGTTGTGAACAACGTGGTATTGAACTTTAGAAGTGATTTTAGAAAGGTTTTATTTATGAGAGAAAACGGAAATAAAATTTTATGGATTATAATTGTTACTTTGATTTGTGCGGTTATTCGTGCGCTGGTGTATAAATATGTTTAATGCACGTGGTTTTGATATAGTGGTTTATCTCGATAGTTATGAGTGCGATAAACTAACGGAAATATGTAGCAAATTTGAATATATTGCGAAATGGGCATACTGTTTGCACGATAAGGACAAGGATAAACCGCACTATCATATTATGGTGCAAACTTATGAACCACAAGATAGTACACGTATTGCAAAAGACTTCGGTGTGAAAGAATCGTATGTCGAAAAACCTAGAAGCAAAAAGAAAACCCATAAATATGATGATATGCTATTGTATTTGATTCATCGTAATGCGCCGGAAAAGTATCAGTATGATGTTGATGATGTAACCGCAAATTTTGATTATAAGACATTTATCGAAAAGCAAGAAAACAAGGAAAAGAAACAGAATCGAAAAATGGAAATCGTGGACTTAATAAAAAGCGGTACTATTCGTGAATATAATCTCGGTGAATATGTGAGTGCAGCGGAATATGTAACTTATGCAACCGCTATCAAGTCAGCTTTTGCCTATCGTGAAAAAGTCTGTGTGTCTGCCGAAAGGAATATGCAGGTCATATACATAACGGGTGATTCGGGTACCGGTAAAACATCACTTGCGAAATACTTTGCAGAGAAACGTGGATTCGATTATTTTGTTTCTTCTTCATCGAATGACTTGTTTTATGGATATGGCGGTCAGCCTTGTGTCATTCTTGATGATGTGCGTGGCTCTTTGATGCAGTTCTCGGATTGGTTGAAACTGTTGGATAATAATGTCAATTCTACAGTAAAGGCCCGTTATAATAATAAAAACCTATCGGAATGTAAGCTGATGATACTGACTTCCGTACAAAGTGTAGATTCTTTCTATCGTGATATTTACGATAACGATTCGGAAAACATAGTACAGTTAAAAAGAAGATGTGGAGTTCATGTCACTGTAGATACAGATTGTTATTATGTGAAACAGTGGGATAAAAAACACAATTGCTACTCTTCCGAAAAATGTTTCAAGAATCGTATTTTTGAAGAGTATGTGAAAAACGCTGCGGAAAATATGTCAGCTTTGGAAATATTAGGAATCCAAGATGAAGAAGAATATTGTCGCGATCGTAAATTTATGGATATATCCGAAAAGGATTTGGAACAGATTGAAATGTTGTTCGGGGTGGAAAATGGAAAAAAAGAAACTGATTGAAGATAATTATAAAAATCTCTTGCTATGGTTAGATGAACATAATATGATAACTTATAGCAGAGAAATGTCGGCAATTGTAGATATGAAAAAGAGAGATATAATTGCACAACATAAGGAAACAAATAAAATATGGCAGGGAAAGGATAAAAGATATTATACCTATGTAGGTATCGGTGCGCGCAGAGTTTTGAGAAGTAGTAAAGATTTGCCGCACTTGGAAGAAATCATTATTGCATACTATCTGGAACATAAGCTGGTGCGCGCAGACTTGACAAGTTTTGAGTATCTGTTTTATGAATCTTGCGGTTATGCGGTGGAAAGTAATCACTTAAAAAAGAATACCATTGACAGATACGCTTGCGACTATCGGAAATTTTTTGAAAATTCTGACTTCGTGAAAAAACGTGTGCAAGATATAACCGCAATTGATGTTGCAGATTTTCTTGATTATGTATTGAATCAGTTTGATGTAACGGAAAAATGCTTTTGTAATATTAAAAGCCTGATGTTGTTCGTGTTCAGCTATGCGAAACAACGTAGGCGCATTGAATGTTTGAATATCAGTGCCACGTTTCACGATTTGCGCTTTGCAAACCGCAGATTCAAACGAAACATAGTAAAAAGCAAGACGCAGGTCTTTAACGTGGAAGAAACGCCGCTGCTTTCACAATGTATCGAAAAAGAGTTCCGCGATATTCGTGACTTGGGGTTATTGCTTATGTTACATACCGGATTGCGTGTTGGTGAGTTATCTGCACTCAAGTGGGATTGTGTCAAGGAAGATGTGCTGGAAGTACGATTGACGGAATGTAAGGAAATGCGTGACGGAAAAACAACGTATTTCAATGACTTACCAAAACAAGGGCATATTCGTGATGTGTACTTATCTACGGAATCGAAACGCATTCTTGCACTGATTGATTGTTTGCAGAAAGAAAAACGTATCATCAGTGAATATGTGGTGTGTGATGATATTGGACTACAGTGTCATTGCTACATGTTCAATCGTGCATTAAAGCATTACTGTAAAAAGCTGGGTATCTTGGAACGCTCGCCGCATAAGTTACGAAAGACATATTCTACCGCAATGCTTGATTGTGGTTGTGATGTAAAATTCGTACAGGAACAAATGGGGCATTCTGATATACAGACAACTTATAAAAGTTATCAGTACACAAGACAAGTAGAAAATACCTTTATCAATTTTGCCGATAAAGTATCGTTAGAATTAAAAAAAGAATCTAATCAGCAAATTTGAACGAAATTGACTAGATTCTTTCCTATGCTTCTCGAAAACCCTACGTTGCATAAGGGTTTTCGGGTAAGCTGCTAACGGGAATCGGACCCGTGACCTCCGCACTACCAATGCGACGCTCTACCGACTGAGCCATAGCAGCAAGTGATTGTGTCACCGAAAGTTATATTACCACATACAATTTTACTTTGTCAACGATAAAAAAAGAAAAGGGCCTACTTTGCATAAACTTACCAAAGCAGGCCCCAAAAATTACAATAAATGCGCTCTTATTTCGTCTCCGCTTAAATGTGTTAAATATGCAGGTGCTATATCAAACACAGTCTTGCAACCTGACATTCCCTCTCTCTGCATCTTTACCGCAGCTCTTGCATAAGCCGCAATAACAGATGCCGTGAATTCAGGATTAGAGTCTAATTTCAAGCTGTACTCAATTACATGATTGTTCTCTAAATCCCAGCCTGTCTTGCCTGTACGGAATACAAAGCCACCATGAGGAATTCCTGCGTGGTCTCTCTGTAATTCTTCCTCTGTAATAAAATGAACAATTGTATCATAATCCGCAAAGTAGTTAGGCATATTCTTAATCTCTGCCTCAATACGCGCCTTATCAGCACCTTCTTCCGCTACAACAAAACATTCTCTCAAGTGTTTCTGTCTTGTAGTAAGTTCAGGGTTCTCGCCGTTTCTTACCGCTTCCAAGGCTGCTTCTACGGGGATAGTGTACTGCTTACCATTCTTTACGCCTTCCACACGTCTGATGGCATCGGAATGTCCCTGGCTTACGCCCTTGCCCCAGAACGTATAATCGTTACCGGTAGGAAGAACCGCATTTGCATACAAACGGTTCAAAGAGAACATTCCCGGGTCCCAACCACAGGAAATAATTGCGATGTTGCCGCCTTCCTTGGCGCTTTTATCTACATTGGCAAAATGCTCAGGAATTCTTGCGTGGGTATCAAAGCTGTCCACCACGGTAAAATACTTCGCATATTCTTTGGTCTGTTCCGGTAAATCCGTAGCACTTCCGCCGCAAAGAATCAAAACATCGATTTCGTCCTTTTTGCTGATGGCGTCATCTACGTGATACACGTTTACTCCTTCCGTAAGGATTTTTACATCTGCAGGATTTCTACGGGTAAAAACAGCCTTCAATTCCATATCGGGATTGTTTTTTATCGCGCATTCAATTCCTTTACCCAAATTACCATAGCCTAAAATTCCTACTCTAATCATTGTTTTGCCTCCTATGACATTTTTATAGAGTTTACTTAAAGGAGTATCCCCTCTAAGCATTTATGTGTTATACAAACTATTTTGTATAAACATTCTGTACCGGTTACCGCCCCCAAAAATTAACGATTCATGTATTTCTTTAATTTCGCACGAATACGTTGCAATGCATTATCCGTTGCTTTCTCGTCCCTGCCAAGAACTTTGGCAATTTCCACATACCCCATACCCGTGATATGTAATTCCAAAACCTGGGTTTCAAAGGGACTTAACTCATCTTCAATATATTTTTGCAGTTGCTCCATATTTTCCTGGCCGATGAGAATTTCCTCCGGATTGGATGCTTCACCGTCCGCCATCAATTCCATTCCGTTATAAAATCCGCCTTCGGATACTCCATCGCCGTCACGACCGCCATCATTTCCGTAAATAGATGTATAAAAGTTTAGCGGCGCATGCTTTTTACGCCCCGACCTCTGCACCGCAGAATATATATTTCTGGATACACAAAGCTGCGCAAAGGTAAAAAAGGATGCGTCTCGTCCCGAGTCGTAATCTCTGATCGCCTTAAAAAGACCAATCATACCTTCCTGGATTAAGTCTTGGGTATCTCCGCCCAGTATATACATGGACTTTGCCTTGCTTCGCACCAGATTTTTGTACTTGTCCATCAGATACTCCATAATCTGCTCTTCGCCGTCGCGAAGTCGCTCTATGAGTTCCTCGTCGGTACAATTTTCATATCGTTGTGTCATAGTATCTTGTCTCCCTACATCTTGCATACGATACTCTATATTCTCATTACAAACGGATACAATACCCCAACCGGCTTTACTGCAATCTCTGTCTTACGATTTCATAAGCCAGCACACCTGCTGCCACCGAAGCATTCAAGGAATCAATTTGTCCCTTCATGGGAATAGATGCAATCAAATCACACTTTTCTTTTACAAGTCTTCCTACGCCTTCGCCCTCGCTACCGATTACCAAACCGATAGGGCCTTTTAAATTCAAATCATACATAATGATGCCGTCCATATCGGCACATACAAACCAAAGGCCTTCTTTCTTCAAATCCTCGATGGTTTTCGCCAGGTTTGTCACCTTGGCTACCGGAAGGTAATTCAATGCGCCTGCGGAAGTTCTTGCCACGGTTGCGGTCAGACCTACCGCTCTGTTCTTCGGGATAATTACGCCATGGGCTCCCGCCAAATGTGCGGTACGAATCATAGCACCTAAATTATGAGGGTCTTCAATGTTGTCAAGCAAAAAGATAAAAGGGTCTTCGCCCTTGTCTTTGGCTGACTGCATAATATCCTCCACCTCTGCATAATCATAAGCTGCCGCATAGGCAATCACGCCCTGATGTTTTCCGGTTTCCGACATCTGGTCCAAACGTTCTTTGTTTACATAACGTATAACCGTATCCTGCTTTTTCGCCTCTCTCTTGATACTTAAAACAGGACCGTCCTGACAACCGTCCAACACAAACAACTTATCAATACATTTGCCGGAACGGAAGGCTTCCATTACGGCATTTCTGCCCTCTATTGTAAATTCATGATATCCCATTTGTTACCTGCTTTCTGTTCTTCCCAAGCCCGAGAATCCAAGTTTCCTGTTTTCCCGGAATTATATACTCATCGTTAATTTACATTTAGACCATAAAAGTTTAAACATTTACTTGGGCAAAACCAGTTTAATCAATTCAAGAATCCGTTCTTCTTCACCCTTCAGATAAAGATAACCAATCAACGCCTCGAAACCCGTAGCTTTATGGTACTGACCTATCCCCGCATTCTTGGCATGGGATGCGGTCTTCGCATTGCGTCCTCTTTTATAAACATCGGCTTCTTCTTCCGTCAGATGCTCTTTTAAGCTTTCCGCCATCTGCGCCTGGGTCTCTGCTTTTACTAGATTACTTTTATCTTTATGTAAACCATTTACATTGCGATTCCCTTCTCCTACAAGGATACTGCGAATCACCAGGTCGTACACACAATCCCCGATAAAAGCCAGAGTCAGCGGGGAATAGGTTCTGATATCCACTTCCCCAAGCCCGAATTCTTCTTTTATTTTATCCAAAAAGAGTTTCTCGTTATGCACGTTTCCACTTAACCCCTTCTCTTGTATCTTCCAGAACAATACCCATTTCCAGAAGCTTGTTACGGATTTCGTCTGCCTTGGCAAAATCCTTAGCCTTTCTTGCTGCCTGACGGTCTGCAATCATCTGCTCGATTTCAGCATCTAAGATTTCTGCCTTCTTCTCGGTAATGATACCGCATACATCGGTCATATTCTTAAAGAATGTATTTACAGCCTCTAAATATGCCTTACTGCTGTTCTCGTCTGTATTGGTATTCATAAACTTCACCAATTCAAAAATTGCAGAAATAGCATCGGCGGTATTGAAGTCATCCTCCATGGCAGCTTCATACTTATCCATCAAAGACTTAGCAGTTGCAAGCAATTCCCTCTCGCCATCACTCATAATTTCACCTGTGGCATTTGCCAGTAATCCCTGCATTCTTTCTGCTGCATTTAAAATACGCTCCAAAGAGTTCTTTGCTGCTTCCATAAGGTCTGCACTGAAGTTTAACTGGCTTCTGTAGTGTGCGGAAAGCATAAAGAAACGAAGTACCTGTAAATCGTATTTTTCCGCAATATCGCGTACGGTAAAGAAGTTGCCCAAAGACTTACTCATCTTCTTATTGTCAATATTTAAGAATGCATTGTGCATCCAGTAACGTGCAAAAGTCTTGCCGTTTGCGGCTTCACTCTGTGCAATTTCATTTTCGTGATGGGGGAATACCAAATCTTCTCCGCCTGCGTGGATATCGATTTCTTCGCCCAGGTATTTCTTACTCATAACAGAACATTCAATGTGCCAGCCGGGACGACCGTTGCACCAGGGTGAGCACCAGAACGGTTCTCCTTCTTTTTTCGGCTTCCAAAGAACGAAATCCAAGGGATCTTCCTTCTGGTCTTCGCCTGTTACCAACAAGGATCTATTTCCGCCCTGTAAATCGTCCAAATTCTTATGAGATAACTTACCGTACTCCTTAAAACTTCTGGTCTTAAAATAAACCGTACCGTCACCGCCCACATAAGCGTGGTTCCTCTTAATCAAAGTACCGATCATCTCAAGCATACCATCGATTTCTTCGGTTGCCTTGGGATGTGTGGTTGCTTCTTTTACATTCAAAGCCTTCATATCCTTCTTACATTCTTCGATGTAACGCTCGGAAATTACGGTTGAATCTACACCTTCTGCAATTGCCGCCTTGATAATTTTATCATCTACGTCTGTGAAGTTAGATACATAGTTTACTTCATAACCCTTGTATTCCATATAACGTCTTACGGTATCGAATACAATCATGGGACGTGCGTTACCGATATGAATCAAATTGTATACGGTAGGTCCGCACACATACATACGCACCTTACCCTCTTCGATGGGTACGAACTCTTCTTTTCTCTTCGTTAATGTGTTGTAAATCTTCATTTTTCTTCTCCTATTTTATGATAAACATTTGCGGTAACTTCGTCTAAAATACCGCACCTTTATTTAACGTTCTTCTTTAACTCCGCCATCTGTGCTTCCAAAGCCTCCAACTTCTCCAGAAGCTGCACATTGGCAGACTGCAGACGGTTGATATCCTCTTTGACGGGGTCGGGCAAATGCACCTGGTCCATGGTATCTCGGGGAATTGCGATATTATCACGCTTCACAATTCGTCCCGGAACACCTACTACGGTACAGTTGGGCGGCACTTCCTCAAGCACCACGCTTCCGGCACCGATTTTGGAATTCTCACCTACCGTAAAAGACCCCAAAACCTTGGCGCCCGCACTAATCATTACATTATCGCAAATGGTCGGATGTCGCTTGCCGTGCTCCTTACCGGTACCGCCTAACGTCACGCCCTGATAAAGCGTAACATTGTTTCCGATAATGGTGGTCTCACCGATAATCACCCCGTTTCCGTGGTCAATAAAAAGACCTTCGCCAATGGTCGCACCGGGATGAATTTCAATACCGGTCTTCCTTGCCGCACGCTGTGAAATGTAACGGGCAAGAAAATACATTTTACGGTTATATAATTTATGCGCCAGTCTGTAATGAAGCATAACCTTAAAGCTGGGATACAGCAAAACCTCCATCGAATTATGGATTGCCGGGTCACGCTCTTTTACAATGGCTATTTCGTTTTTGATACGTTTGATGATGCCCATTGAATATTCTACTCCTTACAGGGACCTGTTTACAACTTTTCAATAATAAAATTTATCTAAAATATAAAAGAACCCGTCTCAAAAAGAGACGAGTTCATCGCTATTCCACTCTTAATGTCAAAGGCAGTAGCCTTCTTCACACACGTATAACGTACGCCCCGGATGCAGATACTTAAGTTCCCCGCATCAGCTCCCGAATGCACTTCCGCCAAACTCATACATAAAAGCGGCTTTCAGCCGGTGACCGCTTCTCTCTGTTATCTTCCTTTGACGTACTCTCTTCGTTCACAGCCTTTGTCATATTCCTCTTATAAAATATGCGTTTTTTGATTTTTTGTCAATAAAAACCGTTATAAAAATGCTGTTTTTTTCTGCCAATTCAAAGCTTAAACGATTTCATTGATGAAAACTTTCTTTAAAACCTGAATTTTTTCCAAACTCTCAAGAATTTCATCCTGCTCACGCGTTTCAGAAATTTCAAAACAATCCGCCGCACCTTTATATCCGAATACAAAAGCAGTCAAGTCATCAATCGTGATTTGACAATCCGCATCTTCCTGATTTCGCTTTTTGCAAACCAGTCTGCCCTTATCATTCGAATACAAATGATAAACTCCGCTGTTTACGGCAAGTATCGGATCCTTAAGTTCCATCATTAAATCAACCGCGCCATCACAACGCAATGACTGAAGCATTGCCTCAGGACGAAGGATTCTTGCCATAATCGCAGGCTTATACTCCTCCGAAGTAACCAATTGCCAGGATGCCAAATCCTCATCCAGAATCACTTCCTGCACACCGGGCTTATCCTGCTCGTGAACGTAGGCAAGAAGGCCTTTTAATTCACCGTCTTTTTCAATCAGGAAAAGATTACCGTTTTGTGCCATCAATTCTTTCTTAAGAATTTTATAATATCCGGGACTGCGAAGCATATAACAGTCCGTATTCTGTTTTAACATCTGATTGGCAAACTCTGCTACCTTCACATAATCTGCCTCTTTCACGGCTTTGATCTGTAGCGTTCCCTTGTCTTTTATAACAAGATGAAACTCTGCGTTGTATCTTGCACCGGCATCCAGATATCTCGTTGGCAAAACACCCTCGTTTATTTTCCAAGCCGGTTTATCGTAGATGTAGGTAAATCCGAATGGAGTATAATAAGCCGGATTTGCAGGCATCAAAAAAGTAAAGGGCTGGCCTTCCGCTCTCATAAACTGTAAAGCCTCTTTCATCATATCAGCCATAAGCCCCTGTCTGCGATATGCCTCTTTGGTCGCCACGCCTACAATGTAGCAGACTGACTCCATTCTGCCCGTCATATAGGGTGCCAAATGCAACATACTGACAATATCCTCACCGTCCATCCTTGTAAAAACCAGGTTACGCTCCGCTTTATTCCCGAAATAATACTCCGTAAAAGCTTTGCTGTCCTCTGCAAAAACCTGTTCCCACAAGGGACGGATACTATGAACTTCTTTCTCTGCCAGAAATCCTGAATTCATCGTTTCTCCTTTTATGTAAACCTATCTGCGTATGCACTTGTCTTTGCTTACATGTTCTGTTAGTTTACATAATATTCAAATCTGTGTTAATGTTTGTTACATCCGCCACAACTTTCACAATTGCCATAGGTTACTCCCGGCATCTGTTCCGGTGTAGATAAAAGACAAATTGCCTGGGAACTGATTCCTTCCTTACTTCCTGTAAAACCAAGACCTTCCTCGGTGGTGGCCTTCACATTCACTTGGGAAATATCAATTCCAAGCACCTGTGCAATATTGGCACGCATAGTATCAATATGCGGTCTCATTTTCGGTGCCTGCGCAATAATGGTTGCATCGATATTTTCAATAAAATACAAATTCTCATCCAGAATTTCTTTTACACGTGCAAGTAACTTCATACTGTCAGCACCCTTATATTCTTCCGCCGTATCCGGAAAATGTTTGCCGATATCGCCAAGGGCTGCCGCTCCAAGCAAGGCATCCATAATGGCATGCACAAGCACATCTGCATCGGAATGACCCAAAAGGCCCTTCTCGTGGGGGATTTTCACTCCACCGATAATCAAATCTCTTCCTTCCACCAGACGGTGTACATCATAACCCATTCCTATTCTCATGGTCTTTCCTCCTGCTACAATCACTTTTATCTAATGCTTAATGATTAAATCTGTCTTTGTCTCCTGTCTTCTAAGCTTTTATTAGATCCCGAATTACTTCTCCCGCAATCATCAGTCCTGCTACCGAAGGTACAAAAGCTACGGAACCCGGGGTTGCGCGACGGCGGTTGTTTTGCGTTATGTCAACCACATTCCCATTGGTTGCCTCTTCACTAATCTCTTCGCTTTCATTTGCATTTCCCTGCACTACTTGCGGTTTGATTGCCTCTTCCTTAGAATACAACACCTTCAAATGTTTAATGCCACGCTGCTTTAATTCACGGCGCATCACCTTTGCCAAAGGACATACCGAAGTTTTATAAATGTCCGTAATTTCAAAAGCTCCGGGATTTAGTTTATTTCCCGCACCCATACAGCTGATAATGGGCACTCCCGCTTTCTGCGCCGCTTCCACCAAAGAAAGCTTGGCGGTTACGGTATCCACCGCATCTACCACATAATCATATTCTGTAAAATCAAACTCCCCTGCCGTATCCGGCAAATAAAAGCATCTGCGCTCCTCCACCACAATTTCGGGATTAATCTCCAAAGCTCGTTCTTTCATTACCTCAGTTTTATATCTTCCGATGGTTTTGCTTGTAGCTATAATCTGGCGGTTAATATTACTCTCCGCCACCGTATCATTGTCCACCAGTGTAAGCTTGCCGATGCCGCTTCTAACCAAAGCTTCTGCAGTATATCCGCCAACACCGCCGACACCAAACACTGCCACATGGGCGCCTGCCAACTTATTCATCGCATCCGCACCAAGAAGCATTTCGGTACGACTGAATCTTTCACTCATCTAGGTTCCTCTTTTATATTTATATCGCTTGTTGTTTACATAATTTTGTATTATGGTAAACTTTTAATGTATTTACTATAAACTTTATTTCGAATCGTATCAAATCATATTCTAAGCTTTCTGCGCAAACATCGGCGTCGATAAATAACGGTCGCCCGAATCCGGCAACAACGCCACAATCATTTTACCCTTATTTTCTTCTCTGCCTGCTAAGATACCTGCCGCCTTTAATGCCGCACCGGAAGTAATTCCCACAAGCACGCCTTCCGTCACCGCAAAGCGCTTTCCTTCCGCAAAAGCATCCTCATTCTCCACACAAATCACTTCATCATAAATTTCCGTATTCAAAAGTTCAGGCACAAAGTTTGCGCCGATGCCCTGCAACTGGTGCGCCCCTGCCTGTCCGCCTGATAAAAGTGGACTTCCTGCCGGCTCTACCGCAACAATCTTAATCGAAGGATTCTTAGACTTTAAATACTCGCCTACTCCGGTAATGGTTCCGCCCGTGCCTACGCCTGCGACGAAAATATCCACTTTCCCCTCCGTCTGTTCCCAAATTTCAGGACCTGTGGTTTTTCTGTGCGCGGCCGCATTTGCATGGTTTTCGAACTGTCCCAGAATAACGGCACCGGGAATACTGTCTCTTAACTCCTCGGCCTTGGCAATGGCACCTTTCATTCCCAGGGCACCTTCCGTCAACACAAGTTCTGCTCCATACGCACCCAGCAGGTTTCTTCGTTCTACGCTCATAGTATCAGGAAGTGTCAATATGGTTTTATAGCCTTTAATTGCTGCCATAGAAGCCAAACCGATACCCGTATTTCCGCTGGTCGGTTCAATAATGGTAGCTCCCGGTTTCAGAATTCCTTTTTCTTCAGCATCTTCAATCATAGAAAGTGCCGCTCTGTCCTTCGTACTTCCCGCCGGATTGAAATACTCCAATTTTGCAAGCAGGGTAACATCCTTCACGCCTGCCGCCGCACCGTATCTGTCCACCTTCATAAGCGGTGTATTTCCCACTAACTCAATTGCACTGTTAACAATATTTTTCATTCTGATATCTCCATACAATATATTTACTTTTTCCGGCGATATGCGATTCTGCATGCCATTTCACATCTTTCGCATCTTACAGAATCTTTCCTCCGCCAAGCACCGTATCTCCGTCATAAAAAACTACAGACTGCCCGGTGGTAATTCCTCGCTGGGGTTCTGTAAAAGTCACTCTCACCCTGCCGTTTTCCAGGCACTCAACTTCCGCATCGGCTTCTTTCTGCTTATACCGCGCCTTCGCCTTACAATGGATAGCTTTCCCTTCTTCCGGCTTAATAATCCAGTTTACGTCTTCCGCCACTAAAACAGAACTAAATAATTCTTCGTTCCGGCACAACACCACTTCATTGGTATCCATACGCTTCTCGTAAACATACATCGGTTCCTGTAAAGCAAGTCCCAAACCTTTTCGCTGGCCGATGGTATAACGGATCATACCTTTATGACGTCCTAAAACTTTTCCTTCGCGGTTTACGAAATTACCTTCCTCGAAGGACTGTCCCGTATAATTTTCAATAAAAGCCGAATAATCCCCGTCAGGCACAAAACAAATATCCTGACTGTCTTTTTTCTTCGCATTTAATAAGCCTAAATTCTCTGCAATATCGCGGATTTCGTCCTTACTGTATTCTCCCAAAGGAAACTTGCAATGAGCCAATTGCTCCTGGGTTAAGTTATATAAAACATAACTTTGGTCTTTGCTTTCGTCATGTCCTTTTTTTAATAAATAAAGCTTGCGTTCTTCGTCATATTCCACACGTACATAATGCCCTGTTACTACGTAATCACAGCCTTCCTCGCGCATTTTATCCATTAAACGGCCAAACTTCATATAGCGGTTGCATTCCACACAAGGATTGGGTGTTCCGCCTTCAATATAGGTGTTGATAAATCGACAGATTACCTCATCTTTAAAATCATTCCTATAGTCATAAGCATGGAAAGGAATGCCAAAATGCTTTGCTACATCCTCCGCATCTTTTACAGCGCTACTGCTTCCGCAAACTGCATCTTCGTCATACGCCCTATCTTCTGCATTCTCTATTTTTTCTGCCGTTTCTTCGGCATCTCCGTTATTCGGTTGTGCTTCATATAATCGCATAGTGGCACCCACACAATCGTAGCCGGCCTTTTGCATCAAATGCACCGCCACACTGGAATCCACGCCGCCACTCATGGCGATTAACGCTCTTTTTTTATCACTCATAGGAACCCTCAGTTCTTATTCTTAACAGGCCGGATTATCATCCAACCATCGCTCTCATTAATAATTCATATAAAGCCTTCTGCCCATTTCCTCGCGCAACTTCGGATTTGCTGCAATTACCAATAAAAGAATCGCAATCGCAAGTAACAAAGGCGCACAACAAAGTGACCAAATCAAATACACTTTTCCCACAATATAAATATCCAGTAAAAACTCAATTAAAATAAGCAAAAAGCACACAAATAACAAACTAATACCGCCCGCGCGGAAATAGTTTCTTCTTTTTTTACGAAGGAAAATTACCATACACCACACATAAATTGAAGATAAAATGTGCAACGGCAGGAAAAACTCATAATACCAAATTTCACCGTCCGTCATTACGGCAATCATAAAGATATACAATGCTATCGCTACAAGGTCAATCATTGTTGCTATATAAGGCGATTTGAACTTCACCAACACCGGCAATACAAAACATACCAGCAACGCAAACGCACCGATACCATATAGCGACCAGCTGATACTAAAGGATATCAAAAAATCGCACAGCGTCTGCACCAAAACCCCGATTCCCACAATAGCAAGAATAATCTGCACCAGATATTTTACGTTGATGGTACGCCCGGGATATTCCTCAAAACGATGCGAATATGCTGCTTCTTTTTTATCTTCTCCCGTTTCGTTGGGATTTATAACCACTGTATTACACAGCGGACATTTTTCTTCGGATGCGGCAAGTTTCACACCGCAATTTACACAATATGACATAGTGTCACTCCTTTTATCAAATGCATTTTTTACGCAATCTATGTAGTTTACATAACTCTATTTTCGTTATGACTGATTACTCTCAACTTCCACGGGAATCCCCATCTCAACAAGCTTCGTGTAGAAAAGTCTCTCAATCTCGGCTTCTTTGATTTTACGGGTAAAAGTAACCGACATAATATCGGCGTAACTTACTCCCATACAACTGGTTACACGACCGAAATTCCTGCCGGCCACCGCCTGTACGCCCTTCACATAGGTTGACATCTTAGGCGGTAAAACCACGTTTCCAAGGTTTGACATTGTACAGGTAGACTTAATCTCCCCACCCATATAATTGCCAAGAATTACGAAGGGTTTCTTGATGAACATAGGAATCACCTTATATACCTTATACTGATAGCTTGCAATATTGCCCGCAATCAAGTTGTTTACGCGCTTCTCCGTAATATTAAGCGCCATGCCGTGCTTGACCTGTTCGACAATTTCCGCAAAGGAATAATGTCCCAGCGCGCGGTCCAAACCTATGTTAATATTGGCAAAAAAGTTACTTACGGTCTTGGACGAATAAAACTTACGCAAATCCACGGGAATATTGATTACAATGGGCATCTGACGGATTTTTCGTCTCTTTTCTTTCTCCTGAATATCCTGAAAAGCATCCATCAGAACTGCTGTCAGAAAAGCGGTCACGGTACAGTCATACTCCTTTGCTTTCGCCTTTATCGCTTCCACCGGCATACGCCCCGTCACAATATTTAAATATCCCTCGTTTTCTTTACTTCCCTTAGCCTGATAAGCTTTGGGACTCTTTCTATTAAACTTCTGGCGTCTTGCTACCTTGCTGTAGGCATCCTCGTATTCTTCCGGCTTTGGCTCTTCGTCGGGATTCAGAATCCACCGGCTTTCTTCAATCTCATAGCCGTATTTCTGACGAAGATATTCTGCTACCAACGTCATCATAAAAGTCATACCGCCGGTACCGTCTGCCAAGGCGTGAAAAACCTCCAGCGAAATTCTTTTACCAAAATAACGGACACGGAACAGGAAGTGTTTGTTTAGCTTCCAGCTTCTTCGGGCCATAGGATTTCGGACATCTTCTTCCACCACCGGCTTGTCTTTGGCAAGTTCCATATAATTCCAAAACAAACCATAGCGAAGTTTCAGGGCAAAAGAAGGAATTCTTTTTAAAACCACCTGTAACGCACTATCCAACACTACAGGGTCTATTTCTTCTTCCAATTCTACAGACAGACGAAAAATATGCGCAAATTTTTTGGTAGTAACCATAGTACAGAAATTCGCCGTATTGTCCGGTTTTAACCATTCCAAATGCTTGGTATTTTTTGAATGCATACTTTTCCTCCTGTCGTGATGATTTCTATGGTTTTAATAGAAGTCTTTTAGTGATTCTTTTATTTGCACATAGATATTAAAATTATACACAAAAAATTAGTTAATCACAATATATTCAAAATATTCCAATAACTTTTTGTAAGTATCTTGTGCCGCTCTGCAGGTTTCTGTTAAATAACCTTTTTCTTGTGCATATTCCTTTAAGCCTCTTCTGTAGTAATCTTTTGATACATCCTCAATAATAAATGGTGGAATATTATATTTCAAACACTCTTTAAACATAATTAATCTTCCGACGCGACCATTTCCATCCTGAAAAGGATGTATCTTTTCAAATTTA
>JAGAQZ010000101.1 GCA_017622505.1 Lachnospiraceae bacterium
AGATGCTTCTCAGTGGGAAGAGAAAGCAAAAGATCTTGCTTCTCGTTTCAACAAGAACTTTGCTAAGTATGAAGGAAATGAAGCTGGTAAGGCATTAGTAAGTGCTGGTCCTCAGTTATAATTTTAAATAGCAATTATTCAGAACCTCTCTTGGAGAAATCCAAGGGAGGTTTTTTATTGGTAAAAAAATATTTAAAAGATTTATAATTGTAATAAGGTTTTAAAACAGTGTATATATGAGTTGTTAAAAAATAGTAGATTATGCTATACTGTATGCTAAGAATGGCAATCATACGGAGGCTTACATGTTGAAGAAATACTTTAATTTTGACAAGTACAATACGAATTATAAAACCGAGATTTTGGCGGGGCTTACCACGTTTATCACGTTGGCGTATATTTTGATTTTAAACCCTCAGATTTTATCGGACCCTTATGTAATTATGGGCGATGGTGATATGGCTACCAAGGTATATAATGGTGTATTTATCGGTACCTGTTTGGGTGCTTTTATCGGAACCTTCTTGTGCGCGATTTATGCGAAGGTGCCTTTTGCACAGGCGCCGGGTATGGGGTTGAATGCCTTCTTTGCATATACGGTAGTGCTTGGGCTTGGATACACCTATCAGCAGGCGTTGGTTATTGTTTTTATTTCCGGCCTTTTATTTGTTTTCATTACTGTGGTTGGCTTGCGAGAAGCCATTATTAGGGCGATTCCCGAATGTATCAAGGGAGCAATTGCGCCGGGTATCGGTTTGTTTATTACAATCATTGGTCTTAAAAATGCAGGTCTCGTGGTTGGGAATGACTCTACTCTGGTTGCAATGGTAAATTTTGCGGCCTGGAGAGAAGAAGGCGTGACGCCGGAGCAGATTAAGGTGATTTTAGGCGGTGTTGTTGCGTTAATCGGACTCGTGGTTATTGCAGTGCTGGCTTATAAAAAAGTGACGGCGTCCATTTTGATTGGTATTATTGTGGCAACCATTGTGGGCATTCCTTTGGGTGTTACACATTTGGCTGATTTTAGCTTTAACTTTGGCGGACAGTTAAGAGATTTTGCGGAAGTGTCTTTTATGAAGATGGATTTTGCGGGCTTGTTCGGTAGCGGAAATTGGGTTGAGACTGTTTTTGCGGTAGTTATGCTGGTAATCAGCTTCTCACTTGTTAATATGTTTGACTCTATCGGAACCTTGTTTGGTGCTGCAAAGCAGGCCGGTATGGTGGATGAAAAGGGTGAAGTGTATCGTATGAAGGAAGCACTGATGTGTGATGCAATTTCGACTGCGGCGGGCGCAATGGTAGGTACTTCTACGGTTACAACTATGGTAGAGTCTAGCGCCGGTGTAGGGGCAGGCGGACGTACCGGAATGACAAGCTTGACTACTTCCCTTATGTTCCTTGCGGCAATTTTACTTGCACCCTTTGTGGCAATTGTGCCTTCGGCAGCGACGGCACCTGCGCTAATCTTTGTTGGTATCGGAATGTTGTCGAATTTAAAAGACGTGGATTTTTCAGATATGAGCAATGCTCTTCCGGCATTCTGTACCGTAATTTTTATGCCTTTTACATATTCCATTGCAAACGGTATTGCTATGGGTCTGATTACTTTCTGCTTGATGAAAGCATTGTTAGGTAAGTTTAAGGAAATTAAACCCTTAACCTTAATTGTAGCGATTGTATTTGTATTACGTTATGCTTTTATGGCGATGTAAAAAAGGAGAACACGAAAGATGGCACCCGGAGGCGGAAGAGGAGGAAGATTCCTTACAGAAGAGGAAAAGGCAAATGCACCTAAGGTCACGTTGCCTTTGTTGAAAAGAATTTTTTCATATTTAACACCTTATTGGAAGCAGATGGCCATTGTGCTGGTGTGTATCCTGGCGTCTTCGGCATTGACCCTGCTACCGTCTGTCCTGACCGGCCGAATTATCGACGAAGGTCTGATTGGGCAGGATATGAAGAAACTGGTGACATTGATTCTGATTTCTTTAGGGGTGACTCTTGGCGGAAATTTGATTCGTGTTGCGGAGAGTTACTTAAATAACTGGATTGCCCAGCACATTACCTATGATATGCGCAATAAAATGTACAGACATTTGCAACGCATGTCCCAGAACTTTTTTACCTCCAATAATCAGGGTGATATTATCACGCGAATGACCGGAGATATTGCCGGTGTGGAGCGTGTTATTACAAGTACCTTCAGTTCGATTCTGTCGAATGGAATTACCCTTGGCGTAGCTGTGGTTCTGATGTATCAGGAGAACTGGATTCTTGCCACCATTGGCGTTCTGATTATTCCGCTGTTTGCAATTCCTACCCGTCTTGCGGGCAAAACCCGTTGGACCCTGACCAGAGAGGCGCAGGAATGCAACGATGAAATCAACGGTATCTTAAATGAAACCTTGTCTGTCAGCGGACAGCTTCTGGTTAAGTTATTTGGCAGGGAAGATTACGAATACGGTAAGTACGAAAGTGCAAACCATCGAATGATTCGTCTGAATATCCGCGAAGGTATGGCCGGCCGTTGGTTTATGGTGGTAATCAATACATTCTCCAGTGTTGGCCCCATGCTTCTGTACCTTGTGGGTGGACTTCTGATTATGAAGTACGATTCAGATTTGAGCGTGGGTGATATTACTGTTATGGTTGCCCTGCTTGGTAAAATGTACGGCCCCGTAAATTCCCTTCTGAATATTCAGGTGGAATGGATTCGTTCCATGGCGCTGTTTACACGTATTTTTGAATACTTTGATATGCCGGTTGAAATACAGAATGCGCCGGATGCCATTATACCGACGAAGGCGGATGGCAATATTGAGTTTAAGCATGTAGGCTTTGGCTACGAGCCCGAGCGTAAAATCCTAAAAGATATCAATTTTACCTTGGAAAAGGGTAAAAGTATTGCTATCGTGGGTCCATCCGGTTCGGGTAAAAGTACCATTATCAATATGATTCCCAGACTGTACGACGTGCAGGAAGGGGAGGTTACCTTTGACGGCGTGGACGTGCGAAAGCTGGATTTGCACTTCCTGCGTGAGAACGTGGGTATCGTAAGCCAAGAGACCTATCTTTTTAACGGCACCATCCGCGACAATCTTCTGTATGCGAAACCGGATGCAACGGAAGAAGAATTAATCGAAGCTTGTAAAAAAGCAAATATCTATGAGTTTATCGAGAAACAGGAGAAAGGGCTTGATACCAAGGTGGGTAACAGGGGACTTAAGTTATCCGGTGGTGAGAAGCAACGCATCTCCATTGCGAGAGTCCTTTTAAAAGACCCGGTATTGTTTATTTTTGACGAAGCGACAGCGTCTCTGGATTCCATCTCTGAGAGTAAAATCCAGGAGGCAATCAATCCGATTATCAAGTCAAAAACCAGTATTTTGATTGCGCATCGCTTATCGACCATTCTGGCGGCGGATGAAATTCTTGTTATAAAAGACGGTGTAATCGCGGAGCGGGGTGTGCACCAGGAGTTGGTGGACGACGGCGGTATTTATACCGAGTTGTACGAGACGCAGTTTGGCAAGGCATTTGATGAGAAGAAAGAATAGCGTATAAATTGAAAAATAAGTAGTGGGTAAATTAGTAATAGCAGAGTTATATGTATTGGGATATAAAAGAAAGGGGTATTGAAATGAAGGCATTGTTTATTGGCGGAACGGGGATTATCAGCACAGCGATTGTAAAACGTCTGGTGAATGAATTGCATTGGGAAGTTTGGATGATTAACAGAGGAAATCGTAACTCTGTTGTTCCCGAGGGCGTACATCAGATTATCGCGGATATGAATGATGAGGCTGATGTGGCAAATAAAATCAAGGATTTGTCTTTTGATACAGTGTGCGAATTTATCGGTTTCCACGTAGAGCAGGTGGAGCGTGACTATCGCCTGTTTAAGGATAAAACAAGACAGTATATTTATATCAGTTCGGCTTCTGCGTATCACAAGCCGGCGGCATCTTATGTGATTACGGAAGGTACCACACTTGCGAATCCTTATTGGCAGTATTCCAGGGATAAAATTGCCTGCGAGGAATTCTTAATGAAGAAGTACCGCGAAGAAGGTTTTCCGATTACCATTGTGCGCCCGAGCCACACATATGACGAGCGTAATATTCCTTTGGGTGTTCATGGTAAAAACGGCTTTTGGCAGGTGATTAAAAGAATGCTGGCAGGCAAGCCTGTAATTATTCAGGGTGACGGAAGTTCTCTTTGGACAGCAACTTTTAACAAGGATTTTGCAATCGGTTTTACAGGGCTTATGGGGAATCGTCACGCGATTGGCGAGGCTTTCCACATTACAGGCGATGAAACCTTAAGCTGGAATCAAATTTATGCAACAATCGCAGATGCGTTGGGCGTAGAGTTAAAACCCTATTATGTCTCTTCCGAATTTCTGGCTGCTACCGGTGATAAGTACGGTTATGATTTTACAGGTAGTTTGATTGGTGATAAGTCAGTTTCGGTGGTGTTTGATAACAGCAAGTTAAAAAGAGCAGTGCCCGATATGAAGACTACGGTTCGCTTCGACCAGGGGGTTAGAATTGCATTGGATTATATTTTGGCCCACCCCGAGGAGTGTCAGAAGGATGATCCTGAGTTTGATGCCTGGTGCGATAAGGTGATTGAAGTTCTGGAGAGGGCAAAGAGTGAAGTTTAGATTGGGTTGTCTGGCGAGCTGTGTTTATAGGCAGTCAGTTGATTCTGATATGAAATGAGGAATGATTTGCAATGGAACAGATTGAAAGAATTCAATACTATGAGGAGATATTGGATGAAGCAAACAAGGCGGTTTCTGATTTGTCTAAGGCGATTGAGCAATACGAAATAGTCAAAGAAAAAATCGTAGAGTTGGAAGCATATTACGGAAGTAACACTTGGATACGCGATTATGAAGATGACGAGGCCGGAACGTTGCCGGCGGATTTGAAGCGGGGTGTGCTTTCGCAGGACGCGGTTTATGATATGCTGACTAAGTATGATATTTTAAGTGCAGAACTTAGGAAGTTGGCCAATAAATGATACCGTATTTTCTATTCAGAAGAAGACGGAACATTATTTAAGTACAGCTGGTAAAAAACATTGTTTAAGTACTGTTTATAAAAAGCATTGCAATACAAAAATTTAAAAGAATGCATACAAATAACCTTCCGGTCAACGCAGGCCGGAAGGTTATTTGCGTATATAATGCCATTTATCAAAATAAAAATAGAATAAAAACTTTTTTATAAAAGAGGAAGTGTGAAAGATTTTTCAAATATTAATACGTATTTAATGCAGGCAAAACAAGAACTGTTGGTTTGTAATTACAATGAGGTGGATGCCCTGGTTTTGGCGCAATTATCCTATTATCCGTTTGAGATAGTCATAAAAAGAGATAAAATTTCTGTTCCGGAGTTGGCTAAAGAACTTATGCAAATACCTGATTTTGAAAGTGCGTATTCACAGGATAAGCAAACTTTTATAAAAGAATTGGTCCGTTGCAAGCGTTATAGTCACAGAGAAATTTACAGGATGCAGTCGATTCGTACGCAGGACACCCGCTGGGCAGCTTTTACCGTGGAAGCAGGTCGAAAGGATGAGGCAATTATTGTGATGCGTGGCACCGGCAAAACCACCGTGGGCTGGGCGGAGGATTTCCGTCTGGGATATCAGGTGATGGGGACGGGGGCGCAGTTGGCATCTTTTCGTTATCTGAAAGAAACCGATGCACATAAAATCTATCTTACCGGGCATTCCAAAGGAGGAAATAATATCAGTTCCGCTTTCGCCATGTCTAATCCTATGGTTCGGGACAAAGTGGTGCGGATTGATAATTTTGACGGACCGGGGGTGAATCCGGAGTTTGCGGGGAATTATAGCGATGGTTATAAAGAACTGGGCGGGAAGCTAAGGAATTTTTATCCCGAGGGAAGTGTGATTGGCCTTTTGCTGACAGACAATCCGGGGAAAACTTCTTTTATAAAAACCAGCTTAAGAGAAAGTTATCAAAACAGTCCGTTGCTTGGACAGCATGATCCTTTTGCATGGGAAGTAAAAGGGAATTCACTGGTAAGGACCAAACAATCTTTGACGTCCGAAATACTGAATGATACATTGGATGAATTAATACAAATGACCACTTTGACACAACGATATTATCTGGTGGAATTAATCGAGCGGATGGGGATTCCGGCCATTCTTTCCGGTGAAATACAGGGAGTGGCAGCGGATTTGACAGCCGTAATCTGCGGACTGACAGGAGCCGGCAAAGAAGAAAGAGAAGCTTTGTTTTATGCAGTGCTTGCTTTTCTCAAAGGATTGGTTCGCAGGGTTAAGGAATGGATTGCTACAAGAGTTGAACTGTTGCAAGCGGATAGAAAACAAAATTTTAATTATTTACCATAAGAAAACTCCCGTTTTAAAAACGGGAGTTTTTCTGTTATTCAGAGAAATAATATAAAGTTCGGTTAGCAACCGTATCAAATTTCTCAAACTTATAGCCGAAGGATTCGAATGAATCACCAAAGTCATAACGGTTGTCTACCACCAAAATTGCATTTTCGGAATATACAGGTCCGCCAACATAAGTTTCGTAGTAGTCATAAGCCCATGTTGTACCGCCTGAACCAACAAATAAATAGTGGGCATCATCTTGTGTAATCAAGCGACACATGTCTGCATCGTTACTTGCATCATATAAGTAGACATAGTCCACATCCAATTGATCGCAATAAGCACAGAGTACTTTTAACTCGGCTTGCTTATCAGTACGGTCCAAAGCCTTCGGGAAAGAGAGAACGTTTATACATACAAGCACTAAAATAGCGGTTGTCGCAAATATTCTCTTTTGGAAGATTTTTAATTCGTTCCAGTAGTTTAATAAAATAATAACAGAAACGCAGATTAAAGGAAGCATACCGATGATATGATAACGATACTCATAAGTGGATGAGCCGGCTTTTGTATTGGTTGCAAGCAATACAAACATATTCCAAATGAAGACGGAGAGCAACAGTACAAGGCGTAAATCTGCTTTTTTGCGTAAGATTTTAATAAAAGCAATGATTCCGCAAATGATGAAAGTATGCACGAGTACTGCTTTCAGTAAAATTCCGACTCCTTCAGGTGATAAAACAGCAACATCTACATTTAACTCGTGAGAAATGCCACCGAATAACTCAAAAATGCCTGCGAAACAGCCAAAAACATTGGCGATTATCTGAAAAACGCTAACCAATATCATACCGGCACCACGACCGCCATCCATACATATTTTATTTAAAATAATACCTGCTATGCTCAGCACAAGGGTTAGACCGATAGTAAGATATGAAAGTTTGGCAGGCTTTTCGCATTTTAATATTTTATATAAAGCGTAAGAAACGAGAACGGGAAAAAATCCTACAAACAATACATAAATACCACTGGAAAATGCATTTAAGAAAACAAAAAATGCAAAGAGTGCCAAAGGAATAAAAGAATAAAATTTACGTTTCTTATTCGGTGTGGATTCGCACCATAAAATGATTGCAATCAGGAATAGAGGCAAAGTACCTTTTATGATATATTGCGCACCACCAAAGAAGAGCATATTAAAATAGTCCAGCATACCAACTGAATAGGGAATGCAGAAGAGATTGGCAGTTAAAAGAGGATACATAATATTTTTATCCTTGAACAGGAAGAAAATAATACCAATCAGTCCGGCTAAAAATATGATATTTGCAATACCAAAGGAAAGATATATATCATTGGTCAGCTTATAGATCGGGAGTGCCAATAAACTTGAACAATCAATCTCAAAAGTGCTTACGTAAGACCAGTTAGGAATAATAATTGAGTTGTGTTCCGCCATTTTCATAATATGAACAAAAAGCTTACCTGTATCGCAATCAATATTATTGTCAAGCAGCTTAATGTTACATAGTGCAATCAGCAGAAATTGTATTATAAAAATAAGCAAAAGCAAACAAGCCCAAAAATTATTTTTTATATATAAAAACAGTTTTTTATTTTTCATATAAGTCTCCTTAAAAATGGTGTATGAAATCTATTAAAATTTAACACAAATACATATTTTTTACAAGGAATAATGTCTTACTGAGGAATGGATTGCGAAAAGCACAACAAAAGAATATAATAGAGTAGATAGCTTTTAAAAAGATAAAATGAGGAGTAAACCAATGAGTAAAAACGCAGGACAGAATAAAAAAAGCAAGAAGACAATAGGCGGAGTGATTACAACCATTCTTGCTACCATTATTGTGATTATCGCATCGCTTTTTGGAATCGGCGGTGAGGAAACTGAGAATCCAAACGATAATCTGCAGGGAAATACGGATATTGTTTCGGAGGAGTATGTCGATATCGATGAGGAAGATTCGCAGACAACGATAGAGGAGGAGTCCGAGGAAATTGTATCCGAAGAGGCGGAGGTTGAGTCTGAATCCGAACTTCCCGAGGAAGAGGAAGTTGTTTTGGAAGATGAGCCGGAAGCGGAAGAGAGTGAAGAATCGATTAGTGAAGAGCCTGTAGTTGAAGAAGTAACCTTGGCTGAGGTAACTTTCCGTAATCAGAAGTTGCTTGACCAGCATTATGATAAGCATGGTATTGAAATGGGGTTTGCGTCGGCGGAAGAATATGAGCTTGCGGCGTATAAGGTTATAATCCACCCGGATACCTTACATAAAATCGAGGCCGAGGACGGCGATGACGTTTATTACCGCGAAGAAACCAACGAATTTGTGGTGGTTTCCCAGGATGGTTATATCAGAACCTATTTTAATCCCAGCGCGGGAATTGATTATTACAACAGACAGTAGTGAGGTATTGCGATATGGCGGCGGGCAGTATTTTTTACAGAATGGAGCAATGCGTAAAAGCGCAGGGCGAATTGCCGGAAGATTTTATTTTAGAAAATAAGGAAAATAAAGAGAACGAGTTGCGCTATGCGCCCGGTGCTTTGGAAGGAATTTGCGGGCATCATCTTGGCAAAGGCGGAGACGCGGAGGAAATCTGTGCATTAATCAAGGAATATTTGGAGATGGATCCCAAAGAGGCTTTGATTCTTTTTGAGAGCAGGGAAGCGAAGGATTTCCAGATTGCTACGATTCGCAAGGAATTGCTGGAGAGTATTTATGAGAAACGTCAGGAGTATGATGCAGGTAAATTAAAACTGATGGCGGCTACTTTTATTTCCTATGGTTATAAGGTGGTTTCCGTTAAATTGGGGTTGATTTTGTTGACCTTATTTGATTTATCGGACAACGAAGGCGCGAAGAGAATTTTGAAGGTTCTTGCATATTCGGAAGAATTTACGGATTACGTAATTTGGAATACAGCGGGCTGGAAAGAAGAGGAGAAGCAGGACTTTTATTTTGAGCTGGCGAAGAAATTAAAGGGCTGGGGCAAAATTAACGTAGTGGAGATGATGAAGGCAGACACTGCCGAGAAGAAGGAATGGCTTCTTTGTCACGGCTGTAAAAATACGGTTTTATACGCATATCTGGGTTACGAGTGCGCAATGAAGTGTGATTTGTATGAGCGTCTGAAGGCTGGCAATTTCTCTGATGAGGAGTTCGCCGGTGCATCGGATATTATAGCAGGGCTTTTGGACGAAGGCCCTTGTCAGGGAATGTCCGTAATGGATGAACCCGTAGAGCTGGCACTTCTATATTTGGAAGAGTGTAAAAAGCACAACTGGGATGCGGAGCAGGTGGCACTGATTACCGACTTGGCGTCCTATTTTAAAAACAGTAAAATTGAAGATGCCGGCCATGTGGTTGCCAAGGCGCAGGAAGTGTTGGAGCGTCTGGACTTAAATGTTTTTATCGTGGAAAACATCGAAAACAATACGCATAACTGTATGCGCATTGCAGATATGTACGATATCGATATGTCAGAGCATCTGCTTCGGTTGATGAAGATGGATTTCCCGAAGTATTATCAGTTCTGCTATTACTTTTTTAGAAATGATAAATGCATCGATGATTTTATGGAACTTTGCGACCGTAAAATTGACTACGATAAGTACCCAAATGAAATGGGGAATTCCCTTGGGCTTGGAGCCGTACAGGGCGAAATCCGTCTGGATATGATTGTGCAGTATTTAGACAAGCATTACCGTAAGGGAAGCAAGCTTATTAAAGTATGTATCCAGTCGCCCATTACCCGTTGGCGTAATATGGCGGCCAAGGCAATGCTTGGCTGGGTAAAAGAATCAGAAAGAGACTTGCGGTCTATCGACATTGAATTGTATAATGAAGTGAAAAGAGTGTACGAAACAGAGTTGAACGAACAGACCAAAGCAATGTGGGAAAAGCTTTTATAGGAGGAGATGAAATGGCATTCGGAAGAAAAAACAGACGCATAGGCGCTAAGGCGGCCGGGGGTGCGCTTAACGCAGCAATGGGTGCGATGGGAGCTTTTACGGCGGCAAGTCGTCCCAAGCCTAAGACATCACATTTTGCATCAAGTTTTTCAAATCCGCCCAAACATTTGAGAACACAGTATAACCCTACGGTGAATACTGCATCGAATATTGTAAGCAATGTAGGAAGAAGTATTATTAACAGTAACAGAACTTATAGCAGTCGAAGCGGATTCGGCGATGCAATGGGAAATGCCTTGGGTACGGCTATCGGTTCTGCAATTGTTATGGGTGTGAGCAGTAAAATCCAGCAGAGTCAGCAGGAATATGCGGATAAAAAGGCGGCGGAGGCATTGGCGGCACAACAGGCTGCAGCTGCGGCTGAGCAGGCAAAGAAGGAAGAAGCCTTCCATGCAATGAATAAGAATATGCCTAATTATGATAAAGAAAAGATGGTGCATCTTATGAACGGCGCAGGGCTTACCGAGGAAGAAAAGGAGAACTATCCTTTGAAATG
>JAGAQZ010000102.1 GCA_017622505.1 Lachnospiraceae bacterium
AGGTGATAAACTCTTCCAGAATTCGTAATCCTCATCGGTCTGTGTAATGCAGGTCTGAATCACCGTTTTACCATCTTTGATAAAAACAGGATCATATCCGTATGATTTCACATACATTCTCTCAAAACTTCTTTGGCCTACGCAAAGCGGATCAATATCGATAAATACGGTCTCACCCTCATTCGGTAAAAGTTCTACCGCAAATGCCACTTGGAATCCGCTGGTCGCAGGATATGCCTTGGGTGCATCATACGCTTCTCGCAATTCCTTCGGCATATATTCCTTGGAAAGCAATTTATTGAACAACAAATGCGTATCTACAGTCGGTATCACATAATCGCCTTCGATAAAAGTGCCGTCCTCAAGTTCAATACCTGTAGCCTTTTTCTTGGCAATATTTATTTTCTTAACGCCTTTATTATAGCAAATTTTACCGCCTATGTCTTTATATTTTTTTCCCATGCGCAAAGACATCTGAAGAGATGCCCCCATAGGTATATTTCCGTTTCCGTCTGCCATTGTGGCATAAGAAACCAGAAAAGAATAGGTACAGTAAGACTTAGGCAGATAATCACACATCAAATGCTGAAGTAAGGGATGCTTAAATCTTTTGCTGTATTCCTCAAGGGATATTGCACCGAATTCCTTCATTACCTTAGGAAAATCCATCATAGTCTTACCCATATTGATGTAATCCTTAACGCCCCACATTTCCATTGGCTTCTTTGCCGGGAACAAACACTGCTTGGAATATTCCACGTACTGAATAAACTTCTTAATCTCTTCTTCGTCTTCAGGGGAAATTGCAATCAATTCCTCTTCGGTACGCTTCAAATCATTCCAAAGAGTCACTTTCTGCCCCTTATATGTAGACGTATAAAAAGAATTGATGGGTGCATACTCCATCTCGTCATCCAGTGCGCCAACAGTCTTCCAAACGTCATAAAGTTCTGTACCTTTTTTAGTTCCTGTCAGCCAATGAATGCAGTTATCAATGTGATATCCTTTACGGTTCCATCCGATACATTCGCCTCCGGGAATAGAATTCTTTTCATAAATTTCTGCCTCAAAACCTGCACGCAGTGCATAAATCCCTGCTGAAAGTCCGGCAATGCCGCCGCCAATGATGATTACTTTTTCTTTTTTGCTGTTTTTCATTTTGTTAATCTCCTTTATTTGATGTTATGTTGTTGAATTTATTTTCATTGAATTTATATTCAATATAATTAATTCAAAATCATTTGTCAACTATTTTTTATAAAAAATATGTAAAACACCTATTCGTTTGCTTTGTTATCATTCCAATATAATAAAAAAGACAGGGAAGATTATCTCTTCTCTGCCTTTCCTTCAATTTAATTAATTTTTATTTCGCTTCTTTAAAAGTACCACAAGCTGTTCCGGCACTATTCATTGCACCGTTACCTAAAATATCAACCTTCTTGGCAACGCACTTATAATTGTTGTTATAAACGCATTTTACTGCTTCACAGTCAATGCTGATGGTTGCGCTGGGGTGCTTTGTAGTATTGGTGTAAGAATCACCTTTTACGGGTACAAAACTTTCACAGCAAGTGCCTTCCGTAGTGTCGGCATGCTTACCGCCTACCATAATATCACCTTTGCAACAATAATGGTCCTTATTATAGGTACATGTTTCTGCATTACATTTTAATTCTGCCATGGCAAAACCTCCTAAATTTGATTTCAAAATTTAGTTTCACCATGACAGTTAATTTTTATACACTATTATTTTTAATTTATTGAATTACTGTACTGCACTGTGACGTAAGTTCTGTAATTCGATAAAGGACCGTTTAAGAACGTCGGCACTTATTGAGAAGACTTGTAAACAAGTCTTCGAAATTAGTGTCCGCTACGATTCTTAGCCGAGCGAGAGCGTGTCCGTAGCGAATACAAAACTTACGCCACAGCACTAACATAATTTTAAAATTATTTCTGCTCTTCTACAGTTACCTTGCGAATTTCTTTAGTTCTGATTTCTTCGCAGATATCCTTAATGAAGTCAGCCAAATCCTTCTGGCCTTCATCTCCTGCAAAACGGCTTCTTACTGATACCTTACCCTGTTCTTCTTCCTGCTGGCCAACAACCAACATATAAGGTACTCTTGCCATTCTTGTTTCACGAATCTTGTAACCAATCTTTTCGGAACGGTTATCGATGGTTGCAAGGATACCGTTTTTCTTAAGTTCAGCAAGTACTTTTTCACCGTATTCTGCATACTTTTCAGAAATCGGAAGTACGCGAACCTGCTCGGGACAAAGCCATGTGGGGAACTTACCTGCATATTTTTCAATCAACCAAGCAAGGGTTCTTTCATAACATCCCATAGATGTTCTGTGGATAATATAAGGGCGAACCTTATCACCATTCTGGTCAATGTAGTACATATCAAACTGTTCCGCAAGGAGTGCATCCCACTGAATGGTAATCATAGTATCTTCTTTACCATATACGTTCTTCGTATTGATATCTACCTTAGGACCGTAGAATGCAGCCTCTCCCACATCCTCTGTAAAAGGAATTCCCAATTCATTTAAAATATCACGAATGTGCTGTTCTGTTTCTTCCCAAACTTCAGGCGCACCGATGTATTTAGCACTGTTATCGGGATCCCACTTAGATAAGTGGTAAGTTACATCTTCTTCTACACCGAGAGTTGTTAAGCAATATTTTGCAAGTGCAAGACAGTTCTTAAACTCTTCTACCATCTGGTCAGGTCTTACAATCAAGTGACCTTCTGATATTGTAAACTGACGAACACGTGTTAAGCCGTGCATTTCACCGGAATCTTCGTTTCTAAACAAGGTAGATGTCTCACCGTAACGGATAGGAAGGTCACGATATGACTTCTGTCCTGCTTTAAATACATAGTACTGGAACGGGCAAGTCATAGGGCGAAGCGCAAATACTTCTTTGTCCTTTTCTTCATCACCCATTACAAACATACCTTCTTTGTAATGATCCCAGTGTCCTGAAATTTTATACAAATCACTCTTTGCCATAAGCGGTGTCTTGGTACGTACATAACCCCACTCATTATCTTCCAAATCTTCAATCCAACGCTGCATGGTCTGGATCATTTTAGCACCTTTAGGCATAAGCAAAGGAAGGCCCTGTCCGATTACATCAACAGTAGTGAAAAGTTCCATCTCACGACCGATTTTGTTATGGTCTCTGTTCTTAATATCTTCCAAATATGCAAGATACTCTTCCAACTCTTCTTTCTTTGCAAAAGAAGTACCGTAAATTCTCTGTAACATAGCGTTATCAGAGTTTCCGCGCCAATATGCACCTGATGAAGAAGTAAGCTTAAATGCCTTAATTGTCTTAGTACTCATTAAGTGCGGTCCTGCACAAAGATCTGTAAAATCACCCTGACTGTAGAAAGAAATTTCAGAACCTTCCGGAAGGTCTCTGATTAATTCCACCTTGTAAGGCTCGTTTCTGTCTTCCATAAACTTAATTGCTTCTTCTCTGCTTAATGTAAAGCGCTCCAAAGCCTTGCCTTCTTTGATGATTTTCTTCATTTCAGCTTCGATTTTATCAAGGTCATCTCTTGAGAAAGCTGCATGGTCAAAGTCATAGTAAAAACCATTGTCAATGGAAGGTCCGATGGTAAGCTTTGCTTCCGGGAATACACGCTTAACAGCTTCTGCCATAACATGTGCTGTAGTATGACGATATACAGCAAGTCCCTTAGGATCGTTTGCTGTTAAAATATTCAACTCACAATCAGCATCGATAACGGTTCTTAAATCTTTTACCTCGCCGTTTACTTCACCTGCACATGCCACACGTGCCAAACCTTCGCTGATATCCTTTGCAATATCAATAATGGACATTGCCTGACCATATTCTTTGACGCTTCCGTCTTTTAAAGTAATTTTCATTGTAATTTCCG
>JAGAQZ010000103.1 GCA_017622505.1 Lachnospiraceae bacterium
AAAAAGCTTGCTATCGTCCATGCTTCTCTCCGTTCTTAGCGATTACGCTTTCTGGTTTCTTTCTGCCATACGGGCAACTACATCATCAATGCTACCTGCATTCAAGAAGTAACTTTCAGGAATGTCATCATGCTTTCCTTCAAGAATTTCCTTGAAACCACGAATGGTTTCGGATACGGGCACATATTTACCTTCCAAGCCGGTAAACTGTCCTGCTACGAAGAAAGGCTGTGATAAGAATCTCTGTACCTTTCTTGCACGGTTAACAAGAAGCTTATCTTCTTCAGATAATTCGTCCATACCGAGAATTGCGATGATATCCTGTAATTCTTTATACTTCTGTAAAATTTCCTGAACACCACGGGCAACCTTGTAATGCTCTTCACCAAGGATTCTGGGATCCAAAATTCTGGATGTGGATTCCAAGGGGTCAACCGCAGGATAAATACCTAATTCTACGATAGAACGTGATAATACGGTTGTTGCATCCAAATGCGCAAATGTTGTTGCGGGAGCAGGGTCAGTTAAGTCGTCCGCAGGTACGTATACAGCCTGAACGGATGTAATAGAACCGTTCTTGGTTGAAGTAATACGTTCCTGAAGAGCACCCATTTCAGTCTGTAATGTAGGCTGATAACCTACCGCTGAAGGCATACGTCCGAGAAGCGCTGATACTTCGGAACCAGCCTGGGTAAAACGGAAAATGTTATCAATGAAAAGTAACACGTCCTTACCACCCTTGTCACGGAAATACTCTGCCATAGTAAGACCTGTAAGACCAACACGCATACGTGCACCGGGGGGTTCGTTCATCTGACCGAACACCATGGTAGTCTTATCGATAACGCCGGATTCCTGCATTTCATGATAAAGGTCGTTACCTTCACGGGTACGCTCACCAACACCGGTAAATACGGAATATCCGCCGTGCTCTGTAGCGATGTTACGGATTAACTCCTGAATCAGTACGGTTTTACCTACACCGGCACCACCGAACAAACCGATTTTACCACCCTTCTGGTAAGGGCAAAGTAAGTCAACGACCTTAATACCGGTTTCAAGCAATTCAGTTGCTGTAGACTGCTCTGCAAATTCGGGAGCAGGTCTGTGAATAGGATCATAGCTTACACCTTCGGGTGCAGGCTTATTATCAATGGGATTACCGAGAACGTTGAAAATACGTCCCAGTGTATTCTCACCTACAGGTACGGAAATGGGTGCACCGGTTGCTTCTGCTGCCATACCTCGAACAAGACCGTCTGTAGGTCCCATTGCGATACATCTTACGGTATCATCGCCAAGATGCTGCGCAACTTCCACTACCAATTCCTTACCGTCATTGCAAGCAATTTTAATCGCTTCATTAATGTCCGGCAGGTTATTTTCTGCAAACTTAATATCCAAAACCGCACCGATAATCTGTGTGATTTTTCCTGTATTTGCCATCTTTTTCCTCCAATAGCAGACTACGAAATTGCTTCCGCACCTGCAATAATCTCTGTTAATTCCTGGGTAATAGAGCCTTGACGTGCTCTATTGTATAATAAGGTCAGACTATCAATCATTTCCTGTGCATTGTTTGTTGCATTGTCCATTGCCTGCATACGTGCACCGTTTTCGCTGGCAAGGGATTCAATCAATGCGCCATGTAAAAGGCTTGTCATATACTTCGGAATAATCATCTTCAATGCTTCTTCATCCTGTGGTTCGAAATTCATAAGAAGTCCGTCACTTTCAATCTCATGCTCTTCCGGTAAAACGGGGAGCAACTTCAGAAGCATCGGTGTCTGACTTACAGTATTTTTAAAATTAGTGTATGCAAGGTAAATCTCACCGACTTCCTTTTCATCGTAAGCCTTCAAAATCTGATTACATACCTTAATGGCATCTGCGTACTCAAATTCATCCGCCAATTCCGAAAAGTCAGCTTTAATGGTATATCCGCGACGTTCCAATGTCTCACGGCCCTTACGACCGATTGCATAAATATCCACATCTTCCTTAGCAAAACCACCCTGGGTAATCAGCTTTACAACGTTTGAGTTGTATCCGCCTGCCAAACCTCTGTTGGAGGTCAGCACAATAATTGCCTTACGGGTGCATTCCTGCTTCTGTGTGTAAGGAACATCCAAGTTTCCTGCTTTCGCAAGCAAACTTACCACGGTATCATACATACAACTAAAATATGTCTTCGACTGCAAAGCACGTACCTTGGCACGCTGCAATTTTACCGTAGATACCAATTTCATGGCTTTGGTAATCTGCTGCGTACTTTGGACGCCGGCCTTACGTCTTTTTATATCTCTCATTGAGGCCATATTTTAATCATCCTTTACTTTCTGACTTTGTATCGGTTTTATGAAATACCTGTTACAAAATCTTTCTTGAAATCCTCTACTGCTGCAAGAAGTTTTTCTTCCATTTCTTCTGAAATTACCTTGTTTGTCTTGATAGACTCAGGGATTTCAGGATACTTGGTATCCAGGAATTCAAAGAATTCTGATTCAAATCTGGTAATATCATCTACAGGCACATCCAAGAGACATTTCTTGGTTGCTACAAAAATGATGATAACCTGATATTCTACCGGCATGGGCTTGTACTGAGGCTGCTTAAGGATCTCCTTAATTCTTTCACCCTGTGCAAGCTTTTCTTTGGTATCCGCATCCAATTCGGAACCAAACTGTGCAAAGGAAGCAAGTTCTCTGTACTGTGCAAGTTCCACACGGATAGGCGCCGCAATCTTCTTCATCGCCTTAATCTGTGCAGCACCACCAACTCGTGATACAGAAAGACCGGCATTAACCGCAGGTCTGAAACCTGAATTGAACATTTCTGTTTCCAAATAAATCTGACCGTCTGTAATAGAAATTACGTTAGTCGGAATGTATGCAGAAACGTCGCCTGCCTGAGTTTCGATAATGGGCAATGCTGTTAAGGAACCGCCGCCGTATTCTTCACTCATACGTGCCGCACGTTCAAGAAGTCTTGAATGCAAGTAGAATACGTCACCGGGATATGCTTCACGTCCGGGGGGACGTCTAAGAAGCAATGACAGTGTACGGTATGCGGTAGCGTGCTTACTTAAGTCATCATAGATAACAAGTACGTCTTCGCCGTTTTCCATCCACTCTTCACCGATTGCACATCCTGCATAAGGTGCAATGTACTGTAAGGGCGCAAGCTCACTTGCAGTAGATGCAACAATGGTTGTATAAGACATAGCACCGTATTCTTCCAATGTTTTAACGATGGAAGCAACAGTAGATGCCTTCTGTCCGATTGCTACGTAAATACATTTTACGTTCTCTGATTTCTGGTTAATAATGGTATCGATTGCGATCGCTGTTTTACCGGTCTGACGGTCGCCGATGATTAACTCACGCTGTCCGCGTCCGATGGGAACCATGGCGTCAATCGCCTTGATACCTGTCTGCAAGGGTGTATCAACTGATTTTCTTGTGATAACACCGGATGCTACTCTTTCAATCTGACGATATTTGGTTGTTGCAATAGGTCCTTTGCCGTCGATAGGCTGTCCCAATGCGTTAACAACACGACCAAGCATTGCATCACCAACAGGTACTTCTACAACTCGGCCTGTTCTTTTAACAATATCGCCTTCGCTGATGCTCTTCTGGTTACCGAGAAGTACTGCACCAACATTATCTTCTTCAAGATTCATTACCATACCGTACACATCGCCGGGGAATTCCAACAACTCACCCTGCATAGCGCTTTCCAGTCCGTGTACACGGGCAATACCGTCAGCCACCTGAATAACGGTACCAACGTCAGCCACTTCAAGACGGTCTGAGAATCTTTTGATTTGATCCTTAATAACGGAACTAATTTCTTCCGGTCTTAAATTCATGAATCTGCCGCACCTTTCTTCTAATTATTCTGCCAACTGGATTGTGAGAAGCGAACGCTCCATCTTCTCCAATTTGGTCTTTATGCTGCTGTCAATAACCCTGTCATTGATACGAACGGTCATACCGCCGATTAATGAAGGATCTACCTGATAAATAATTTCAATTTCGCGGTAGGATGTAGTCGCAAGTAATTTCTTGTGCACTTCATCCTTCTTCGCAGGAGTCAGTTCCACTGCTGTTGTAACATATGCAGTTCCGATTCCTTCCGCTTCTTTTACCCGGTCTGTAAAGTAAGCAAGAATTTCTTCTACGTAAGCGTATCTTCCTTTTTGCACCAAAAGTATCAGGAAATTCAATAAATCATCACAGATTCTTCCGCCGAATACTTCTTTTACGATGCCTTCACGCTCTTCCTTGGATACCTTCGGATTGTTCATCAATACCGAAAGTTCCTTATTCTCTTTTAAAACCATCTGCAGCCCGGAAACTTCCTCTAACATTGCAGAAACCGTATTCTTCTCCTGTGCAAGTTCGAATAAGGCCTCTCCGTATGTGCCGGAAACTAGCTTAGCCATGTGTTCTCACCCATTTCTTTCAATGTTTCGTCCAAAAGACGTTCCTGAGTTGCGTCATCAATGGAAGTAGCCACAATCTTGCCTGCCATAGCAGTTGCAACAGAAACCATTTCATTCTTCACTTCATGCGCTACGCGCTGTTTTTCAAGTTTCGCTTCCTGGTTTGCACGTTCAAGAATGCGTTCTGCTTCTTCTTTTGCTTCAACAATAATTTTATTTTCGTTTGAAAGTGCTTTTTTACGGGCATCTGACAGAATTTGTTCCACCTGTGAGTCTACGCCGCTTAACTTTTCTTCGTATTCTTTCTTCAAACGTTCTGCTTCTTCACGTTCACTCTTTGCAGACTGAATATCATCAGCAATGCCCTGTTTTCTCTTCTCCAGAAACTTACGTGCCGGATTAAAGAAAAAGTACGAGCCTGCAAGGAACAAAACAAATACAGCAACCAAAGTAAGAACCGAGTCATGAAGCAACTGAATGTCCAAATCGAACAATCTCGACATTCCCTCTTCACCCGTCAAAAGCAAGTTCATGCTCTCTATTGTGTTCAAATTGTTGCCTCCTCTTCTATTTCGCTACGCGTTTGCTAAAATATAAACGCATCTGCACCTCTGATATCCGATTACGGTAATAAAGGTTTTACGAATAATAAGAGGAACGCAATCAACAAACCGTAAAGACCTGTTGTTTCTGCTACCGCCTGACCAAGTAACATGGTTGTCATGATAGCACCTCTTGCGCCGGGATTACGTCCTACTGCTGAAGCACCGTAACCTGCTGCGATACCCTGGCCTACACCGGGTCCGATACCTGCGATAACCGCAAGACCTGCACCGATTGCTGAACATCCTAAAATAAAGTTCTCATTAAATTCCATTTTTCTTTCCTCCTAGAAAATAATATTAATCCTCTCCACCCATGGCATTTGAAATATATGTCATGGTTAACATACAGAATACGTATGTCTGAATTGCTCCTGAAAATAAATCAAAGTAGACATGAAGTGCTGCGGGCCATACAAGTGCAAACATCTGCAACAGTCCGTACACCAATGCCATCATTACGGTACCTGATAATACATTTGCGAACAAACGCAAAGAAAGTGAAACCGGAACTGCCACTTCACTGATTAAGTTGATTGGAAACCAAATCGGCAGCCAGGGCGGCAACGGTGAACACATATCTTTCCAGATAGATCCGATTGAATTAAATCGGAACTTGTTCACGTGAATCAATGTAAAAGTCAGAATACCCAGCGGTAAGGTTACACCGTAATCCGCTGTCGGCGGTCTCAATCCCAGCAAACCCGAAATATTACTTACCAGGATAAAAATAAAAAGTACGCCGATGTAATTTCGAAATCCTTTGCCCTTTTCACCCATACCGCCGATTACGATACCGTCTAAAAGTTCCACAATCATTTCCGCAAAATTCTGGAAACCTTTCGGAACCGTTTCTGCTTTACGGAATACCGAACCGCCGATGATGAAAAAGAGAAGCAATACAAGCACTACGATCAAAAGACATATGTGCGATGTTGTTATCCACACCTCTTGTCCAAAGAGATTGTAAGAGAAG
>JAGAQZ010000104.1 GCA_017622505.1 Lachnospiraceae bacterium
AGGATAAGAACACATGGGACGCACATTAATCGATCCTACACAGTTAGGTGAATTAAAAGAAAAAGTTGTAACAATTAAGCGTGTAACTAAGGTTGTTAAAGGTGGTCGTAACTTCCGTTTCACAGCTTTGGTAGTAGTGGGAGACGGCAACGGACATGTAGGTGCCGGTCTTGGTAAAGCTACTGAAATTCCCGAAGCAATCCGTAAGGGAAAAGAAGATGCTATGAAGAGAATGGTAAACGTAGCATTAGATGATAACAAGAGTATCACACATGACTTCATCGGTAAGTTCGGTTCTGCTTCAGTTCTCTTAAAGAGAGCTCCTGAAGGTACCGGTATCATCGCTGGTGGTCCTGCACGTATCGTTTGTGAACTTGCAGGCATCAACAACATCCGTACCAAGTCTTTAGGCTCTAACAATAAGCAGAATGTTGTTCTTGCAACAATCGAAGGTTTAAGCAAATTAAAGAGTCCTGAAGATGTAGCAAGAAATCGTGGTAAGTCAGTAGATGAAATCTTGGCTTAAGACATTTCTTTTAGAATAGAAAGGAGTCTGAAATGGCAGATAAGATGTTAAAAGTAACATTGGTTAAGTCTACAATCGGTGCAGTTCCTAAGCACAAAAAGACTGTAGAAGCAATGGGATTGACTAAGTTAAATAAGACTGTTCTTTTGCCTGACAATGCAGCAACAAAGGGACAGATTCAGCAGGTAGGTTACTTGTTGAAAGTTGAGGAAGCATAAGAATACAAGAAGGAGGTGTCACAATGGAATTATCTAATTTAAGACCCGCAGATGGCTCAAAGCATAGTGATAATTTTAGAAGAGGTCGTGGACACGGTTCAGGAAACGGTAAGACCGCTGGTAAGGGACACAAGGGACAGAAAGCTCGTTCCGGAGCACCCAGACCCGGTTTCGAAGGTGGACAGATGCCTTTATACAGACGTATTCCTAAGAGAGGTTTCACTAACAGAAACACTAAGGAAATCGTTGGAATTAATGTTTGCGCTCTTGAAAGTTTCGATAATGGCAGTGTTGTAACTGTAGATGCTCTCATCGAAAAAGGAATTGTTAAGAATCCCCGTGATGGAGTTAAGATTTTAGGAAACGGCGAACTTACCAAGAAGCTTACTGTACAGGTAAATGCAGTCAGTGAAGCAGCAAAGGCAAAGATTGAAGCCGTAGGTGGAACAGTTGAGGTGGTTTAGTGTTTAAAACATTCATCAATGCGTTTAAAATCAAAGAAGTCAGAAACAAACTGTTATTTACCTTTTTAATGTTATTAATCATCCGTTTCGGATGTCAGATATCGGCTCCTGGTGTTGACCAGGAGTTCGTAAAATCTGCGTGGGCATCATTGTTTAGTCTTGGTGGTGCAGAAGGTTATATCAATGCCTTCACCGGTGGTTCACTTATGCAGATGTCAATTTTTGCATTGAACATTACACCGTATATTACATCATCCATTATTATGCAGTTGATGACAATTGCAATTCCTAAATTAGAGGAAATGCAGCGCGAGGGCGAAGACGGTCGTAAGAAGATGGCTACAATTACACGTTATGTAACAGTAGGTCTTGCGGTTGTGGAAGCCGGCATGATGGCAATCGGTTTCGGTGGCCAGGGATTGTTGGAAAATTATAATGTTTTAAATGTTATTGCAGTTATCGTTGCGATGACCGCAGGTAGTACATTCCTTATGTGGATTGGCGAACGCATTAATGAGAAGGGTGTCGGCAACGGTATCTCAATCATTTTGGCAATTAACATTATTTCATCTTTCCCTCAGGATGTAATGACTCTTTATGAGAAGTTCATTAAGGGTAAAACAGTAGCACTTGCAGTGCTTGCTGCAGCAATTATTCTTGTTGTAGTAATTGCAATGATTGTTTTGGTTATTTATTTGAGCAACGGTACTCGTAAGATCCCCGTACAGTATGCAAAGAAAGTTCAGGGACATAACAGAATGATGGGTGGAAATTCCAGCGTTATCCCTGTGCGTATTAATACCGCAGGCGTTATCCCGGTAATCTTTGCATCATCAATCCTTACCTTCCCGATCATTATTTCAAATATGTTGAAATTTGACGGCACAGGCTGGTGGGGTGAGTGCCTTAAATATTTGAATTCAAATTTCTGGTTTAATCCGGAACAGTTCAAATACACAATCGGTTTGATTCTTTATGTTGTATTGGTAGTATTTTTTGCTTACTTCTACACATCAATTACTTTTAATCCGGTTGAGATGGCAAATAATATGAAAAAGCAGGGCGGTTTTATCCCCGGTATTCGTCCGGGTAAGCCGACCAGTGAGTATCTCAATAAAGTATTGAATCATATTATCTTTATTGGTGCAATCGGACTTATCATCGTGGCAGTGTTGCCCTACATCTTTAACGGTGTATTCGGCGCACAGGTATCTTTTGGCGGAACAAGTATTATCATTGTTGTCAGCGTAATCGTTGAAACTGTTAAGCAGGTTGAGTCACAGATGCTGGTTCGTAATTACAAAGGATTTTTAAATGACTAATAAAGCACGGACAGGGGCACACCGCTTTTAGCGGCGTGTCTTGTCCTATTGATATGAGGAAAGGACCGAATAATGAAGATTATTATGTTAGGTGCTCCCGGTGCAGGAAAAGGTACACAGGCAAAAATGATTGCTGACAAGTACAATATTCCTCATATTTCTACCGGTGATATTTTCAGAGCAAATATCAAGAATGGTACAGCTCTCGGTATGAAAGCGAAGAGCTATATGGACCAGGGTAAACTGGTTCCCGATGAATTGACAGTAAAAATTCTGTTAGACAGAGTGGCACAGGAAGATTGCAAGAACGGTTATGTTCTCGACGGATTCCCCCGCACCATTCCCCAGGCTGAAGTGCTTGATAAGGCATTAACAGAATTAAACGATAAAATTGATTATGCAATCAATGTAGATGTTCCCGATGAGAACATCATCAGACGTATGTCAGGAAGACGCGCTTGCTTAAATTGCGGTGCTACATACCACATTGCACATGTGCCCCCCAAGACAGAGGGTATCTGCGACAGATGCGGTAATGAATTAATTCTTCGTGACGACGATAAGGAAGAAACTGTTAAGAACCGTCTTGTGGTATACCATGAGCAGACACAGCCCCTTATTGATTTCTATACAGCAAAGGGTGTGTTGGAAGACGTAGACGGTACACAGGATATGCAGGTTGTTTTTGACAACATTATTGCTTGTCTTGAGAAATAAAAGGTTAAAACTTTTATATCATTAAAATGTATATCTGCCACCGCAAGGTGTGATGCTTTGCGGTGGATTTATACTGTAAGTAATATAAAATTGAAAATAACATTTCCATATGAAATGATTCGATAAAAGAAATATAAAATAAGAATAGAAGCTATAGAAGAATATAAGCATAACTTGGAAAGGTGAGGAAAAACATGGCTGTATCAATCAAGTCGGCGAGAGAAATCGAGTTAATGAGAGAAAGCGGAAGAATTCTTGCGATGGTACATGAGGAACTTGGCAAAGCAATCCGCCCGGGCATTACAACACTTGAAATTGATATTCTTGCAGAACGGTTAATCCGCAGCTACGATTGCATTCCTAACTTTTTACATTATAACGGCTTCCCGGCATCGGTTTGTGTTTCCATTAATGAAGAAGTCATTCATGGAATTCCCAACAAGAAAAGAGTTTTAAAAGACGGCGATATCGTAAGTCTTGATGCCGGTTTGATTTATAAAGGATATCATTCGGATGCGGCAAGAACCCATTTGGTAGGTGATGTTGCACCGGAAGTACAGAAACTGGTAGAAGAAACCAGAAACTGTTTCTTTGCAGGAATTAAGATGGCTAAAGCCGGCAATCATCTTTTCGATATTTCCAATGCGATTGATGAATATATCAGTCAGTTCGGATACGGAATTGTAAGAGAGTTTGTGGGACACGGAATCGGGGCTCGTTTACATGAGGATCCGGAAATTCCTAATTTTACACAGGCAAGAAGAGGTGTTAAACTTCAGCCCGGTATGACATTGGCGATTGAGCCTATGATTAATCTCGGAAGAGCGGATATCGAAATTCTGGATGACAACTGGACAGTTGTTGCGGCGGACGGACTTCCTTCCGCACATTATGAAAACACTGTTCTGATTACAGATGGTGAGCCGGAAATTTTAACAATGTTAAAATAATGAAGTTCGGCACGGAGGCGGTAATGAACGGTAGATTTGCAATTTCTACGGCAGGACATGATGCCGGTAAAATATATATCATCATTGGAGAGAAAGAAGGTCGCTTGCTTGTGGCCGACGGCATTAAATATACAATTGCCAATCCTAAGATGAAAAATGCAAAGCATTTGGAAATTCCCAAGCAGGAAGATACAACGATGCTTGCAACCATGATTTCGCAGAAGAGTAGAGGAAGCGATGAAGCAATTCGCCAAACCTTACATCATCTGATGAAAGACAACCTGCGATACGTGAATTAGCAGAGTTGAAACGATTTTAAGAAAGCTGGTCTTCGGCTATACGAAGAATTATATAAAAGTAGCAATAAACATTCAAATCAAATGAACGGAGAGAGTATATGTCAAAAGCTGATGTAATCGAAATTGAAGGAACTGTAGTTGAGAAGTTGCCCAACACAATGTTTAAAGTACAGTTGGAAAACGGACATGAAGTATTGGCACATATCAGTGGTAAGTTAAGACAGAATTTTATTCGTATCTTACCCGGTGACAAAGTTACTTTGGAATTGTCACCTTATGATTTGTCTAAGGGACGTATCATTTGGAGAGATAAATAAGGGAACTAATTTTTGAGAACGCGCCCGGCTGCGGACGGTGACACAGTCTTGGATTTTCAGGGCAAAAAAGCTTTTTAAGAAAGTTCAAAAAAGGGCTTGCGGACTTGAAAATATAATGTTATAATGTTAAACGGTCATTTTTGAAAGGAGGGTTTAACGTGAAAGTTAGATCATCAGTAAAACCTATTTGCGAAAAATGCAAAGTAATTAA
>JAGAQZ010000105.1 GCA_017622505.1 Lachnospiraceae bacterium
AGACTCTTTATCTACGAAGAACGGTTCTTCATATGCAACAATTGTAATGTCTTCTAACGCAATACCGCTTGCATTAGATACAACAGAATACAACTCCGGATCCACTTCCAATTTCTTTCGGTCTGAATTTGCCAGCTTATATTCGTCCCAGGTAATTCCATCCAACAAGCCCAATTTTTTGGCATCTTCTTCTTTGATTACTTTATAAGAAATTGCTGTAACCGCAATGGAAGACTCGTCATAAACAATACTTCCTGCAGGAATTTTCTCCACTGTGGTCTCAGAATTAGGCAGATAATCTTTTTCAAACTGAGAAACCGAACTGGAACCGCCTTCACCCTGACTCCACACATAAGTATCATCACCATTACTGTCAGTACCGGGTACCATAGCCGTACCACCATCAGTTTCCGCCTCATAAGAAGACTCATGGGATAAAACGCCCTGCATCTGTCCATCCGCCGGCGTATATTCAATTTCCGTTCTTTCTGTTTCTGCAAAATTTACGGTTAGACTGCTGGCAACTTCAATCAAATCAAATTCATTGGTTCCAAGAAGTACCTTTCTTACCTCATTACGGATAATTGCCTCAACCTGTTGCTTTAAACTCAACTGATTTGAAGCATTTCCGACAGATGATACAGTATCACCGCCGCTGAATAACAAATTCCCCTGTGTATCCCAAATTACAATATGCTCAGTAGTCTCATTTCCGATTGCGGTTTTAACAGCATTGGCAATGGCATTTGCCTGATCAGAACTGCAGGTTGCATTCAATTTTAACAAAATCTGTGCAAAGCTTTCTTCCTGATTTGCAATCAATGTTCCGTCATCTTTGGGAATACGTAAGGTGACCGTTGCCTCTTCTACGAATTCCACATCTTCCAACATAGAAGTCAATTCGCCCTGAAGATAGGCTGTATATAACTTCTCTTTATCTGCTTCCGTTGTAGTAAGACTGCCCGAAACAACATCTGTTAATTTAAAGGTTTCCGTAAGGATATTATTGGAATTAATTAAAATATTAGCATCCGACAACTGATCTTTATTGATTTCATAAACCAAGCCTTGACTGTCTGCAATTCGGTAATCATAATCGCCTTCATCCAACAATGACTTTACAGTCGCAGACTGGGTCGCATTCTCACAAGTAACCAAGGTTACATACTGCGGTCTTGATACCAAAGTGATTAAAATTGCAAACGCAACAATAAAACCAAGCAGAGCCGCAATAATCGCAGTCTTCTGCTTAGATGAGAACTTATTCCACCACGCCATAAACTTGGGCGGAAACTCTTTTAATTTATCGATCAGTTTTTCAACCATTTTTTATCTCCTTACACGAACGGTCGATTTTATCCAATTTATCATTTTATAAAAACGCTTACTGTATAAAACTTTTTAAATCTGCATCTGCATAATCTCACGATAAGCCTGAATAAACTTATCTCTTACCGCCACCGTATACTGTAACGCCGTCGATGCCTTCTGCAAAGAAATCATCAAATCGTGTGTACTCTCGGTTTCACCCAAAGCAAACTTGATTTCTTCATTCTCAGCATCGGACAAATACGCATTGGTGGTCTGCAAATTATCAATTGCCGAATTCAGCATTACCGAAAACATATCACTGCCCTCGGCTACTTTGGTTTTGTTCGCATTATACTGTTCCAAAGCCTCTGTATTCACTTTATAAATTGCTGAAAGGTCCATTTCTATTCTCCTCTAAAACTAACTACACCTTATGCCTTACCAACATCCAAGCCCTTAAGTGCCATGGATTTACTTGCCGAAAATGCAGTTGCATTGGCTTCATAACCTCTGGTGGCATCAATCAGGTTTGTCATTTCCGTAATGGTATTGACATTGGGATATGTAACGTAACCGGATTCATCCGCATCAGGATGGGAAGGATCGTATACTTTATTCATACCGGAAGTAAAATCTTCCTGCACGGTAGTTACACGAACACCCTTACCGACTGCATTCGAAAAAGAACTTGTCGCATTTCCGAATACGGTTGCAAAAGATTCATTTCCCGGCCCCTTTGCCTGGAAAGTAACTACTTTACGACGATAAGGTGTACCGTCTTCGGTTCTTGTTGTGTTGGCATTTGCCACATTTTCTGCAATTACATCCATACGATATCTCTGCGCCGTCAAACCCGAAGCACTGATATCAAAAGCATCAAACATACCCATATTACGCTACCTCCTTATCCCTATGATTTCATAACAGCCTGCAGATTCTGGAATTCCTGTGTAATGCTGTTCATTAAACCATTATATTTAATCTGATTCTCTGCAAGATTCACGTTTTCGGTATCAATATCCACGTTATTACCATCCAAGCGATACATTACTTCGGTAGAATCAGTATATACCGTAGGATTCAATGTCTTTAAATTCACATTGCTGATCTTTGCATCCATACTGCCGCCACTGGCACCTAAAATTGCATGACGCAACTCGTTCTCAAAAGACACATCCTGTCTTTTGTAGCCCGGTGTGGCCGCATTGGCAATATTATTTGTGATTGCTTCGTTTCTTTTCCAAGAAGCATCCGCCGCCTTATCAAGCACATTTATGTAGTCAAAAGTATTTGTTCCAAGCATATTACTCCTCCTGCTTATGGGCACACTCTACCCACTCTATTTTATTATAGTTTATTTCTATAAAAACACAAGCTATTTTTGTGAAAAAACCACTTTATATTGTGCTTTTTTACAAACCATCCACAACATGTCCGTTTTATGTAAACAAGAAAAGGATTTATCGTTTTCACAATAAATCCTTTTATCTTCATCCATATAAAACAGCTTCCGTGCCGTGTTTTTATAAAATGTGTTTCACACTATATATCGGCAGACCAAAAACAATTCTTAATACTAATTCTCGCCTTCTTTTAAAAGCTTGATTTCTTCAAATACCATATCATTCATAACCTTGATGTAAGTTCCCTTCATACCGGAAGAACGGGACTCAATTACGCCGGCACTTTCCAACTTACGCAAAGCATTTACAATAACAGAACGGGTAATGCCTACACGGTCTGCAATTTTACTTGCTACGAGAACACCTTCTACTCCACCCAATTCATCAAACACATGAATAATTGCTTCCACTTCAGAGCCGGACAAGGTGCTGATTGCAGATTTCGCCCCGGCTACACGTCTGGACTCTTCTGCCGTCTCTTCCGTTACCGAACGAAGGATTTCCAAGCCAACCACACTGGTTGCATACTCGCACAAAATAATATCATCAATTTCATACTCTTTGTTATTGCGATATAAAAACAAAGTTCCCAAACGTTCTCCCGCAATTACAATCGGCGTAATAACACCGCGATACAGAGAACAATCCGTTTCTTCAAATCCAAGAGTGCTTAAATTCACGTTCTCCTTAGTTGATAAAACTCCAAGAAAACGTTCATTCAAATCCGCATCAATGAAAACGCCCTTCTTTTCGCCAAGAAGTTCTCCAATTGCAGGCACTTTCGGTGTATTGCCCATTCCGAGAATTTTTCCTTTACGGCTGATTACCAGGACATTGGATTCCGTTACATCACGCATCACCTTACAGATATCGGTAAAAACCACCTTCCCTGCATTGTTGCTGTATAAAAGTTTTACAATTTTCCTGGTCTTGTCTAATAACTGTACGCTACTCATGTTCTCTCCGTAAATAAAAAAAGTACGCTTTGCGGGCCTTATTATAAAAAATAAAAATGGTTATGCAACCACCTCAAGTTACATAACCATTTTAACACAATTATTTAAATTGTGCAACATTTCTGAAACTATTTATCTTTTTGTCTGACATAGCCACATTCCTGTTTTGCACAAACAAGTTTGTTGCCTCTTACCAATAAAACTTCTCCGCAATCGGGACACTTTTCATTGGTAGGGCGCTGCCATACCATAAAATCACACTCCGGCATCTTTTCACAACCATAGTAGGTACGGCCTTTTTTGGTTTTACGAACCACTACTTCACCGCCACACTTCGGACAAGTTACGCCAATCTTCTCAAGGAAAGTCTTGGTGTTACGGCACTCCGGGAATCCGGGGCAGGCAAGAAACTTACCGTGAGGACCATATTTAATAACCATATTACGCCCGCAAAGTTCACAAACCTCGTCAGAAACCTCATCGGCAATTTTCACTTCGCCCAAGTCCTTTTCAGCCTGCTTAACAGCTTCATCCAAATCAGGATAAAAGTTTGAAACTACCGTCTTCCACTGTACGGTACCTTCTTCCACCTTATCAAGCAAAGCTTCCATATACGCCGTAAAATTCACATCCACAATGCTGGGGAAGGCTTCCTTCATCATATTGTTTACAACCTGACCAATTTCAGATGCGTACAGGTTTTTATTTTCTTTAATAACATAACGACGCGCAATAATCGTTGTAATAGTCGGCGCATAAGTACTGGGACGACCAATGCCCAATTCTTCCAACGCACGAACCAATGCAGCTTCCGTAAAATGTGCCGGCGGCTGGGTAAAATGCTGCTGTTCTTCAAAGCCTTCAAATGTAAGCTTTGTATCCTTGGTAATAGAATTTAGCAAGCTGTTATTTTCAGCCTTTTCATCCTCATCCTGCATATAAACGCTTCTGTAACCGTCAAAAGCCACCTTAGACGCACTGACACGGAAAGAGTATTCGCCGCCCTTGATACGGACAGATACAGTCTCAAACAATGCAGGTGCCATCTGACTTGCAGCAAAGCGTTGCCAAATCAATTTATAAAGTCTTAACTGATCCCTGGAAAGAGAATCTTTTAACTTATCCGGTGTCATTGCAATATCTGTAGGACGAATTGCTTCATGAGCATCCTGGATACGCTTCTCATCTTTTTTCTTATTCTCTTCTTTCTGCACATACTTCTCTCCGTAAGTAGCAGAAATATATGACGCAGCCGCAGTCTTCGCTTCATCAGATACACGAGTAGAGTCGGTACGTAAATAGGTAATCACACCGACGGTACCGTTACCTTTAATATCGATGCCTTCATATAATTGCTGCGCAATACGCATGGTCTTCTGGGTTGCAAAACCAAGCACCTTACTTGCTTCCTGTTGTAATGTTGAAGTCGTAAAAGGAAGGGGGGCTATTTTGCTTCTCTCCCCTGTTTTCACATCATCAACAACATATTCTGCATTCGCAAGTGCTTTTTGAACAGCCTCCACGTCGCTTTTTGAGCCCAAATCAAGCTTTTTATCCCCTTTGCCGTAAAAGGATGCCACCAAAGGCTTTTTCTCGCCTTGTAAGCCAAATGACGCGTTTAAACTCCAATATTCTTCCGGAATAAAGGCATCAATCTCTTCTTCACGATCGCAAATAATACGCAACGCCACAGACTGTACACGTCCCGCACTTAAGCCGCTTTTTACTTTAGCCCAAAGCACAGGCGAAATTCGATATCCCACCATACGGTCAAGAATACGTCTGGTCTGCTGTGCATCAACCAGATTCATATCGATTTCACGGGCATTCTTCAACGACTCTTTTACTGCATTCTTAGTGATTTCATTAAAAGTAATACGATATACTTTTTTACCTGCAAGTTTCAAGGCCTCATATAAATGCCATGAAATTGCCTCACCTTCACGGTCAGGGTCAGTTGCAAGATAAATCTTCTCAGCCTTCTTTACTTCTTTACGAAGTGCAGAAAGCACATCCCCTTTGCCGCGGATGGTAATATATTTCGGTTCATAATCATTCTCAACATCAACGCCCAACTGACTCTTGGGTAAATCCCTTACATGTCCGTTGCTGGCCAAGACTTCATAATTCGCTCCGAGAAATTTCTTGATTGTTTTCACCTTGGCAGGTGACTCCACAATTACAAGATATTTTGCCATTTCTTTTCCCCTATTCATTCAATCCTATTCCCCTTTTTAGGGTAACCGATATCGACTATACACCAAAAACTTTTATCTGGCAAGGAAAATTTTACAAAGTGACCAAAAAAATTATTTTGTAATAATTTCCCGGTCACTTTTAAAAAGGTAAAATAATATTAAAAATCAGTTTATTTTTAACTGTTCCACAATCGGCCAGTCACTTCTCTGCTGATAAATATCTTCTCGTGCATAAATATAGCGGTCATTATAGTCTATAATGAATTTATCAGGTTTATACACCTCAAAACGATAAACCGGCACATAATTCGGCATCTCTTCATCAATCGGAAGTGCATCTAATACAAAGGCATGTCCAATTATAAATTCAGGATAACCGTATGTTGCAACTTCTTCCATAATAGCCATCTGTCCGTCTGCCTCAGGCAAACGTTGCATGTTATAGGAAATTTCTTTATTTCCGCCATTATGATTGTAAAAAATATTTTCATCAAAATATGCCAGGCAATCAAAAAATTGCGTCACGGAAGCTACATGATAATATTTTGAGGCATCAGCATAATCTTCCGGATTCTCAAACGGACCAACCCCAATAATATCCCATTGTAAAGCACAATTATATTGGTCAGCTCCGACAAGTTCAATTCCTTTAGCCAAGTCTTTGGTGTACCAGGTCTTTTTAAACAAATCCGTACCGGAACAAAATACATTCCACGCCACTGACATTCCCAAACACAGGCACAACGCAAGAACACCAAGTTTTTTAACACTTTTTTGGTCAAAAGCTTTTTTCATACTGCTTTTTGCAAAAATATCTCTTGCTGTAATCTGTTCTTTCTCTTTTAAAGCACACCAAAAAACAAAAATTAAGAACAAATGGATCAATCCTATATGATGATACCAGAAATATACCACCGCAGAAAATAATGAGAAAAAGAAATAAGGAATGCACATCAACAATAACTTTTTATATTTATACGCAAAATATAATAAAAGCATTGTAGTCACTAATCCCACTAACAAATTCACATAAGCCATACCACTACTGGTCACAACCTGTTGTGCGTAATTCTGCAGTCTGGCATCCATTCCGGCATCCAGAAACATAGAATCGGCAGGACCGATTACAAACATATAAATCAAACCATATAATATAGTAGAAATCGGACTTTCCACTACTGCATTTGTATCTTCTTTGGGCATCATCAACAACAATTGCCCGACATTGCATACCAGCAAAATCAACATAGCCGCAATTTGTTTTGCATAGTTCTTTTTAATGTTTGTAAACATCTCTATAATCCATACAACACATATTCCGGCAGCAAACATCATACCGTATGCACTGCTGGCGCACAAAAGAAACAATGCAGCCATCAAACGAAACGGTTTTTCTGCCCTCTTTTCATATGCCATCGCCACCAAACAAAAGCCAAGCATGGTCATACAATAAGGTCTGACAACAATACTGTATCGAAAGAAAATATAATATGTAAATGGCAGAAGACATTTTACAATTTTCGGAAATGGCGACTTAAATAACAACAATGCAACCGTTGAAACGCTAAAAAAACCACCGACAATACGCAAGCCCACATCAATCGATACTCCACTCTTGGCAAAAATTGCCAAAAACAAATGCCAAAAAGGCGGATGCCCCTCATAATGCGGAATTTCAAATATCAGTTCACTCCAGGAAGCATCTCTTGCAATCATCCACGCCTGTGCTTCATCATACATCGGCTCATGAAAAAAAGAGAGCAAAAAATATAATATAACGAATAAACCTAAGACCAGCCACTCTATTCTTTTATTTTCTTTTAAAAAATCTCTCATAAAATTTCCTTTAATATTCAGCGAAACCATTCGCAATCTGATCATAAATCGGCCAATCGTCACGTGTGACAAATATTTCTTCTTTTACATATACAAATTCTCTTGCATATACGGTATTGTACTTGTTGATACGATAACAAACAACTCCATAAACCGGAATATAATTGTGCTCTTTAACATCAAGCCCCATCATACCAAGCACTTCAGGATTTCCAATAATTACATCCGGATATCCGTGTTTTGCACCGAGTTCATGCAAATAAGCAACGCTCTCCTCCTGTGTCAGCATATTATGGTCCACATATCGGAGATTTTCATTTCCTTCATTAAAATTATAGATATAATTTTCTCTCTCATCAGAATACACAAGAATATCAACAAAATTGCACATTTTCACATATTGATAATAATCATTTGCGTCCAATTGCGGCAATTCTGTCGAAAAGGTATATCCTTCTTCTTGTTCTGTACTTATATCATCTTCTTCAATAGTATTTGCATCAATTTCCTGGTAGGTCCACTGATTTAATACCTTATATTCTGTCAATTCATATTCTTCCATCATTGCAGCCAGGCTTTTCGCATACCAAGCCGGCAACATAATATCATTTTTGATTGCAGAAAAAGACCAAAACAGCGCCATACCCACAGCCAGAATCACAAAGAAATAACCTGCTTTTCGCGAAAAGCCTTCCATACTTTTCTCAAGTTTTAACAAAAAGCCGGGAAGTTTTATCGTTTCAGGCTTATCCGCAAACGCGCACCAGAATACAAATAATAAAAACATAGGTACAATTCCTATATGATGATTATAAAAATATCCCAAGGCTGCATAACCGGCAAATGCAACATAAGGCCAAATCAACAACGCCTTCTTACGATAAATATGTGCTGCCGTAAGCATAACAATATATAAGATTACGGAAATCACAACGCAAAGTATTGTTGCGTAATCCATCGCAATAATACTGTCAAACTGCTGAAGTCTTCCCATCAGCGCTATATCCGATACAAGCGCATCTGCCGGCAAAACAAGAAATGTATATATTAAACATCTAATTTTTGAAAATTCAACCACTCTTACCTGTGCAAAAGCTGTTTCGCCCGGCCAAATAATCATCAAAAGTCCAACCGAAAGAATCAACATCACAAGCAAAGACCACGAACGCTTATCTTTTAACGCGCGCTTAATAAAAGCTTTTCCTTTTAATTCTTTTATGATTTCTACCGTCCATATTACGCAAAAAACTCCGGCAAAAAGAATTCCGTACGCACTACTCATGCAAAGCATATACAAGGCAATCAAATATCTTACAGGCTTTTGATTTCGTTCCTTATAAAAATATGCCGCAAGAACAAATCCGAGAAACATTAACGAATAAGGTCTGCAAATAACGGTATATTGATAAAAGAAATAATAGCCGAACGGCAACAAACAGCGAATCCATCTTTTAAACGGCGCCTTAAAAATCACAACATATGCTGCTATAGTCGAAAAAAGCAATGTCGGTATACGTAACCCAATTTCCATAGGCACACCTGTTTTGGCAAAAACAGAGAGCAACAACGTCCAAAAAGGCGGATGCCCTTCATAATGCGGCAACTCAAAAATCATTTCTTTGAAGCTCGCATCCGAAGCAACCATCCACGCTTGAATCTCATCATACCAAGGCTCATGAAAAATATACATAATAATTGTCAGTAGAATAAAAGCAGAAAATGCAATCCACTCTGCAATTGGTTTTGAAATAGCTTCTACTTCTTTAATATTATCTTTTTTATCATTATTTACTTGAGAATTATTCATAAGCTCTCCCACCTTTATAATATAAGCAACGTAATTATATCTTATTTTATATCCAAAAGCAATCCAAAGGATATTTCAAAGATACCATATCCAGTCACTTACATAAATTTTAGGCAGACAAAAAGGAACTGTCCCAAGACAGTTCCTTTATCGTATACCTACAAATTACGAATTAAAACGCAATATGAAAGTCAGCCGGTGTAGCTGTATAAGTATGTGCACCCTGATAATTGGTTACGGGACAACCCATATATACTACACCGAAATCCAAAACATCATGTGATCCGGTAGTCGACTGTTCCGGATAATGAATCATAATGGACATTCTGTAAGTTCCGGCAGCCATTGCAGCTCTGGTTCCGGCTTCGCTAATACCTTTGTTAGCCTCATTTCCCCACTGTACACCATCGTTATTCGTTACAAGAAGGAAACCGTTCGTTTCAGGATCCGGCTGTAACGCGAAACCTTTCTGGATACCGCAACTATTGCTATCCAAAGAAACACCAAAATTACCATCATATTCATGTTTCAAACTAGGTGTCTTGCCGGTAACTGTTTTAGGTTTATTAGCATCTGTATACGCATATTCCTGATCACCGTCATCATAATACACAACCATTGAATATGAATAAGGCTTTCCGCCCGGATTAAGAGTATCCGCAATTGCAACCATTGATTTAACATCAATACCTTCAACACCGATAAATGTATAACCAAAATCACCTGCATTTAAGTTTACGTGAACAAGACCATCACCTGAAACACTCGTGTCATCCAACAAATATTTCACCTTCTTGGTTGTAATCTGTACACTAACAGAACCGGTTGCAGTATTTCCTGTTACAACAGCATTTGTAGATTCCGTAATTGCTTTACTGAAATCTTTTCTATTTGTATCATTTAACATAATACACAAAGGCGTTGTCGCCGCAGTCAAATCTAACTGTGCATCACTAACCTTGGTTATCGCCTTGGCAACACTTAAATTATTAGTATTATACTCAGGTGTTACAAACTTATAATTATTAGTAAAACCGCTTGTTACAGAAGTAACCTTGGTAATACCGAATTCTTTCTCCAAATCCAAAACAGCATATCTGTCTAATTCGTATTTTTCAACAGTTCCGGAAGGATTTGAATTATTACTGCCACCGCCCCGAATCTGATATACTGTATTGTCTTCAATCGCATTACGGAAAAATACATCTCTGGATAATTCATATTTATAACCATCATTATCCATCTGAATCTTAACCGTAACTTTATTATCACAATAGCTACTGGGTTCAACACCGTCTACACGCTTTTCCCATCCGGTAATATCAAAATCAGTAACATAGTCTGCCATCAAAGACCATGAGCTGGGAGCAGCATTCACACCGGTATTTATGTCTCTAAGCTGATATAAAAGCTTATTCTCTGATGTGTCCAAACGGAAACAATGACTTTTGTCTCCTTTATCAATCTTCCAATACGGATCAACCGTTCCACTATCATCTAAAGTTCCGGAGTACATAGTTCCTGTTGCATCAACCAATAATTCTTCCACCTGATTCGCAACAATCTGTACTTCCGTCTGCACTGCTACTTCTCTGGTTCCGTCTAAATAAGAAACAGAAGATGTACGCATAATCATAGCAATACCGATCATAACCATACCAAAAATAGCAATGGTAATTAGCAATTCAACTAATGAATAACCTTTATTATTTCTATTTGCCTTCATCTTTTCCCTCCTTATTTAGTAAACCAATTCACTTTTACCCGTTGCCGGATACAAAACTATCGCTGCCGTTGCATCTCCGTTTGTAAAAACAATTCGCTCGCAATAATTACCATTAGACAATGCAAGGAAAGTTCCTGTTGATTGGTCATATTTTATAATCAGTGGTGTTGTAGGCGAAACCGTAATCATATCCGAATTACCACTCTCAAAATACCCAATTACAACAGGTGAAGCACTTAATTCTTCTCTCTCATCCAATTTATTCGGAGAACTACTGCTTCCAACAAAACAATAGCACTTGTCACCATCACTGGTAATCTCGATTGTGCCGCGATTCGTCCCTTTTGCCATAGCAACGTTTCTTGCTCTATCTAAACTACTACTAAGTTTCTCTGCACCACGGTTAACATTTGTACTGGATAACAACCCCATAGTAATTGAAATCATAGTAATCAGAATTGCCATAATTGCAATTACAAGCAGGAATTCAACATAAGAGAAACCTTTATTATTCTTTCTCATAAGCTCCTCCTATCTCTTATTCCAGTTAGTATAACCAACAGATGTATCAATCTGTTCTACACCGTTATTACCATTACTTGCATATCCAATCAAAGAATTTGCAGTCTGATTTGCCGTTGTCTGGAAAGCGTCACCAACTTTAACGTCCTTACCATCCTTATAATCACCATTACCAGCCTTAATTTGAACAGTATGTGTATCCGTAGAATATCCCGGATAATCCGTAGTACTCTTCGCAGTCAAGATATTAAAGACATCGCCACCAACCTGACTCAAAATCATATTCTTTGAATTCGTTATCGTAATATCCTTAACACTGATAATGGTCGAATGTAAGTTACCGCCATCCTGTAAAGAAGCTGCTGCGCCATTCAATACTAATGCATTCGATGCTTTATTACCATTCATTTCTTCTTCACAGAACCATAAATTGTAATAATCTACACCATAATATGTAGTTTTAGCCGACTTTGCAGCGCCATCAATACCATTATTGGCAATGACTCCTTCTTCACCGGACATAAGTTTCTTGAAATCAGAAGTAAGAATCTTGCTAATCAAACCATCATCTGTAGCATCATTTAAACCTAATGTAGTCAAAATACTTGTATAATTCGCATCAGTCAAATACTGTACGGTAGGATTTGTAGCATCAACCAATGTCTTAGGTACAACATTTGCAGTAGTCCCCTTAAATCCATACGTCAAATCACCCGGCACATGAGACGACGGTATAACTTTAGCGTTCGAAGGGAAAAATACCTCACCGCTGGAAACAAAGGTTGCATTCGGTCCTACAATAATATCCCCCAATACGGTAAGCTTTCCGCCGGATACGTTAAATACCGATGTATCCTCTAATACAATATTACCAAATATGATCATATGGTCACCCTTCTGGGTAAAAATGGAATCACCTTTCAGCACTAACGCATCCACGCCGGACGGATTAATCACACCACTTTCATACTTATATGTTCCGGGTCCAATGAATACATTTCCGTACATTACAACTCTGGTATTACTACCATTCGCATCTACCGTAATCTTATTATCAGTCATAACACTGAACTCACCAACACCACCTGCATCCGGTGTGCCTGACGATTTATGTACATTAAAAACAATATCTGTAGTAATCTGATGTTCGAATCCCTGTGTATCTGTATGCTGAATCTGAACACCTTTCAATGTGACTTTATGGTCATTTCCGCCACCTTCAATCACAAAGTTAGACACATTAGTATCGGTTATTGTTGTTGAGAACACAACCGTTGTATCACCACTTGCTACGGTCGAACTGCTTGCAGAAGGATACACCAACTGCGCAAGCTTTGTAGTATCATATCTTTCAATCCCTGCAACGCTTGTGTATCCAACATCATTCTTTAACGCTGTTAAAGGATCCGAAATGTTGCTTGCCAAGGTATTGCGCAAAGTTGTTGATACAGTTGTCATATCTTTCTCAGTGCCATAGAAGTTTACCTTAGACTGGTAATTCGCAACTTTCATTTGATAGTTTGAAAAAGAAAGATACAAAATTGCACTGGCAAGAATAGATACAAAAGCAACAGCAATCATAATTGTAATCAACGCTGCACCACGATTATTATGAATCAGTTTGTTTGTCTTTTTCATTTTCCCCTCCTATTGATTTGCTACTGCACCATTTACAACAATAAGTTTTTCACCGAAATTTGCAGTATACGGTGTTTCTGTTCCATCATCCGCAACCGAAACCCTTTCATCTTCGCCGTACACTTCAAGAATAACATCATATGTATAATATGTTTCACTATTATTGGTAGCCTCAAACCAGATAATCATCTCATAGCTAAAATTATTATACTGGATATCATTAATCGCAACGCCGAGATACTGGTCTCCGGTCACACTGTTATAATATATGTTAGAACCGGAATGACCATAATGATTCGTTGTGATATCGTTACGAAAATCCCCAATATTTCCCCATGAAGTTCCCAAGTCCGTCGCATTTGAATAATATCCAATCGCAGGAATACGTTTTTCGGGTGAAGCACCATTTTCAGTAAATACTTCCTTAACCCCACCTTCGCCGTCAAACTTTAAAGAAGTAATATATTCCATTGTCATATTTGCAACATCTGTTGCACCCATTATTTTTCTGGAATTATGATTTATCTGTGCCGATGTAATAAAAATTTGTAAAATCGGCGCTGCAATCAGTCCCAAAATAACAATAGCCAAAAGTACTTCTAACAATGAAAAACCTTTTTTGTTTGAAATTCTTTTCGCAAAGATTTTCTTTTTCATCTTATCCCTCCATATTTCCCTTAATTTAAACATTGATCATAAGACAAAAATTCATCCTATCATTAAAATTCAAATTAAGCATAATATCCCTGCGGTGCAAATGCACCGCAAGGAAAAAATATACTACTCTTCAGCTTCTTCGCCTTCACTTTCAGCTTCTTCAGCAAGTTTTTCACGTAATGCTTCATCAGAAATATAAGTACCAAAGATACTTTCATTACCGTGTTCCATGCTGGGAATAACAGCAGGCGCAAGTTCTCTTCCGTCACCGGTAAACGCATACTGTTCGAGAACAACAATACCTGTAATCTTACCGATTGAATCGTCATAAGTCATATCTAATGCTGATACTACCATTCTCTCTTTATATTTCATAATATAATCAAGAAACTGCTTCATATTTTCATAATCGCAAGTATAAGCAATTGATGTAGATGTTGATACACCATTCAAAACGCCTGTCACATTACCGTTTTCATCTGTAACTCCGGCATCAATGGGTGTAACCACATTTCCACTAAAGGAAAGTGTTGTCATCTGCAAAGGAAAACTAAGCTCAATGTTTCTTAAGAACATAATTGTATTTTCCTGACGAATACCACCTGCGTATTCACTGATTACAACTTCTCTTTCGCTCTTAAATCTTTCGATTTCGCTCAAGTAGAACTCTCTTTGCTCATTTAATGTGCTAAGATAATCGTATCTTTCCTGCAATGTTACAATTTCAGTTTCCAAGGTAGCCTGCTTTTCGTTGTAAGGCTTAATCAAAAGCAGATAAGGACCGGCAATAACAATTGCAATGATAATAATAACTATAAGTTTTTTATCTCTATCACTGATTTTCATTACTGTGCTCCTCCTTCCTCAGCAGGTTCAACAAGAACACAACTGAATTCATATACAACTACTGTAGGTATAACTTCTTCATCTTCTGCATCAGCCTCTTCGCCCTCAGCCTCTTCGATGCCGGGAATCACGCCCTCTTCTTCTGCAAGTGCAGGAATAGAGAATGACTGAACATAATCGATTTCTCTCATTGCTACGATAACATCAGCAACTGCCTCTTTGTTCGGAGTGGTAACTGCGAACTCTACAAAACCATCTACTGACGAGAAGTTGTTGATAATTGTATCCTTCGGCAACTTCTGCTCTAAATCCTGGATAAACCGCAATACCAATTCATTGTTTGAGTATGTAGAATTAGCAAATGCCATTACACTGTCATATGCAGCCTTAGCACTCTCATAATCTGCAGCAATCTGCTCAACATCCTCAATTGCCTTGATGTCAGCCTCTAACTTCTCTTTGACAGCTTTGGTTCCATAATATGCAACCATAGTCCATACAACCCAGCCAACAACTGCAACAATTGCAACAATCAAGATAGCATATAAAACTTTATCTGCGGTTCTTGAAACGCTTTCTTTGCTCTTTCCTCTGTTAAGATTTAATCCGATAGGATTTAAAACAGCACCAAAGTTAGCAAGGTAACGAAGTGCAGTCTCACTTGTCAAATATGACTTACTTCCTGCCTTAATACCCTGTAAAGTTGAGAAGTGAGTAACCTGCGCACCCAACTCCTGCTTTAAGACTTCATCGATACCTGCGATCGCTGAACCTTCACCGAACACACGGATACCATCAATAATACGATCCGGGTTACGACTTCTGTGGTATTCTACGATACGTCCGATACTACTGATTAAGTAACGTACTGCTTCCGCATACTCTTCTTCAGTAACCTGACGATCAAGCATATCTCTGTTTGAAAGCAAAGTCTTTGCTTCTTTTTCTGTTAACTTCTTAATCTCCATCATGGAGTTAATAACAGCATTTTTACCGTAAGGTACGCTACGCTGTAAGATAACTGACTTACCGCTCATAACGTTAACGAAAGTCATATCCTTTTCAATCTGTAATACGAGTTCAGTATCGCCTTCTTTCATCTGAAGACTTAATAACTGAAGTACAGAGTTACCTACGTAGTCGATATCTTCTACAGTAAGTCTTAATTCGTCTGCTAACTCGTAGTAACATTCAACCAAATCACGAGGAGCAGCAACTGCTGTCAAACGTAATTTCTTTCCTTCCACATCTTGGAATGTTTCCATGATACTGTGTGCAAAAAGGAAATCTCCTGTAGTACTCATAGGGAAGTACTCACTTGAGTTCGCCTCCAAAATCGCTGCAACTTTCTTGTCTCCGCGAACATAAGGAATTACAACTTCCTTATTCGCAATCTTCTTGGAAGAAATTGTAAAAATAACTTTACTTGCCGAGAATCCCCTTCCAAATACGCAACCCCTGATTGCTTCTGCAATTGCCGGAACATCAGTAAGATAACCGTCGTCCATAGCACCTGTCGGTGTTGCAACTTCTGTTGCATTGTTAACCACAACCATAGATGCGGATTTCTTAACAACTTCACAGACACGAGTTACTTCGTTTCCAACGTAAATGGACAATAATTTCTGTTCCATTCTCTCGTTCCCCTTTCATGTAAGAATCTTAGTATATTTTGACTAAACCGGCAAAGCCGAATTTATTCCGTAAGTTACCGTTCAGAACTAAATCTGAAACAAAGAGAGATACCAACTAATAATCGGATCTCCAAATAAAATTGTTAGATATATGCCTGC
>JAGAQZ010000106.1 GCA_017622505.1 Lachnospiraceae bacterium
AACAGATACAAGATGTATAGGAGAGCATTTGTTATCTGTAGACCGAAAGCAAGATATGAGAGAAGCATTAAATGAAACTCATAAAAATGGTGTTGCTTCTTTTCGGTCTAAATTCAACGAATTGGAGTATCAGTTTGAACTAAGCCGTATAGATACTGATGATAAAGTGCATGGAATGGTAATTTTGGCATTTGATGTAACGGAGCAGCTGAACGCAGAGAAACATCGAAGAGAGTTTACCGCTAATGTATCACATGAGTTGAAGACACCGTTACAATCTATTATGGGGTCAGCTGAGTTGATTGAAAATGGTATCGTAAAAGAAGATGATTTACCAAGGTTTGTAGGACATATTAGAAAAGAAGCTTCCCGGTTGGTTGTTCTTGTGGATGATATCATTAGGTTGTCACAGCTTGATGAAGGGGGAGAAATGCCTTTTGAGGATGTATCACTACGTGTGATTGCACAAGAAGTATGTGAAACCTTAAGCGATGCAGCAAAGATAAAAGGAGTATCTCTGGAAGTCAAAGGTGATGATGGAGTTATCAATGGAGTAAGAAGGCTATTGTATGAGATTGTATATAATCTGTGTGATAATGCAATCAAATACAATCATACAGACGGATGTGTGACGATTGATATTCATGAGACCCCAAATAAGGTATGTATTAGCGTTGCAGATAATGGTATCGGGATTGCTCCGGAATATCAGGATAAGATATTTGAACGTTTTTATCGTGTGGACAAGAGTCATTCTAAGCAGTCAGGCGGAACCGGACTTGGATTATCAATTGTTAAGCATGCAGTAAAGCATCATAATGGTAAGATTGCCGTGGATAGTAAGTTGGGTAAAGGAACTACTATATCTGTTGAGTTTTCGAGGAATAAGTAGTAGAGAAAATATAGAATTATGGAAAAGTCGTAGTTTGTGATACAACTATGACTTTTTTATATATATTTATATGTTTTTTGTTAAATAATAGTATTAAAGTTTTTAAGTAAGTTGTGAGTTAAAATTTGAAAAGAAGTATTGGAAAAATGTCACGAAAATTATACAATAATCGTGACAAAACAAGGAGAGTGGTTTTATGGCAAGCGGCATTTATACAGAAATAAAGAAGAGAATAGAGTTGGCTGAACCGGGAACAGTTTTTTTGACATCGGATTTTACGGATATTGCGACAACAACAACAGTTAGAAAATGTCTTGGAAGACAAGTTGAAGAAAAGAATATAAGAAGAATTATGGACGGAGTGTATGAAAAACCGGTATATAGTAAGTTGCTTAAAGAGTATATTCCTGCAAATCCAGATGCGATAGCATATGCGATTGCCAGAAGTTTTCGTTGGACCATTGCACCACGTGGAGACGTAGCATTAAATAAGCTGGGACTATCTACACAGGTTCCTGTTGTTTGGTCCTATATTAGTGACGGACCTTATAGAAAATTTTCGTGGGATAATATTACATTGTTTTTTAAACATCGTGCGAATAGAGAGATTTCATTTATGTCTGAAGGCCATAATGAACGAATGATTATAGAATTTGTAAAAAAGTAATTATAATAGTATACCGGATGTTTTCAATGCTGACTTAGACGAGTAGACTATGCTATAATAGGAATTGTTACGGGGAGGAGATAAAATGGCTGTTTTAAAATCAATGCATAATGTTAAAATATGGGTAGACGATATCCGCCCTGTCCCTGAAGGATATGAGGGGACTAAAACCGTCAATGAAACCAAGGCATTGATTGAGCAGATTGAGTCAGCAGGCGGTAGCATCGATTTGATTGACTTAGACCATGATCTTGGCGATTATGCAGCCTACGGTGGCGATGCCATCAAAATCCTGGACTATTTGGTGGAGCGAGAAACCTTTTATCCGATAGCGATTCATACTGCGAATCCTGTAGGCAGGGCGAATATGGAGAGAATGATCAGAAGGTTCTGGCCGTAGCAATGGTGGCATAGACAGAAAACTTTTTATTGTTTATAATTGCAATATAGTTAAATTTGGGGGAAACAAATGAAACAACTTTTGATAATACCGAAGCAGGATGAATTGGAAGAGTATTTGTCTGTGGCTGAAGAGTATAAGCTTGGATTTGAATATAACGACTTCTTTTTGCCGGATTTGCTGGATGATGAGGAGAAGTTAAAAGATGTAATTGCGAAGTACAGGGCCTGTGAGTTGCCGAAGTATACTACTTTGCATGGCGCTTTCTTTGATGTTATTCCCTTCAGTGCGGACAAGCGAATTCAGGAGATTTCCGACAGAAGAATCCGACAGAGTATTGAGATTGCCAAAGAGCTTGGGGCGAAGGCGGTAATTTTTCATACGAATTATAATCCTTTCTTAAATTCGTCAGCATATATGGAAAGCTGGTTGCAGAGTAATGCAGAATATTGGAGCGGTATTTTGAAGGAATATCCGGATATTAATATTTATTTGGAAAATATGTTTGATACCACGCCGGATTTGATGGTGGCACTTTCCGAACAATTATGCGGTTATGGTAATTACGGTGTCTGTCTGGATTATGCCCATGCGTCATTGTCGGATGCGGAACCGGCAGTTTGGGCGGAACGTCTTGGCAAATATGTGAAACATATCCACATCAACGATAATGATTTGGTCAGTGATTTGCACCTTGCATGGGGAGACGGAAAGATTAATCGGGAGAGTTTTTATCGGTGTTATGAACGATATATGCAAGATGCTACTGTTTTGATTGAGACATCTACAATGGATAATGTAAAGAAATCATTGGAGATGTTAAAGAAAGAAAATTTTATATAATAAATAGTTTTACCAAAATAAAAGTTGCCCGAGCGAAGTGCTTGGGCAACTTTTTTAATTATATGTTATTTTAAAACTAACTCATTCCATCTTGTGGTAGAAACAAAACCGATGTATGTCTTACCGGTGTTTAATGTAATTTCTTCACCGTCTGAATTGTAGAACTTGGTGGGATCGGTATCCATACCTTTTTCCCAGGTTACAGGAATTGCCTGTCCGCCTGTGATATAGTAACCATTGCCACTTTCGTTTAAAACGTTGAACTGCATATATCCGTTGGAATCATACTGAGTAATGTCTGCGCACTGAAGAATGACATTGGTGAAAGATAACTGTGCATCGTCGTTCTCAGGGTCGATATGTGCCATTCCGTATTCATAGTAAAGATACTTGCCGCTTTCTTCGTCATACTCTAATTCTGATGAGTTATGAGGGAAGGGAAGGTCAACTAAAGTACATTCCTTTGCGTTGTATTCTTCTGATAAATCCACGGGCTCCGCAGGATCAGCAAACTGCCAGTGAGGACCCGGATAGTATTCGTTGTATTCGGAGTCATAGTTTGCTGCTTCAATTCTTTCGGCAATTTCGCCTTCTGTAACATATTCAGTAAACTCACGAGGTTTTCCGTTCTCGATACGGGCAAAACCGCCGCTTAAGTTATCTACCCAAGGATTTCCTAAAAATGCATCGATATAAAAAGGACCGCCGTCGTGAATAAGAATTGCGTTGTATTCGGGTGCGATTACAAAGTGAGTGGGACGTACGCTACGGATACTTCCGAAACGGGTGATGCTGCCCCAGTCCTTTACGATACACATGAAACGTGTTACTTCACCGTTGGCAGTACTGTTCATCATTTCATAAACAATATCGGCCTGTGTTAATCCATAGTGATCCAAAGCGGTTTTTTCATTGTCAACCATAATGGCAACGGGACGTTGGTTCTCGATGTCCAAACTGATCCATTCATTGGTTAACTCACTTCGATAACTGTTCTCGGGAGCAACTTCTTCTACCACTTCTTCTGATTCTGATTCGATTTCAATACTTACGAGTTCAGTAGTAGGTTCGCTGCTTACTGCTTCTTCCTCTTTGCCGCAACCGGTCATCATACCAAATGCAAGTACTGTAGAAAGAAGAAGGGCAAAAACTTTTTTCTTCATTATTAAAATTCCTTTCTTTATTGCTAAAAATCTTTTCCCTAACAGTTTACTACACGATTCGACAGTATGCAAGAAGGTTATTTTATTTCCGACTATTTTAATGAAAATAAAAGAAGAATGATGAGATACACATTCAACTATGCGTTGAATGACAAAATAAAGGCTGTGCGCTACACTACATATACGACCCCAAAATGAAAAGAAAAATGGAGGGAAAAATATGGCAATGATGACATCCGCATACGCGAATAAAGTTTTAAAGAAATTAAATGACGACAAAGAATTTTGGCGCAGAAAAGAAGCAGAGGGGCATACATACGTGGCAGCTCTTGATGAGGAGCCGGTGATTCCGTTGTTTATTTATGATGTAATGTTCATCGTTTCAGAAGGTGGAATAATAGATATATGATCGGTTTGCAGAAAACTTTTGCCTTCATTTGAGGGCGAGGCGCGGAAGTTCGGTTTCAAGCGTCATTTTTGACGAAAATAAAGCTATGAACGAAACGGTTTAAAAGTGAGTTAAGGAAAAATTAAAAAGTTAAAAAATATACTTGCAAAACATATAAAGAAATGATATTCTATAATATTCGCCGACGGATAATAGGGAGAACGGCGATAAAAGTAACTGTTAACCTTAACTGCGAGTGTTTGCGCAACAAACACAAAGGAGGCCGTAATGGTTTGTAGAACAGAATACGATATGAAAGTCATAGGCAGAAACCTTCGACGCTTACGTGAAAAGAAACGTTTGAGCGTGGAGCAGGTAAGAGAATACCTCTGCTTAGGCTCTGTACAGGCTGTGTACAAGTACGAAGCCGGTGTGGGTTACCCGCAAGCGGATACGTTGTTGGCTCTTATGGAGTTATACGACGTAGGCGTCAATGAAATAGTGAGGGATTATGAAGAGGAGCTGTGCTCCTCTTTTGACGTTTTAGGGAAAATTTTTCTATTCTTTTATGAAAACTTGAATACTTTGTAAATTGTGCTACGTTTATATCATTGAAAAAGACAGGAGGTGGGGAACATCGATTCAAAAGACAACTTCATACGATTGATTGAAAAGTACCAAAATCTTGTGTTCTCCATCTGCTTAAAAATGACAGGGGATTATTTCACGGCAGAAGATTTGGCGCAAGAGACCTTCATCTCGGCTTATAAGCATCTGGATGAATTCGACGGACAATCGGAGAAAGCGTGGCTTTGCCGGATTGCCGGAAATAAATGTATCGATTATCACAGGGCGGCGGCAAGGCGGATGGTGCCTACAACGGAAGAGGATATGCCGGAAGAGAAACTGAAATCTTCGGAAGGTCCGTTACAAACAGTGCTCAACCGGCAAGTGATGGAGGAATTACAAAGGTGCTGCGAGGAATTACAGGAACCTTATAAAGAGGTGGCGTTGATGCACTTTTTAGAAGGACGGACTGCGAAAGAGATTGCAGAGCAGACAGGCATTGGAGTTAATACGATACAGACAAGGATTTATCGCGCAAGAGAGAAATTAAAAATTAGCTATAGAAAGGAGATGCTGGAAGGATGATATTACATAGTGAATATTTAACGGATGAAGAATTAGAACTGCTTATTTCGGAAACGGAAGACGACCTTGTGCCGGCACCTCCGGAAATGGCCGATAGGATAGTGAATATCATATGGAAGGAAACACAGGTTAAAGAAAATAGTGTGGCTGCGGAAACGAGGAGTAAGACCTGTCAAAGCAAAAAGAATGGAAAACGACGGGAGTTTGCAACATATTGTTTCCGCGTGGCGATGTCGGTTGCGGCAGCGATTGCGTTTATGTGTATTGTGCCCCATCTGCCGGGTTTTGATGAATACGGCGTGGAACCTGAAGTGCAGGAGTATGCAGACAAGGAAGCATATTTGAAAGAGAACGGTAGTGAGCCGCGGCAGGAAGTGTACACTACATATCCCACCCGGGAGGAAGTTTTAAATGATAAAAGTTTAATGCAAAGACTTTTGGAAGGTGAAAATATTTTTGACAGTAACCTTGAAGTTCCCGAGGGACCTAAAGCACCGGATGAACCGGGAATTACGCCGGGCAATGCTCCGACAACCGGGAACAGAAATATAAATAGGACGATTTATAAATACGAAAACGGAGGACAATTACTATGAAAAGAAAGAAAAACGGATTTTTTACATTTATTTGGTCATTTGTGCCGGGGGCGGCAGAGATGTATATGGGTTTTATGAAGTGCGGGCTTAGCCTGATGATTTTATTCTTTGCCGGATTCGCATTGGTATTTACAACCAATTATTTTACGGATGTTATGCTGCTTATCCCGGCGCTTGTGTGGTTTTATTCCTTTTTCCATGCAAGAAACCTTGCATCATGCCCGGAAGAAATGATACAGGCAATGGATGATGATTTTATTTGGGATAGTTTTAGTGACGGAAGTAAGACCGAAATTACGAGCCCGACATTGCGTAAGTGGGGTGCGGCAATTTTAATTGTAATAGGTGCGTCTTTGTTATGGCGAAATGTGCGAGATATAATTGCCAATCTGATTCCTAACGAATACTGGAATATGATTTGGCCGTTTGTCAATGATGTTCCGCAGATTGTTGTTGCACTTCTTATTATTGCCATTGGTATCGGCCTGATTGTTGGCAAGAAGAAGGAGGTAAAAGATGGAGAATAGTGCAGATGTAAAACCCCGTCGCATGGGAACAATCAGCATTGGTGTTTCGTTGGTGGCGTTTGGTGTGATGTTTCTTTTGTGCTCTGTATTTGAGATTTTATCTTATGAAACTGTGTTCGCCCTGTGGCCGGTAATTTTAATAGCCTATGGGCTGGAACTTCTTGCGTTCAGTTTTTTTAGCGGAAAATTAATGTATGATAAGGGCGCGGTTTTTATTATGATTCTTTTGATGCTGTTTGCGGCGGGGATGGCCGGCGTGGATGTGTGTTTCGAGATAATAAAGTATTTGCAAGTATAGTGAATAAAGAAGTGCATTGAGATGGTGGACACCCCAATGCACTTTAAATTTATTCTATATTAATAATCGAAATAATGCATTTTGCCAAATAGTATCTGCCGTTTTCGTTATAGTGGCAACTGTCATCGAAGTAAAAAGAATTGTTAGATTCATTTATATCAAGGTTGCTTGGAATATCCAGTAATGTTATATCCATATCGCCAGCGATTTTTATAACAACATCAGCATACTGTTGAACGTTAAGACCCTGTTCGTTTACAGAAGCTATCCCACCATTATGGTAAATATTCTCATATGGAGTCATAATGATGATTTGCGCCTCCGGATAAGCAGCACTAATGCGCGCAATCCCGGCTCTTAATGTTTGTTCATAGTCGGCAGTGTAAAGGTTGTATAAAAAATCGTTAAATCCGTAGTTAATAACAAAAACCATATCCTGAGGTTTTACTTCATCATAGGGGAATTGAGTGTTATCCCGGGTATAAAAATCCGCCCTATTCAAAAAATTATTGAGTTGGTCTGTAAAAGAATTATCGGTGTCCGTTGTCGGATCGAGATCGCAAGCGGTAGTGCCACCGATTGCATAATTATAAATATTTGCATTTGTTAATCCGTTTATTACGCCCGGGACTGAGTAACTTCCGTTTTGCAGTCCTAAAATGCTGTCACCGAAGAAAACAACGGTTTTATGAGATAGGTTAGGGTATTGTGAGAACGTTTGTTGCTCTTGAAGTACTATTTTTTTGAAATCTAATAACTTTTCTTCGCAATTGTATAAATTAATAGAAATCTGTCTTGAAAAAACAAAACAAATTAATCTTTCTGATACTAACGAGTTGGGAACATAATCCGAATCATAGTTAGCGGGATTTAAATAAAGCCATTCCTCGTTGCCAGCAAAGAAACAAAGTGTATTTGAATATTGGTCCAAATATGTAATTGTATATTGGTAGAAAAGTAGGGTTTGATTCAGTTTAGTTTCATCTAAAGCTGCCCAGTGCTTTATACTGGGTGTAGGTAATATTATTTCGAAGGTAACAGAAGGATATTGGGTAATGTAGCTAGATAAATCATCTAAACCCTTTCTGGGTTTTATTTCATAGTTATTGTATTTTTTAAACAGTAAGGAAGGGTCGATTTCGATATAAACAGTGTCAATCACATTGTTTGAGTTAAAAATAGTGTCTAAGTATGAGGTGAGTTCGGGGATCGTTTTGTATGAATATTCGCATATGTAAGTATTTAATCCACGATATGCTTTGAAAGTCTCTGCAGAATAATTTTCTAACGAATAGGAAGAAATAAAAATACTATCGTAAGGGAGTTGTGATAGATTTTGCAAATCGCGACTTTTCTTTGTGGGAATCATAAAAAGAAAAATGATTAATGTAATGAACAAAATTATAGCTATTAAAAAGAGTATATGTTTAGTGATTTTGTTTTTGAGGGACATAATAAAAAACCTTCCTGAGTTAGATGATGAAAAAATAGTATCACATATATTTTTTTAAGGCAAGAAAAAGGATTGCATAAAAAAGCATATAAAAAAGATAAAGCAAAAAAAATCAAAAAAATCTAAAGTATTATCAAAAAACTCCGATATTTATATCAGATGAATATTCCAAGGAGGGAGGAATCTGATATGCGTATACAGTCATATATTCAGGTACAGCAATTGTATAACACGCAGAAACCTAACAGGACTCAGAAGTCCACACAGACCAGCTTCTCCGATAAACTCCAGATTTCTACGATGGGAAAGGATATCCAGACTGCGAAATCTGCATTGGCAAACACATCTGATATCAGAGAGGATAAGATTGCGGATATTAAGGCTGCAATCCAGGACGGAACTTACGAAGTGAGTAATGCGTCTTTTGCCGATAAGTTATTGGAAAAGTATAGTCAGACACTCGCTTAATTTAAATAAGGGTAAATTAAGCGAGGTGTTTGCCTATTGCGAGGCAAACACCTTTTGATTTACAAAATGTAAATCAATAAATATGTATGTATTAAAAAGTGAGGAAAACGGTGTGGCAAGTTTAGTAGAAAATCTAATTACCGTATTGAACAAACAGTATGAGGAATATGAGACGCTTTTGGAATTGTCCTGCCGTAAAACCACAATTATTGTTGAGGGAGACCTCGAAAAATTGCAGCAAATCACGGATGAGGAGCAGCGCGTTGTAGGCATCGTAAATCACTACGAAGCAGAAAGAACCGAAGTGATGAAGGATATCGCCAACGTAATCAACAAGGATGTTGAAACATTGAAACTGATTGATCTGGCACATATGCTGGAACAAAGACCTGAGGAGTACAAGGCGCTTACAGAGATTCATGACAAATTGCGAAGCGTAGCTTTGCGAATGAAGAAAGTCAATGAACAGAATCAGGAGCTTCTTGAGAATTCTTTGGAAATGATAGCATTTGATATGAACCTGATTCAATCTATGCGTAAGGCACCGGAAACTGCCAATTACAACAGAGGTGCGTATAACACCGGCAGTACAATGGGAAGCTTTGCGGGGCGCTTTGATACGAAACAGTAATTCTTGTTGAAATGGAGGCGGTGAGTTATGCCGTTAATGGGTAGCTTATATGTAGGAACATCCGGACTGCAGACCAGTCAGAATGCTCTTAATACAACCGGTCACAACATAACCAATGCTGACACCGTAGGGTATGTCAGACAGCAGACTATGCTTGGAGACCGTCAATACAACACCATATCTATCGACGCTACATCCATTGCCAACAAGCAATTGGGTCTCGGCGTAGAATATTCCCAAATCAGACAGGTTAGAGATGTGTTTCTGGACCAGACCTATCGTGAAGAAAACGGTCGTTTAGGCATGTACTCTACATTTTATAATGCAACGGAAGAGGTAGAAACGCTTCTTGGTGAATTAGATGGCGCTTCTTTCCAGGATTCTATTTCAGAGCTTTGGACAGCGGTTCAGGAGCTTGCAAAGGATCCCGGTAGTTCCGTAACACAAGGTCTTTTGATGCAGAGGGCATACACTTTTATGACGGATGCCCAGTCTGTATATGACGGTTTGTGTTCTTACCAGGACAACTTAAACCGTGACATTAAGGATATGGTGGAACAGATTAACGATTACGGCGCAAAGATTAAAGATTTGAATGACCAGATTCGTAAAATCGAAACCGCAGGCATTGAGAAGGCCAATGACTTAAAAGATGCAAGAAACCAGCTGCTGGATGAATTGAGCGGTATGGCTAATATAGATTATTATGACGACGCAATGGGCAATGTCCTTGTTAAAATCGAAGGACATATGTTTGTAACACCGGACAGAGTCAATGAAATCGGTTTACAGGTAGACGAAACCACAACCTTTTACGATGTGTTCTGGAAGGATGATGCCAAATTCCACGTAAACGAAGCCGGCGATACTATTTATGAAACCAAAGGTGCATTAGTATTTGATTTATCACAGGAATTATCACCTGTTTTAGATACGGATATCGGCGAGTTGAAAGCTTTGGTTATTACAAGAGGTGATCACAGAGCAAACTTTACCGATATGGAGAATACTTACAATGCAGACGGCGAAATCGTAGCCACCGATAAAGAAAACTATGATAAAATTTCCAATTCGGTAATTATGACAGCACAGGCTGAGTTCGACAAATTGGTGCATGCAACGGTTACCGCTATCAACGGAGCACTTGAGCAGGCATTCCAAAAGGGTGACGGCAACTATATGTCGGACGGTAAGGGCAATGCGCTTCAGATTTTTCAGAGAAGTACAGCAGACTCCGGCGAGCCGGAAGATTTAAGTAACGATGAAACGATTTTTACAACAGCGAATCTGATTATCAATCAGGAATTGATGCAGACACCCGGTAAGCTTGGATTCAAGAGACCGGACGATAGCATTGATTACGAAACCGCTGAATTGTTAAAAGAAGCTTTTGAGAAAGCGGAATATACTTTGAATCCGGATACAACCAACGGAATGAATATTCCGAGTTTCTACTCTTCGTTGGTTGCACACGTAGCAAACGACGGAGCGGTTTATAAGAGTATCCGAGATAACGAGCAAATTACCGTAGATTCTACGGAAAGTGCAAGACAGCAGATTGTCGGCGTATCCACAGACGAAGAATTGTCCAATATGATTCGTTTCCAGAATGCGTACAACGCATCCAGCCGATATATCAACGTGGTAAGCCAGATGCTGGAGCATTTGCTTACATCGCTGGGCTAGAACGCAATATGATTTTATAAAAGTGTAGTAATTTTACAAACGAATCTGCAGTAGTGCAGAGAATCGGAAGATAATAAAGTAAGGAGGGAGCAACATGGCATCACAGTTTTATGGTTTGAATATTGCATATACGGGCTTGTTGGCTTCCAATGCAGCTCTGAATACAACATCAAACAATATTTCGAATATTGAGACCAAAGGCTACAGTAAGCAGGTTGTAAACCAGTCTGCAGCGCAGGCCCTAAGAACCTATACTACGTTCGGTTGTTCCGGTTCCGGTGTTGATGTGGATTCCATCGAAAGACTCCGCGATGAATTTTATGATGTAAAATATTGGGGCAATAACCAGATTAAGGGTGAGTATGATAAGAAAAATTATTATACGAATCAGATTCAACAGTATTTTATTGATGATGACACTGTAAAAGGTTTTAAAACCATCTTTGATGAGATGTATAATTCCATGCAGGAATTGATGAAGAGTTCCGGCGACAGTGTGGTAAAGAATCAGTTCGTGGGATATGCGAACAACTTAACCACATACTTTAATGAAATGGCATCTAACCTTTCAAAAGTGCAGGAAGACATCAATTCAGAAATTAAAGTTAAAACAGATGAAATCAATTCTCTTGCAGAAGAGATTGCATCTTTGAATAAGCAGATTAACGTAATTGAATTAACAGGCGTTACAGCCAATGAATTGCGTGACCAAAGAACGGTTTTGATTGACCAGTTATCTGCAATTGTAGATGTGGACGTAACTGAAACGCCGATTTATGACACCTACAATCCTGAGAGATTTACAGGCGCGCACCGTTGTATCGTAACGATTGCAGCAGGGCAGGTGCTTGTAGACGGCAGTGATTATAACGGTTTAGAATGTAAGGCAAGAGAAACCACCAATAAGTCATATCAGTCAGATGTACAGGGCATGTACGATATCTACTGGAGTAATGGCGCACCTTTTGGAATGTATAATGCATCTATGGGTGGTGAGTTGGCAGGCCTTCTTCAGATGAGAGATGGTAACAACGGCGAATATTTTTACGGTGAGTTTACCGATTTAAAGAAAGACGCACAGGGCAATGCACTTGCAACCATTAAAGTGACAGCCGACTATCTTTTGGATATGACAAAGAATACTTTGCCGGATTCGGGAACCATTAACATTGGTAATACGTTGTATAAATACAGTTCCTGGACTTTTAATTCGGAAACAGGTTCTTATACTTTTAAAATTGATAAGGCTGAGAATACTTCAGAAGTACCGTATTCGAAACTCCATCGTGAAGCATCCATTAATCAGCCGGTGGAATATAAGGGAATTCCTTATTATCAGGAACAGCTGAACGAATGGGTAAGATTATTTGCCAAAGCTTTTAACGGTATTCTTACACAGGAAGGCAGCAGTGACGTATACGGCGATCCGGGACGCATTCTTTTCACCGGTAATTTAGCAGTGGATAAACAGTTGAATTTCCGACACGAAGGCGGTATCAATGGTGAAATCACATCATCCAGCGATTGCTACAGAATGTTGACGGCTGCGAACTTCGGCATTAACGAAGATATCCTTGAAAATGCCGACAGATTGGCAACACATACAGATGCGGCAGCAGGACAGGATAAATACGATTTGCTGGAAGAACTGTATTCTATGAAATCGGATGCCAATGTAATGACATTCCGCGGCGGTACTGCAGAAGAGTTGTTGGAATGGATTCTTGGTGATGTAGCGTTGAATGCAGAGCGTGCTGAGACATTTTATAACAATGCAGATGTTATGGCGACTAAGGTGGATAATCAGAGAACTTCCATCTCGGGCGTGGATAACGATGAAGAAGCTGTAAGCCTTGTAAAATATCAGAATGCTTACAATCTTTCTTCCAAGATGATTCAGGTTTTGACAGAGATTTACGACAGATTGATTCTTGAAACCGGTGTATAAAAGCGTATTTCTATTTTTATAAAAGTAGCTTATAAACGTGTATTAAAGTAAAAAGGAGGGGCGTTATGAGAATTACAAATAAAATTATGCAGAATAACACCCTGTACAACATCAACCAGAATAAAATTTTACAGGATAAGTTAAATACTCAGATTACCACAAAGAAGAAGGTAACCAAGCCTTCCGACGATCCTGTTGTGGCAATCCGTTCCCTTCGTTTGAGAAGTAATTTAAGCCAGGTAAGTCAGTACAATGAGAAGAATATTCCTGATGCGGAGCAGTGGATTGAATTGACGGAATCTGCGGTACAGTCTACTGTTGATGTTGTAACCGGTATGATTAACGAATTCCAGAGAGGTTCTAAAAGCAATCTTCAGCCTTCCGACAGAGCGGTTATTTTAGAGAGCTTAAAGCAATACCGCGATGAAGTATATGCTACCGGCGATTCGGATTTTGCAGGAAGAACGATTTTTACAGGCTACAGAACTGATACAAAGTTGTCTTTTACGGAAGAAACGACTAAGGAATATGTGATTAACGAGCAGATTACCAATACAGAAATTGATACTCAGACTTATGTGGATATGGGTAAGTTGGAAACTTTGAATGAGACCAATTTTAACAGTGCTGATATGACAACTGAGCAGCAGGTGGACACCTATGAAATTCATAGAATTCGCTTGGCATACGAGAATGTGGATGCAGGTATGGTGCCGACAATCAGTCAGGCGATTGGTTCAGACGAAAATGGTAAAACCATTTACCAGAGTCTTGGTAATGTAACGGTAATGTCAGCAAACGGTGCAACCAATCCGTATACAGAGATTACAAAGCAGCCGGATGCAATTTATTTTATACCTGAGACAGGCGAACTGTTGTTGGGCGATAATGCTTATAAAAATTTACAGGCGTTAGACCCGGCACAGGAGATTAAGATTACTTACCAGAAGAGCAAATGGGAAGATAATGATTTAAGACCGGAACATTACTTTGCATGTTCTTCCGAAGGTATTGATTATAATGCAGAGTATTTAACAAAAGTTGGAAAGACGAAGAAACAGGTTATTGAATATGATGTCGGCTTCAATCAGCAACTTCAGGTAAATACTACGGCAGATGAAGTATATCTTCACGGTATCGGCAGAGCGGTTGATGAGGCGTTGGATCTTTTGGACCGTTTGGATAAGATTGATGCGGTTGTGGCTAAACTTGAGGGTATGGTCGGAAAAGATGCTTATGACCAGGATGCAGTAGAAGCGAAGCTGAATGCTGCAAAGAAGGCCCAGACCTATATGGAAGATACGGTTCAGAAGACTTTTGAAAGCGGTATTACTGAAATGCAGGGTTATCTTGACAAGGTTAATATGGCATATACAACCAATGGTAACCGTTCCTTGAGACTTACATTGATTGAGAACCGTTTGGGCAATCAGCAGACTGCATTTGAGACGCTTACTTCAGAGAATGAAGATGCGGACATTGCAGATTTGGCAGTGCAGCTTAGCAGTGCGGAACTTACTTATGATGCGGCGCTTGCGGCAACCGGTAAACTTTTACAGACATCATTAATGAACTATATTTAAAAACAACGGAGGGTGTATTGGTATGGTAAGGAATACTAGATTATTTGGGGAAGTAACAATTGATGACAGCAAAATGATTCATTTTCCGGGTGGAATCGTAGGATTCCCCGATTTGCAGGATTTTGCATTGATTCATGATACAGAGCAGGGAGAAAACGGTGGCATTCATTGGATGCAGTCTGTGCAGGAGCCTAATTTTGCAATGCCTGTAATCGATCCGTTACGTGTAAAACCGGATTACAATCCGGAGGCAGATGATGAATTATTAAGTACAATCGGTGAGATTAATCCCGATGAATTACTTGTGCTTGTAACAATCACAGTGCCTTCTGATTTGACTAAGATGACAGTGAATTTAAAAGCACCTTTTGTTATTAATGTTGCTACTAGAAAGGCATGTCAGGTTATTGTGGAAGGATACGAAATTAAGTTTCCTATCTACGACATCCTTCAGAAAATGAAAAAGGAGGGTGAGTAAGATGTTAGCGTTATCCAGAAAGAAAAATGAAGCGATTGTGATTAACAATAATGTAGAAATTACAGTGTTGGAAATCAAGGGTGACCAGGTAAAGCTTGGCATCTCTGCACCGAAGGAAGTTCCTGTATACCGTAAAGAAGTATATGTACAGATTCAGGAAGCAAACCAGGAGGCTATGAACGTAGTTTCAACAGAGGCTTTGAACAAATTATTTTAATCAAATATAGTGTTGTGAGAAGTGCTCTTGAGTCTGTAGATTCGAGAGTACTTTTTATTTTTATAAGTATATAAAGAAAAAGGCTTAAAATATAGAATTTCATAGCAAAAAAATATTCATTTGTGTCAAAGGACTTGCAAAGGAAACAGAATATTTGATAACATAATTATGTATGTAAATTGATTAGTTATAATTTGAGAAAGTATGTTTTATTTGAAAAGAAAGGTTCTTTTATGCGGAGAAGAAATACGTATAATTTCGGAAGAAAAATTGCAATTGGCGTAATGATGTTTGCACTTGTATTTGCAATGTGCGTAATACCGTTTACAGAAGCTAAAGCGCATGGACAGGATGCGCCTTATGTGGCGACACTGTATAACGAGCGCAACGGTCTGCCTACGGGTGAAGCCAATACGATTATTCAGACTTCGGACGGATATATCTGGATTGGAAGTTATGGCGGTTTGATTCGTTATGACGGCACGGAATTCCGTAACTATAGCGTAGAGCGTAAAATTGAATCAAGTTCCATACGTGCGCTGTTTGAGGATTCTAAGGGCCGTTTGTGGATTGGTACGAATGATGCCGGCGTAGTGGTTATGGAAGATGATGTTTTAACGAAAATACCTGTGCCGGAGAATCGTTCTTTTCTGTGCGTCCGAGATTTTGCAGAAGGCGCGGACGGAATCATTTATGTGGCATCTAATTCGGGATTGGCACGAATTCAGGACGGCCTGTTAGTGCCTTATGAAACAGATGCATTTGCAGGAAATACCGTATATTCAGTTGCTATTGATACGTACGGCAGAGTATGGAGCGCAGGAAGTGACGGTAAGTGTGTAGTAATTGATAAGAATGATACGGTGACGGTGTTGGAGTCGGAGTTGTTTTTCGATGATGCCGATGTGTACAGTCTTGATGAGAATGCCGACGGCGATATTGTAATCGGTGGTTCCGGAAATAGGGTTGCGTTGATTGAATTTGACTCGGAAGCACTGAATAAAGATGGTTTTGATCTTACTTATTACAGTACCGGTGAAGTGGCAACGCATAATGCGGTGAATATGTCGGATGAAGGCTATATTATGGTTAGCGGAAACAATGGACTTGCCGTAATTTCCAAAGAGGGTAATCTGACTGTTTTTGGTGAAGAAGAGCATGCGATTTCCGTCAATGCGGCGGTGGCAGACTACGAGAATGATATCTGGCTGGCTTCGTCTGCTTATGGCATTATTAAGTATTCACAAGGGTGCCTTTCCAGTCCGAATGCACAGGCAGGCTTAAGCGATGAGACAATCAACACGATTACGTATGCGCAGGGGAATTGGTATCTGGGAAATGATACCGGTTTGATTATCTGTGACGATGAATGGAACCGCGTAGAGAATGAACTAACGGAGAAATACGAAGGCGTACGTATTCGTTGTATTGCAGCTGACAGTCAGGGAAATGTATGGATTGCAAGTTATTCCGATTGGGCAGTGCTTTGCTACAATCCTGTGGATGGAACGATAAAAGAATTTAATACAGACAATGGTTTAACGGGGAATAAGGCGAGAGTTGTCAAAGAGTTGTCTGACGGACGCGTTGTTGTCGGTACGCAGAGTGGTGTAGATGTTTTCGTGAATGGTGAATTAAAAGAAAGCTACACGCATGAAGACGGATTGGATAACCCGACTATACTGTGCATTGAAGAAGGCAAAAACGGCGAAATTATCGTTGGTAGCGACGGTGATGGTATTTATGTGATTGAGGACGGGAAAATCACAAATTACGGCTTTGACGAAGGTCTTGGCGAAGGTGTTGTACTAAGAATGCTTCGTGATGAAGGAAATGACGGATGGTTTGTCAGTGCAGGCAGCAGTTTGTATTACTGGAACAGTGATCAAAGCTTTTGGCAGGTAACCAATTTCCGGAAAGATGCCGGCAGTATTTTTGAATTTTATGAAAGAAACGGAAAACTGTGGCTTCTTCAGAACAACGGTATTCTTGAATTAGATAAGGCGCAGCTTTTAAAAGGCGAAGAAACAGAAGTGGTAAGACATGATTTTGGTCATGGTTTAACCGGTTCCCTGAACGCTAATACGTGGAATTATGAGGCTGAAGATGGATGTCTCTATATGTCTACCAGAAGTGGCGTAAGTGTGTTTAAATTTGAGACTGTAAATAATGAGTTACCCAAGGTAATTATCCAAAGCGTAAACGTGGATGGGCAGTCCTATGAACACCCGACAGAGATTGCTGTGGAGGGTGATGCGCAACGTATAACCATTGACTTTTCGGCGTTGTCTTTTACAGATACAATTGAGATGCGCGTGGCGTACTGTCTGGAAGGCTTTGATAAAGAGCCGGTAGTGTTGGATTCTAAGAGCGGAAGCGTCAGTTATACGAATCTTTCCGGTGGTGATTATACTTTCCGTGTGTGGGTATATGAGTTGGGAGATGAGCAGAATTATGAAGAGTATGTGCTTCATCTGACCAAGGAGCGCCGGTTGTATGAGAATCCGTTGTTCTGGGTTGCAATCGGATTGGGCGGTGCGACCGTAGTTGCAGCGGTTGTATGGCTTGCAGCAGGTCTTAGAATGCGTCAGATTCGCAGACGGCAGCAGGAATACAAAGAGATTGTAAACCAGTCCCTTAGTACTTTTGCAAAGACCATTGATGCGAAGGATCCGTATACCAACGGACATTCTACGCGCGTGGCGGCGTATTCACGCGAAATAGCCAAGCGTCTTGGTATGAGCAAGGATGAACAGGAGCGTATTTACTATATTGCTCTGATGCATGATATCGGTAAAATCGGTGTGCCGGATGCAATTCTAAACAAACGTGGTAAACTTACCGAGGAAGAAATGGATATTATTCGCAGTCACGTAAAAGTGGGTGGAGATATTCTAAAGGATTTTACGGCACTGGATGGTATTGCGGATGGCGCGAAGTATCATCATGAGCGTTGTGATGGCAAAGGATACTGTATGGGACTTACCAAGGAGCAGATTCCACAGGTTGCGAGAATTATCGCTGTGGCAGATTCTTATGATGCCATGGCCAGCGACAGGTGTTATCGTGATGCTTTGCCGGAAGATGTTATCATCGATGAATTGAAGCAGTGCAGCGGTACACAGTTTGATCCCGAAGTGGTTCCTCATATGCTTGCGATGATTGAAGAAGGGATTGCACCGATGAAGGAAGAAGCTTGAGGATTGGTTAGATTGGTTTGACGAATTATAAATTAACGAATAAAAATGTAGAAAATACAGAATGAAATAAGCTCTCGAAAGAGGGCTTATTTTAGTATAAGGACAAAAAATACACCATATTTAGTGGTGCGTGATTGGGGGCTGCTGGTATATTGTATATGTACAAATTAACGAAGGCGTTTTGGGGCGGATATTTACAGTTGTGTTGAAACTGTAGTAGAATGTAAGCAAGTACTAAAGTATTATATCAAAGGTTTGGTACAATCAATTCAGGGAATATCTGTGAATCATTTCTTTATTCAAATCTGAAAATTCTTTCGCGCATAATCCCTAGAAAAAGTGAAATAGGGAGGAGTATGCAGGTATTGAAACATGAGTTCTTGCAGTGACATCCGGCTTTTTATGCCGATATCCAGATTGATTTCACAGAAGAGAAAGAGAAACTTATTTTTGAAAATGAGCATCAGTTGGGAACGAAGCCGAAGTCAATTGATGTTTTAATTATCAAGAAGAATAAAGAGGCAAAAATACATAAGAATATAGGCAGAATTTTTCGGGAACATAATATTATTGAATACAAAAGTCCGGGAGATTATTTAGGCGTGGATGACTTCTATAAAGTGTATGGATATGCATGCTTTTATAAGGCGAATGGTGAAAAGGAGAATTCTATTGATGCGCGGGAAATTACAATTACTTTCGTTACATCAGTACGCCCTGATAACGTGCTTTGCCATTTGCAAGCAGAGCGTGGATGTCGCATAGAGAGGCAAGATGGAATCTATTATGTTTATGGAGATTGGTTTCCGATACAGGTTATCGTGACGAAAGAGTTGTCGAAGAGAGAAAACTTCTGGTTAAGATACTTGACAGATGATATATGCACGCCGGAAGAGGCAATAGAAATTATGAATGAGTATGAATCGCATCAACAAGATAAGCTTTATCGTTCGGTAATGAGTGTTATCGTAAATGCAAACAAGGAAATATTTAAGGAGGTAAGTGAAATGAGGGATATAGTAAGGATATTGTATAAAGAAGAACTTGATGAGGCATATGAGACAGCGCGTGCGGAAACGCGTGTGCAAGAAAGATTACAGCTTCTTCAGGAGTTCGTAGATGACGGAATTATTACAATGGAGCAGGCGGCACAGCGATTTGGCGTGGCGGTAACAAGATTAGAAGAATTGTTTGCTGAGTTGAAGAAAGAATACTAAACTTTTTGTAACAAAATGCCGATATAATACCTATAACTATAGCTAGGACGGCGTCGGGTTGCAAGGAGGCAGATTTAAGTGTGATTTGAAATCCACTGCGACAAGGGCGCAGTGGATTTTTGCGTTAAACGATTGGATTGGTTGGACATTACTTGCACAATAAAAGAGAGGTATTCCGATGAAGTTGGAAATGCGAAAAAAAATTGAAAATATATTATTTTTACAAAAAGAACTGCATAAAGAAATAGACAATTTATATAGGATAGGAAATCACGTGCTGGCGATTCAACTGTTGACAGATTGTCAGCAGACTGCAATTGATGTGGGAACATTATTGGAAAACATCGAGAAGGAACAACGAATAAGGTCGATAGTAAAATATCTGGAAGCGTATTGTGATATTATTTACCAAATTGGTGTAAAGCAGGTGAAAATAGCTGATGTATATGATATTATCAACAACCTTATAGATAAAGTATTACTGGAGATTTATGAAATTCCTGTAACGATGAAATTTCTTTTTTTGCCGTATAAAGCAAGTATGTGGACATCTTTAGAAAGTGTGTGGAAAGCAGCCAAGGATGATCCGGAATGTGAAACAGTCGTAATGCCCATTCCGTATTTTAAAATAGGAACGCAGGTAAAAGAAGCAGAACTTGTATATGAAGGTGATGATTTTCCGAAGTATGTTCCTGTAGTTGATTGGCAAAATTATTCTATTCAAAATGAGAAGCCAGATGCTATTTTTATTCACAATCCGTATGATGATTGGAACTCATTGACTACCGTACACCCTGATTTCTATTCGGATAGATTAAAACAATATACTGATTGTTTAGTATATGTCCCCTATTTTACCATGAGTGGATATAAAAAGGGAGTATCAGATTGTCATTATGTAAATAAAGGAACTGTTAATGCGGATAAAGTGGTTGTGCAATCTGAGTTCGTTAAAAATATATATAAAACTTATGGATATAAAGAGGATAAATTACTTGCATTAGGCTCTCCCAAAACAGATGCAGTAGTTAACCGATTAAATGAAACCTTTGAATATCCAAAAGAATGGAAAGAAAAATTAAGAGATAAGAAAGTTATTTTGTTAAATACGCACTTGTCATATTTTCCGACTGCAGTAGCGCATAGAAATGAAAAAGGTGTAGATTACGCACAAATGTATCATGAGGAAATATTGGAGGCTATTAAAGAAAATAAAGAATGTGGATTGATATGGAGACCGCATCCGTTACTTTTTTCAATGGCAGAAAATAATTGTAAAGAGTGTGTAGACTATATAAAATCATTTGCAAAACGTTTAATTGAATCAGATAACTGTGTGATGGATGATTCGGCAGATTACATGATGGCTTTCTCGAGATCGGATGCAATGATTACCACATACTCATCGCTTATTAATGAATATATGATAACAGGTAAACCAGTTATGATTTTTCAGACAAAACAGACTGAAGAGGCCGCGAGTCAGGCGCCAATGGATTACAGGGTGAATTATTTTAGATTTTTAAAGGATGGGGGGATGTGTTTTAGTGATTTTATAAAGATGGTTGTAAGCGGTGTAGATCCAAAGCGAGAAGAACGCAGAAAAATGATTTATGAGCGAGCATTTCTTAATTTAGATGGAACCGTAGGAAAAAAAGTATATCAAGAGATAAAAGAGCATTGCAATAAAATGCAATGATAAGATAGACTAATGTGTTTTATGTTGATTTTTCAAATATGAGAAAGATAAGGTGCGAAAATGAATTATGCGATTGTATTAGCGGGCGGAGTAGGATTAAGAATGGGAAATCCAAAAACGCCAAAACAATTTGTTATGTTATGCGATAAACCAATCATTATTTATTCTTTGCAAGGCGCAAATGATAATCCGAATATAGAAACAATTTGTGTTGTTTGCGCTAATGAATGGCAGGATAAAGTACGGGAGTGGTGTAAGGAGTACGGAATTACAAAAACAATATTGTTTGCAGAGGCTGGCAAGAACAGACAACAATCGGTACATAATGGTTTAAAACAAATAAATGCAAATGAAGATGATATTGTAATCATTATGACCGCCGTTTGTCCATTTGTATCGCAAGTAACTATTGATAACAGCTTTGCGTTGATGGATAAGTATGATGCTTGTATTACAGTGGTTCGAGCATCGGATGCAATTACATTTAGCGATGATGGTAAAATGGCAAAATGCACACTTCAGAAATCTAAAATGTTTATTCAACAAGGTCCACAGACGTTTCGATATGGACTCATCAAAAAAGGTCATGAGATGTATGAAAGTGATGAAAATCGTGTCGAGGTTAATGAAGACAGTGAGCTTGTGTTGAATATGGGAGTTGAGGTAGGCATGGTTTTGGGAGACCGATTTTGTGTGAAAGTTACCTATCCTGAAGATATAGCAATTGTAGAGGCAATTAAACCTATTTTTGAGCAAAATGAGCTGAAAGGATAGCGATGATATGCGAGATATTATTAAAGAAGATATCGATAGAATGTTACAAGCTGATTTTTGTATAGAGAGATTAAAAAGAAAGACTATTTTAATTACGGGCGCCACAGGTTATGTACCGGCATATTTTGTACATTATTTTATGGCGTTAAATGAACGGTATGATGCGCAAATCAGAGTATTGGCATTGTGTAGAAATGAAAATAAAGCCAATAATAGATTTGCCAAGTATTTTACAAATTCCATGTTCCAAATTGTCCTGCAGGATGTATGTAGCGAGATTAATATAAAAGAGAAAGTTGACTTTATTATCCATGCAGCAAGTCCTGCAGGAGTAAAAGAGTGCCAAAAAAATATATTAGACACTTATAATGCGAATGTTAAAGGGTGTTATAATGTTTGTGCGTTAGCAAATAAGAATAACGCTGAAGGTTTATTGTTTGTTAGTAGTGTAGATGTTTATGGGTGGGTTAATACTAGTAGGCATATTGAAGATGTATATGGGGTTATTAATCCATTGGATAAAAGGGATGTATACAGTAACGCAAAACGTGCGTGTGAAAGTATGTGTATGTGTGAGTGTATTCAGAATAATTTGCAGGTTACTATAGCAAGACCTACACAAATTATAGGACCGGGCATTGATATGAATGATGGAAGATTGCATGCAGATTTTGTAAATCAAATGATACATACAGATGAAATTGTACTTAAAAGTGACGGGACAGCGATAAGATCATTTATATATATTACGGATGCAATTATGGGAATGTTGTACATTTTGCTATATGGAGAAAAGGGACATGCTTATAATGTAGCAAATGAGAGAAATGAAGCATCGGTAAGAGAATTGGCAGAAGTAATGATAGATGCTTTTGAAGATAAAAAAATTCAAATAAGATTTGATGTTATGCAGAGAAATAATCCGGAAGTTGCGCATGCGTTGTCCGTTGTTTGTGCAGACGCTCAAAAATTAAGAAACCTTGGTTGGAATGCTGAGATTGATTTATATGAGAGTGCAAAGCGATTAATTTTATACTGTAAAAGTGGAGAAAATAAATGGCAATAAAACATTATACTCAAGAAATTGTATTTCAGATAATGAAGAAATTTGATGAAATATGTAGAGAGAATAAGTTACATTACTCATTGGGGTTTGATACATTATACGGCGCATGCCGATTAGAAGGTTTTTTACCGAGTAGTTATATGGCACATATGATTATGCCACATCAAGATTATGTGAGGTTTTTAAAAATTGCTAATGAAATATTAGATTTGCCATATTACATTGAAAATTTTGAAAATAATACAGAAGCAAAATATGTTTATACCTTAATGAAAAAAAGAAGTAAAGTCAGATTACCGCAGGAACGAAAGAAGGATGAGAGATATTATGATTACTGTATTATGATTGTGCCTTTGCTTCCTGTTGCTGATGATCAAAACACATATTACGAGAGCGTAGAGAGCTATATTCATAATATGAGTATTGTAAATGTAACAACGACAGGACCGGACTTGAACTCTGCCAGAACAAGGAAATATCGTAAAGTTAATATTCCGTTACTAAAGGAAGATAAGAAGTGTGCATTTGATATAGTGAAACAAATGCTTCAAGATAGTATGCTGTTGTCTGAACGTAAATATGTATTGCTTCCTATTGATATTTATGAAGAGTGGGGAACTGTTCTGCCTGAGATAAATAAAATGAATCGTAGGCAATGCAACGGTTGCGTAAATAAATATGAAACATATACTCAATTTAGAAATGTATATTTTGAAGGATATAAGTTTCAAATTATCGAAACGGCAGAGGAATGGTTACAAGATTATTATAATGAATTAATTGGGACACTTGAAAAAGACAAAGGAAATCTTTTGGTATTGCGTGGATTTGAAGAATTGAGAAGAATGCAACTGCTTCAATTAGATTTGATGTTGGAAATTAAGCGTATTTGTGAAAAGAATCATATTCCGTACTTTGTTTTTTTTGGAACCTTGTTGGGTGCGATGCGGCATAAAGGATTTATTCCATGGGATTATGATGCTGATATCGTCATGTTTAAGAAAGACTATGACAGATTTTTTGAGGCTGCCAAGCAAGATCTTAATCATAATAAGTTTTATGTTTCTGTTAACGATGAAAAGAATATATATGTACATAATGTATATGCAAGAATTGGAATAAAGTATACAAATTGCGCAATATATGAACAACGAATAAATGCAGAGAAAGAGGGCGTGGCAATGGATATATTTCCACTTTTTAATGGCGCGTCTTCACGTATGGCAGCTAAAAGACAGACGTGGTGGTGCAATTATGTATTTAAGCCGATGGCGTGGGCTCATAATAGAGCAAAATATATTCCGTTTAATCGTAAAAATATTTACTATAAAATTGTACGCTTTGTACCTTTGAAATGGTCGTACAGAGCTTATGAATATTTTGCTAATATGTATGAAGAGAAAGATACAGATTATTGTGCATGGTTAATTGTCAAGTCGAATCCATATGGTTCTATTTTGTGTAATAAGAATGCTTATAAGGATTTGGTACAAGTGGAGTTTGAAGGGCATTCTTTTCCTGTTCCCAGAGATACAGATGGAATTTTAAAGGCGCTTTATGGCGAGCAATATATGGAGTATCCTGCACCTTTTAAAAGGATGATTGCTCATACGTATTTTCATTTGGATACCGGTGATTATGAGGTAGATATTACCTCAGGATTAGGAGAGGAACAGTATGAATGATGGTGGGAACTTAAGAGATTATAAAAAAATGATAGAAGATTACAAAAAAGTATACGATTTTTTTGAAGATGAAGAATCAAAAGTTATATATCGAAGCTTTGTAATGTATCGTTTATTTAAAAGTCCGGAATATTTTTGGGATTCTATTAAGTACATTTTAAATAAGCATAATAGAGATGACGTAGTTACTAATATTTCTAATCGAAAAATAGTTCTGTTTGGGGCAGGATGCGCAGCAGAAGAGATGTTGGAGATGTTTGAAAAGCATAATATTAGTGTGGCGTATTGTGTGGATAATAATTCGGATAAGTGGGGAAGAAAATTACATAATTGCGATATTGTATCGCCACAAGTACTATTAGAAGATGAAGAAGCTCCTTTTGTTATTATCACGGTTTCCTGTTATAAAGTAAATTATCAAATTAAAGAACAGTTACTAAATTGGAAGATAAATCCGGACAGAGTATTTTCTTGGTTTGATATTGTAGGAAAAATGTATATAGAAACTGAGATTGCACCGATTAAGCAAAATGATGTTTTTGTTGACGGCGGTTGCTTTGATGGGGAGACAGCTATTGATTTTCATAATGTTATACCGGGTGGCGTTAAAAAAATATATGCATATGAACCAGATCCGATTAATATGGAAAAATGCCGAGATGCATTAAGGCACTTGGATAATGTCATTATGGTAAATGCAGGTGTATTTAGCCGAAGCGGAGAAGTATATTTTAATGCCAGCGCGGGTGAGTCGTCGGCTATTAGTGAGTATGGAAAGGATAAAATATCTGTACGTACAATTGACGTGGAATCACCGGATGCAACCTTTATTAAATTGGATATTGAGGGTTCGGAATTGGAAGCGTTAAGGGGAGCTTCAGAGACTATCAAAAGAAATAAACCAAGATTGGCAATTTCGATTTATCATAAACCGGAAGATTTGCTTGAATTACCACTATATTTGAAGGAACTATTGCCAAGTTATAAATTTTATTTGCGTCATTACTCAATGGCCTATATGGAATGTGTATTATTTGCGGTTGTGGAATGACAATGAGGTGAAGGAAAATGGTTAATACATTAATATCGGATGTAGAGAGATTAAATCAGATGTGGGGAGATGAGGAGTCACGCATTATATTTCAGGCTAATATAATGTATCGATTATTTGGAGATGTAAGCGCGTACGAAAAGTCCAATCAATACATTTTTCAACGACGACAGGCGAAAAACATATTAGATTTGTTAAAAAAAAATAAAGGAACGTTGGCTTTGTTTGGCGCGAGCGTTGCGGGCGAAGTCACCTTGGATTTATTAAACGCGTTGGGAATTCAAGCATCTTATTTTGTCGATAATGATTCTAAAAAATGGGGCAATCAACTACGTGGGTTGCATATACGTGACCCGAAGTGTTTGCAGGACAATACTCAATTTGAATATGTCCTTGTGACACCTTCTTCGTCTCGTTTTTGTGAGGAGATTATTGAACAGTTGCTTGATATGGGGGTTTCACAGAACAAAATATTGTGTCCATATAAAGTTTTTGGCAAGATGTATTGTGAACAGGAGATTTTAGATATTACAGAAAATGATGTTTTGGTTGATGGTGGGTGTTATGATGGGACTAGTAGCTATGATATAGATAGCATTCCAGTTAACGGAATTAAAAAAATATATGCATTTGAACCAGATGAGAATCATTTTGAGAGATGTAGAAAATATTTCAAAGATAATCAAAAAGTAGAATTAATAAAAAAAGGTTTATATGATGCAAATGGAGTTTGCAGTTTTATGAGCCAAGATGGTGAAGGTTCGTTGATATGTGATGGAGGAACAGAAAAAATAGATATTTGTAAAATTGATACATTGGCAAGCGATGCAACTTTTATAAAAATGGATATTGAAGGTGCTGAATTGAAGGCTTTGGAGGGTGCAAAAGAAACAATTATAAAAAATAGACCGAAGCTTGCAATTTCTATTTATCATAATCCGGAGGATATCTTGCAAATACCGCTTTGGCTAAAAGAAATAGTTCCCGAGTACAGGTTGTATTTGCGACAATATACAATGTCATATTTGGAATGTGTTTTATATGCTACAATATAGAGGTGAAAATATTCGTGTCATAAATGGTAGCAATATAGTAAAGATGTCATTATTGTGCTAAAACGGCTTGTGTGATGGAGTTAACCTAAAGGATTAAAGAATTAAGTTAACTTTTTAAAAATATCTCTAAACTTTTCCTTATAATCTGCCGATAAAAAATATAAGAAAGCGGATATAGTCCGCATTGTAACGTATAAACAATAAGCATATATCACACGGAGGTGATTCGAAATGGCAATTGAAGCATTAGGCGGAGCAATGTCTTATCAGGCACAGCCCGTAGTTAAACCCCAGGTGGCAACACCGCAACCAGTGACCATGGAAGGTCAGATGGTAGAAACAAATCCTATGGTGGATGCCAACACTGCAGCAGTTGCTCAGGTAAGTGAGCAGAGTGAATTTCAGAATGGACAGCAGAAGGAACCCAGCAACGAACAGATTCGTAAAGCTGTGGAAGATATCAATAAGAAAGCAAGCTATTCGGATGTTCAGTTTGGTGTGCATGAGGGCACCAACAGAATTACAATCAAGATTGTAGATCGGGAAACTAAGAAAGTAATCAAGGAACTTCCGCCCGAGAAGACTTTGGATATGATTGCCAAAGCATGGGAGTTGGCAGGCATCCTTGTAGATGAGAAGAGATAGGAGGAAACCATATGTCAGATTTAATGAGATTAACAGGCTTGAGTTCCGGTATGGATACTGAAAGTATTGTAAGTGCATTGGTTTCAGCCAAAAAGACTAGAGTAGATGAGGCTAAGCAGGCACAGACTAAGTTGGAATGGACGCAGGATGCTTGGAAGGATATGAACAGTAAAATTTACGGTTTGTATTCCGGCAAACTTTCTAGTATGAGATTTTCAAATTCATATAGCAAGAAAAAGACAACGACATCTAATAATGCATTAAGTGTGGTTTCAGGTGCAGGTGCGGTGGATGGTTCTTATACAGCGCGAATTAAGTCGGTTGCTAAGGCGGGATATCTTACCGGCGCAGAGATTTCTACAACAGATGGCGGCAAGGTAACTAACAATACCAAGTTGGCGGATTTAGGTATTGCTGTAGGTTCCGCTATCGGTATTCAGTATAAAGGTAAAACTACTCAGATTGAAATTGGCGAAGATATGACGATGGGTCAGCTCGTTAATAAATTAAAAGAAGTTGGTGTAAATGCTAACTTTGACGAAGGCAATCAGAGATTATTTGTAAGTGCCAAAGAAACAGGTGTGGCAAATGATTTCTTGTTTGTAGATGCCGGCGCAAATACGACCAATACACTTAATAAGCTTGGACTTACAGCTTCAGCAGGTTCTACCAGAATCAAAGGTGCTGATGCAGAATTGGAATTAAATGGTGCTACTTTTAAATCTAGTACAAATTCTTTTACCATTAATGGTTCGACTTATACGGTAAATCGTGTTGTGGATGAAGAAATTTCCATTACTACCGAAAATGATACCAGTGGTATCTATGATATGGTGAAGAATTTCTTCAAGGAATATAATGATACTATCAATGCAATGAATAAGTCGTATACTGCTGCTTCTGCAAAGGGATATGAGCCTTTAACAGATGAGCAGAAGGAAGCAATGTCCGAGAAGCAAATTGAGGATTGGGAAGACAAGATTAAGGATTCTCTTCTTCGTAAAGATTCAACATTATCTTCGGTAATGAATGCAATGCGTTCGGCTATGAATCAGGGTATTGAAATTGACGGTAAAACTTATTATCTGTCAGATTTCGGTATTGCAACTGGTGGATACTTTGAAGTGGATGAGAAAGAAAGATATGCTTACCATATTGATGGGGATTCCGAGGATTCTTATTCGGCAGGCAAAGACGATAAGTTGAAAGCGGCAATTGCTTCTGATCCTGAACTTGTAACGAAGTTCTTTACTAAATTGTCAAGCAATTTATATAATAGTATGACTGAGAAGATGTCATCTTCTGAATACAGTAGTATGTACAAGGTATATAACGATAAGAAGATGAAATCTGATTATGATAAATATAGTAAGGAAATAAAGGAACTAGAGAAAAAGTTATCAGCGGCAGAAGATAGGTATTATAAGCAGTTTGCGGCAATGGAAAAAGCCATGGCAAAACTTAATTCAAGTGGTAATGCACTTTCAGGTTTGTTTAATATGTAATATTTTATAATCTAATAAAAAACTCCCTACTTCCGATGGAGTAGGGAGTTTTTAATAAAATCAAGGAGGACTGGGTTATGGCAACCAATCCCTATGCGCAGTATCAAAACAGTAAAATTCTAACGGCATCACCAGCGGAGTTAACGTTAATGTTATATGATGGTGCAATTAAATTCAGTAATATTGCAATAACAGCAATGGAAGAGAAGGATATACAGAAGGCTCATAATAATATTATCAAGGTGCAACGTATCATTAATGAATTTCGTGCCACACTAGATCGAAAATATGAAGTGGCTAAAGATTTTGATAATATTTATACATACCTTCTGCAGAGACTTTTTGATGCAAATATTAAGAAAGATCCTGAAATTATGCGAGAGGTAGTTGGGCATCTGCGTACTTTGCGAGAAACTTGGATTGAAATTATGAAGAAAAGTAAAGGCGGCGCTTAATAGCAGATAGTAACGAATAGGGGAAAGTATATGGAAAGACAATATATTCAGATGATGATAGAGAGTCTTCGGAAGAAAGAGGAGATTCTGACATCTTTGCTAGATAAAAGTGAAAAGCAGAAAGAAGTATTATCAGAGGCAGAGGTTGAGTGGGATGTTTTTGATAATTTGACAGTAGAAAAAGGTGAATTAATTGATGCTCTTCTAAAGTTGGATGAAGGTTTCGAGAATTTGTTTGAACGAATTAAGGAACTGTTAACAGAGAAGAAGGAACTGTATAAAACAGAAATTGGTTTTATGCAGGCAAGTATTGCAACGTTAACGGAGAAGAGTGCTAAATTAGAAGCGTTAGAACAACGCAATAAGAAATTAGTAGAAAGTCGTATTGCGGAAAGCCGTCAGAACATTAAGCAGTCTAAAATCGGATCGCAGGCAGCAATGCAATATTATCAGAAGATGAATCGTATTAATACTGTAGACCCGCAATTAATGGATAAAAAGAGTTGATTTTAATTGTAAAGGCATATATTTATTCCCGAATAATAGCTTGGCCCAAGGGATTTTGAATAATTTTAAAAAAATTAAATTTTTTTTATAAAAGGTATAAAGTATTTGGGAAAGTCTCCGATATATAATACAAGTAAACAAAATAAGTTACTTATTAACCACCGTAGTAAGAGAAATGAAGCGTACGGTCAGGACTTTTACTACAACCATTAACAAACGAGTAGCAAGGATGCTACCGTAAATTCAAGGAGGAAAAACTATGATAGTACAGCACAATTTAACAGCAATGAACTCAAACAGAATGCTTGGTTTAACATCAAGCTCACAGGCAAAGTCTACAGAGAAGTTATCTTCAGGTTACAAGATTAACCGTGCAGCAGATGATGCAGCAGGTTTAGCAATTTCCGAAAAGATGCGTAGACAGATCAGAGGTCTTTCACAGGCTTCTGAGAATGCACAGGACGGTATCTCATGTGTACAGACAGCTGAAGGTGCTTTGGCAGAAGTACATGATATGTTACAGAGAATGAATGAACTTGCAGTTCAGTCAGCAAATGGTACTAATATGAGTACTGACCGTGAATATCTTCAGTCAGAAGTTGCAGCACTTAAAGATGAAATCAATCGTATTGCCGAATCCGTAACATTTAACGAGCAGAAGTTGTTAGATGGTAACTTTAAGGGCGTTGAACTTCAGGTTGGTTCTGAAGGTACTGGTAATAACACAATTGCTATTACTATTGAATCTATGAGCACAGCTGATATTGGTATTGATGGCGTTGATATTTCAACAGCAGATGATGCACAGACAGCAATTGAGGATATTAAAGAAGCTTTGATTAATGTTTCTAAGCAGCGTTCAGATCTTGGTGCTGTTCAGAACAGATTAGAGCACACAATCAATAACCTTGACAACGTAGTTGAAAATACTACAGCAGCTGAGGCTCAGATTCGTGATACTGATATGGCTTCTGAAATGGTTAAGTTCTCTAACAATAACATCCTTGCTCAGGCAGGTACTTCAATGTTGGCACAGGCTAACCAGTCTAACCAGAACGTATTATCATTACTTGGATAATATCATTGCAAATTATCGAGCGAACTATCAAAGAGCTGGTCGAAAGACCAGCTCTTTTTCTGTCTAAGAATATTATGGTTTAAATATTATTGATATTTTTTAAGGCTTTCTAAAGCGGGAGGATAGTTATTGCAGGCTTTGAAGAAAGCAATTGCATTTTCGGTATCTCCTAATGCCTCGTATATTAATCCGATATAATGTCTCGGGAAATTATTATTGGTATCATCACGAAATTTTTCTGTTTTAGTCAGGGCTTTCATAAATTCTAAAATTGCTTTAACAGGTTGGTTGTTTCGAAGATAAATAATTGCCATTACGCAAACAAAGTCTGCAATGTTTGAAAACTCTTCATAGATATTTTCTAAACACAGTGCTTCTTCGTATCGTTTAGTAAGTAGCATAGACTCACCATAACTAATAACCATTAGTTTAACATAGGTGGCTTGGGGGTCTACATCAAAACTTAATCCTTTATAATAGTAATGATATGCATCTTCATGCGCGCCGGCTTGCGATGCCGATTGACCTAATTGAAAGTAAAGATAAGGATTATTAGGGTCATTTTTTAATTGTTCTAATAAAAGTTCTATGTTGCGTTTGGATTTCTGTTTAAGAAATTCGTCGGAACCGGCATAACCATCGTGATAAATTGTTAATGGAATACTAAATTTTGCGGGTAGGGAGTTGTTGTGAGTTAACAATTGCTCGTGTATATTTCCATAAAAAGCAATATGATTGCGGTGAAAAAATCGTGGTATTTGACTTTCCATACAAGCAAAAGTACTATTCATTTGATTGCGGCATAAAATAGTACCGACTTTATTATAATTTTCTGTTGTCATAAAGGATGAAATTTCATCTAAATCAAAACTCTCCACATATTCATCACAATCCAAAACTAAAATCCAATCATAAGTTGCTTTGCTGATTGAGAAATTTCTTGCTGCTGAGAAATCATTGCACCATTCGAAATCATAGATTTTATCTGTATATTTTGCTGCCAATTCTTTGGTTCTATCGGTTGAACCGGTATCAACCAATACGATTTCGGCATCTAACTTAGACGCAGCCGAAAGACAACGTTCAATTTTATTTTCTTCATTTTTGGCAATTAAACAGATTGAGAAAGGGTTCATCGTGTTCTCCTTTTTATGACAAATTTGGCGTGCAAATAAAAAATTTTATTATTAAAAAAGTGGCATGAGTAAATAAGGAATATTAGGTTAAGGATTCTATTCTGCCTTTCGCCGGCTCAAATTCTCCACACATTCCATAATACTTCAACGCATCATCAATTCTTCCCGTGCACTCATAAATTACCCCAACATTATAATAAGCCCTATATGAATCAGCCCCCGTCACCTTACATACCTTCTGTTTTGTTGCATTCAAGAATTCCTGAATTGCCAAATCAAACAGTGCATTATTCATATATATAAGCCCCATTAAGAAACAGAAGTCGGCATTAACAGCAAATTCTTTATAAACACCCTCTAATCCCAAGGCCTCCTGATAGCGTTTGGTATAGAGTAGTGCATATCCATAAGATTCTACCATACTTTGCACATACTCCAAACGTGGATCTAAATCATACGTAAGTGCCTTGCCATAAGCTTGTACGGCACTTTCATAATCTTCCATCATAAAATATGCCTGTCCGAGCTGGAACATAAAATATGTATCGTCAGGGTTCTTCTCAAGTTCTTTTAAGAGTAAATCTGCGTTTCGTTTCGAACGCTTTGCTCTGGTTTCAATATCGCCGGCATATGCCATATGGTCGAATTCGGCATTTAAAGCATAGTATGAAGGAGATTCTCCCTTGTCATTGGGTACAATCTGTTCGTGGATACTGCCTTCATAATGATATAATTTCTTCGAGAAGAAACGCCCCATACCTTCACGGACGGTTCTTGTCTCACCCTGCTGGGTATAAGTATCAGTACGATAAATCCTTCCAATCCCCTTCGGATTTGCCTTAATCAACTCCTGATTCTTCTCTTCCACCCACGCTGTTAAATATTCATCACTATCCACGGTCAAAATATAATCATTGCTTGCATGCTTAATACATTCATTTCTTGCTGCTGAGAAATCATTGCACCATTCGAAGTGAAACAGTTTATCAGTATATTTTACAACCATATCACAGGTGTCGTCGGTAGAACCGGTATCCAGCACCACAATTTCCTGCCCAAGTGGTTTTAATCGGCGCAGGCACTCTTCTAAGATATGACATTCGTTTTTGGTAATGATACAAATTGAATATGGAATCATAATATAGCTCCCATTTATAAAGTAATTTATGACATTGAATAATAGTTTCTTTTCACAAAATTATCTTACCATTTTATATAAAAAAAGGAAAGAACTAAGCCCTATTTTATTGACGTAAAAGCAAAAAAATCCTATACTGTAAAGTAAGGGAAAATGTTACTTGAAGTAACGAAAAATAGGGGAAGATTATGAGAATACTTTTTTATCAGTGGGGGACTTTTAATGAGCCTGTCATTGAGAACACTTTGCGGGATTTAGGGCATTTCGTAAAGGTTTTACAGGCCGAAGAATTGAAAGAGAAACCAACGGAAGAACAGCTTTGGGCGCTTGCCAAAGATGCAGGCGAGTACCATGCCGACGTGCTGTTTTCTGTGGACTATTTTCAGATGGTCGCAATGGCAGCTAAGAAACTGGATATTACATATTATTCGTGGTTATATCATATTCCGCAGTGGAGTTTATTTTCTTACGCGGCGCAACTTTCGAGCAATCGTATTATTACTTTTGATTCAATGCATATGCAGGAGCTTAAGCAATACAATGTAAACGGAATGCAATATATGTCGCAGGCAGCGGATAAGGAACTTTTAACAAGTGCATTGGCAAATGCAACGCCGGAGCAGATTGAGAAGTATAAGGCGGATGTATCTTTTGTGGGTACGTTATATGAAAGTGCCAATAATTTATTCAACCGTATTTCCGCAGAGGCGAGAGAAAAGGATATTTACAAAGAAATCCTTGAGATGATTAAAGAGAAGCGTTTTGCTTATGGCAAAGAAGTCCTTGGACGCGGAGTGACAGATGAAATGGTAGAGTTTTTGCTGGAAGAAGTGGAGTACGGCCAGGATCATTTCTTCTTTGCTAACCAGGAAGATATTGCAATTCAGTCTGTTCTTGCTCGCAAAATTACGGTGGAAGAACGTAAATTAATGGCCCGCACTTTGGCGAGAAAGTTTGATTTTAAGTTATATACAATATCCAACACGGAGAAGTTTCCGGAGATTCATAATTGCGGTCCTGTGGATTTTGCGAAATGTGCACCGTTGGTTTATAACGGAAGTAAAATCAATATTTATGTCACGCCACGTGCGATTCGAAGCGGTGTGCCCTTGAGAGTTCTGGAAATTATGGCTTGTCAAGGCTTTGTACTGGTAAATTACCAGGAAGATTTGGCGAGAGAGTTCGAAGACGGCAAAGAAATTGTAATGTATCGTAGCTTGGAAGAAATGGTGGAGAAGGTACAGTACTACCTAGAGCATGAAGAAGAACGTAGGCAGATCGCCCGTGCCGGTTATGAGAAGGTTTTACGAGAGTACAATTATGCGGAGAAACTTCGTAGAATTTTTGAGCAGAAGCCTTCGGGAATCATCCAGAATATGAGAGAGAATTTTTAGTATTTGAAAGAGTCCTTTTATAAGGGCTCTTTGCTGTAAGTAGAATTAACAATACATAGAACTGTACTATGATGTATTGTAAGGATGTTAAAATCAAAGATAAGATGCAATATTAGAAAAGGAGACGAGTACAGTATGAAACGTTCAGAAGTAAATAAAGCAATCAAAGAGATGGAAGCATTGGCAAAGAAACACGGCTTTGCATTACCGCCGTTCTGCAATTGGACCAAGGAAGATTGGGAAGAAAAGGGTCACGAATATGATGAAATTCGCGATAATATGCTGGGATGGGACATTACGGATTATGGTCTCGGTGATTTCGAGAAGGTTGGTTTTGCGCTGATTACCTTGCGTAACGGCAACCAGAACAACCCCAAGTATAAAAAGGTATATGCGGAGAAACTTCTGATGCTGAAAGAAGGCCAGCATTCGCCTATGCATTTTCATTGGAATAAAAGTGAAGATATTATCAATCGTGGCGGTGGTACCCTGATTATCCACGTATACAACGACAAGGACGGGGAACTGGATGATACGGACGTACTGGTAAATGCAGACGGCCGTTCCTACTATGTGAAAGCAGGAACCGGTGTGGAGCTCCGTCCCGGCGAAAGCATTACCTTGTGGCCCCATCAGTATCATGATTTTGACGTGGTAGAAGGCACGGGAGATGTGTTAATCGGCGAAGTATCAATGTGTAATGATGACAATACGGATAACCGTTTTTATGAGCCTGTGGGAAGGTTTCCTGAGATTGAGGAAGATGAAGAGCCTTATAGATTGCTGTGTAACGAATATCCGCTTGCAAAGTAGCGTTAGGATTTGATATACAAAAGATAAAAGCAGAATGTCAGAAGCAAATCTTAGTATATGAGGTGTAAAAAAGGGATGAAAAACGAAACGTTAATGCAATATTTTGAGTGGGACTTGCCTGCGGACCAGTTACTTTGGAAGCGATGCAAGGCACAGGCACCCAAATTAAAAGAAGCGGGAATTACCAAAGTGTGGTTGCCGCCTGCCTATAAAGGAATGCAGGGAATGAATGATGTGGGTTATGGTGTCTACGATACCTATGACCTTGGCGAATTCGATCAGAAGGGAACCATATCGACCAAATACGGAACCAAAGAAGAGTATCTGGAGGCGGTCAAATCCTTGCAGAAGAACGACATCGAGGTGCTTTCGGATATTGTTTTAAATCATATGATGGGTGCGGATGCCTGTGAAATGGTTATGGCTACGGAAGTGGCTGAAAACAATCGTAACCAGATTGTGCAGACACAGAAAGAAATTTCTGCATGGACGATTTTTGATTTTCCGGGCCGTGGTGGTAAATACTCTGATTTCACATGGAACAGCAGCCATTTTAACGGTGTTGACTGGGATGAAAACACAAAGCGCAGGGCGTTGTTTTTATTTGAAGGAAAACGCTGGGACGGACAGACGGACGAGGAAAAGGCTAACTTTGACTATTTGATGGGTGCTGACCTGGATATGGAGAATGCGGCGGTTCGGGCGCAACTTGTCAAATGGGGTATGTGGTACGAAGAAACCGTGGGAATGGACGGCTTTCGTCTGGATGCGGTGAAACACATCAACGCGACCTTTTATAAGGAATGGCTTGATAAAATCCGTGAAAAGGCCGGTAAAAATATGTTTGCCGTGGCGGAATACTGGCATGCGGATTTACGCAGGCTTTTGAGATATTTGGACAGTGTTGATAATTGTATGTCACTGTTTGATGTACCCTTGCATTTTAATTTTTATAATGCATCAAACCAGGGCGGAACCTATGATATGCGATATCTTCTGGATAATACGCTGGTGGAACACAGAAGCGCGAATGCGGTTACTTTTGTGGATAATCATGATACGCAGCCCGGACAGGCGTTGTGTTCCTTTGTGCAGGGGTGGTTTAAGCCCTTGGCATATGCGTGTATTTTATTCCGTAAAGAGGGGCTTCCCTGCGTCTTTTACGGAGATTATTATGGTTTGCCTTCTCATAATATCCTTCCGATGCCGGATTTGAAGAAGATGATTAAAATCCGTGAAAAGTATGCTTATGGAGAACAGGTGGACTATTTTGACCACGAGAATATTGTGGGCTGGGTTCGCACGGGTGATGAAGAGTGGAAACATTCGGGACTTGCCGTGTTGCTTTCGGACGGCCCGGGCGGAAGTAAGAGGATGTTAATGGGCAAGAAGTTTGCCGGAACGACTTTTAAGGATGTAACCGGTAAATGTACGGAAATTGTTGCGATTGATGCGGATGGCTGGGGCGAATTCCGCGTTGACGGTGGCAGTGTGTCAACCTGGGTTACAAAAGAGGCATATGATTATCTGGAAACAGAAGTGGTGTAATTCGTGGCGAAAGCACTGATATAATTCAAAAATAAAAGAGGACTGAATATGGCAATAACCAATTCAGTCCGTATCTTTTATCCATTAAATTGTCGTATTGTGATTACTCAGCAGTTTCCACGCCATAAGTGTTTTCGGCCACTGTATCGTTATGGTATACGGTGCCGGCGTCGTTATATACGGTGTAATTACCGCTGTTATTTGTAATGATGCCGCCGTTTAAGTGAAGTACGGCGATGTCAGTATTGTTGTAAACAACGGGATGGGTCTTATCGCCTGCGCCGGTAATGGTTCCGCTGTTAATATGCATTTCGCCTGAGTTGATGACAACGATGCAATCCAATTCTTCTCTGGTAATGGTGCAATCGTTAATATTCATTACGCTGCCCCCATTGTTACTGTTCCAAATTGCTACGTTGGCAGTAGTATTTTCTACTGTGACATTATTGATGGTCATTGTGCCGTAATTTACAAGTGATTTGGAGTATTCTTCGGCAACCGTATTGGTAATGATACCTTCGCCGTTGATGGTCATTGTGCCGTTACAGGTGATGGTGTCAAAGCCTTCGCCGTCCAGTGTAAAGCCGTTTAAGTTCAGAGTAATATCCGAACCTACGGGAGTTGCTGCGAAACCTTTAAAATCTGCTGTAGTCTCAATGGTTACGGGATTACTGTCCGTAACAGAATTGAAAGCATCCTGTAAAGTGGCATATCCAACCCCGTTAATTTTAAACGGAGAAACTGTATATTGGAAATAGATATTAACAGTAGTATCTTTCTTAAGCTTGTCCGTGGTTAACTGCCAGGTGTTCATATCCCAAACAGCTTCTGTTTTATCATTGCTGCATTCGATGGATATGAAATCATAAAAATTGCGGTCGGGTGCGGTGTTGTTTAAGGTACCGTCCACGTAGTAGTTGACAGTTAATTCCGGTTCCTTGCAACCGCAAAGCAGTGCGCCGAAGCTAAAAATCAAAACAGTTAATAATAGTAATTTGTGAATGAATTTCATAAAACCCCCTAGATACCAAATGGTATTTGTTTTAAAAATGACAAATTATTATTTCGTAAAAATTAAATTACAGATATATTTTACAACAAAAAACGATGAAATTCCAGTATAATCAAAAGAAAAGCAGTTGGAGAAGGCTGGAAATAAGCAAGAGGCGGATTTTGCACCGTCGGAAAGGGCGTATTTATGGCAAGTATCAGTGTATGTATGATTGTCAAGAATGAAGAAAAAGTATTGGAAAGATGTCTTTTATCCCTGCAGGGAATCTGGGATGAATTGATTATTGTAGATACGGGTTCTTCTGATAGGACCAAGGAAATTGCTGCATGTTTTACAAATCAGGTCTATGATTTTAAATGGATTGATGATTTCAGCGCGGCCAGGAATTATGCTTTTTCCAAAGCGAAATGCGAGTATATTTATTCGGCGGATGCGGACGAGGTGTTGGATGAAATGAACAGACAACGTTTCCTGCAGCTGAAGGAAGCATTGATTCCGGAAGTGGAAATCGTGCAGATGTGGTATGTGACACCGCCTGAGTTCAATACGACGGAGAATTTTGATAAAGAGTATCGGCCGAAGTTGTATAAAAGATTGCGCGAATTTACATGGATTGACCCGATTCATGAGACTGTAAGAACCGAGCCCGTGGTATTCGACAGCGATATTGAGATTTTGCACAGGCCCCATGATAATCACGCATCAAGAGATTTTCGAATCTTTCAGGGGATGATTGCGAAGGGTGAGCGATTATCTGCAAAACTTCATAAAATGTATGCTAGAGAGCTGATGCTTTCCGGTGAAAAAGAGGATTTGATTGCGGCGAGAGACTTCTTTGAAGGCAGTTTGCAGGATGAAAGCCGTAATGAAAGCGAATATCAGGAGGCATTGTGCGTTTTGTGTAAAACGCTACGCTTGGAAGGGAAAGAAGTGTCTTTTCTTGAATGTGCGCTAAAAGCGGTTGCGACTATGCCTTGTGCGGAGGTGTGCCTGGAATTGGGAATATACTTTTATGAAAAAGAAAAGTTCGCAGAGGCGAAGGAGTGGTTTGAAAGTGCGATCTATCGTGCCGAAGCGGTAATTGACGCGTCTTGCGCAAGTAAATCCGAGACGTATTTGAGGAAGTGCGTTTGTGAATAGAAGAAGTCGAAGTTACGTGTGGTTTATTTGATTTGTAGTGTGCTTTACAAAAAATACTATAAATGATAAACTAATTTTACTAAAATTCTTTATTTTTTAATGGAGGAAAATATGAAGAAATTAATTATTACCGGAGGAAACGGACAGCTTGGACGTGCAATCAATGAGTTGTACAAGGATAGAGATGATATCGTTTGCATTAATACGGATGTAGATGAATTGGATATTACGGATTTGGCAGCAGTGCAGGCATTTGTGGCGAAAGAAAAGCCTTACGCTATCGTGAATTGTGCAGCACATACAGCAGTGGATGCTTGTGAAGACCAGGAAGAACTGGCATATAAAATCAATGCAATCGGCCCTAGAAATCTTGCAATTGCGGCAAAGCAGAACGATGCCAAATTAATGCATATTTCTACTGATTATGTTTTTGCGGGTGATGCTGACAAGCCTTACAGAGAGTTTGACGTAACCGGCCCTCAGGGAGTGTATGGTGCAAGTAAGCTTGCGGGTGAAAACTTCGTAAGAGAATTTGCGGACAAATATTTTATTATAAGAACTGCATGGTTATACGGCGATGGTAAAAACTTTGTTAAGACAATGTTGCGTCTTGCCGAAACCAAAACAGAAGTGAGTGTCGTAAACGATCAGGTGGGAAGCCCTACCAGTACCAAGGAATTGGCTAAAGCAATGGATACCCTTTTATTCACGGACAATTACGGTGTGTTCCACGGAACCTGCGAAGGTGTGTGCAGTTGGGCTGATTTTGCGGAAGAAATTTTCAGATTGGCAGGAAAAGATGTAAAAGTAAATCGCATTACCAGCGACGAATTTGCTGCCAAGGCGAAACGTCCGGCTTATTCTGTATTAGACAATTATATGTTAAAATTAACAACTGATTTTATGTTTGCGGATTGGAAGGTTGCAATTGCGGAATATATGGAATGGTTGTTAAAGCAGGAAGTGTAAGATGTTTCCGGAGTTAAGTTATTAGTGAAATAGTAATAATGATACGATTTGAGAAGATAAGAGAAAGTAAAAAGGGCTGTCGCAATTGACAGCCCTTTCGCATATATAAAATTTATTTAATAATCACTAAACAGTAAATCAATGCAATAATGATACCTAAAACTGCACCGACAAATACCTGAATGGGAGTATGGCCTACAAATTCTTTCAGTTTCTCATCGTTACTTAAATCACTACCCATCTTCTCGATAACTTCGGTAAGCTCATTTAAGACTCTAGCCTGAATTCCGGTTTCGCGACGAACGCCCATTGCATCGTACATTACGATGATGGAAAGGATAGCGGCAATCGCAAAGAAAGGTGAATGAACGCCTTCGTTTATGATTACGGAAGTTGTGAGTGCGCATACGGTTGCTGAATGGCAACTGGGCATTCCGCCGCTTCCGATTAAGCGCTCTGCCACAAATTTCTTGGTGAGAATTAAATGGATTATGGTTTTAATAATCTGCGCCAATCCCCAACTTAATCCGGCAGACATTAATATCTCGTTGTGTATAAGTTCCTGCAAAAATGTCATATGTAAAAGCCTCACTTATTGTTTACACTTCAAGCATAGTACATACCCTATGCAACTAAAAAGCATTATACCCAAAAAAGAGAAAAAAAACAACAATAATAACCATTTTCTTGAAATCTGATACTCTGCGTGTTAAACTTTGTTGATAGAATATAATTGTAAAAAAGGACTGTTTTATTATGTCAAAGCAGGTTGCGACTAATGCAAAAAGAAAATTGAATATTAATTTGGCAGCGTTGCTTATGATTGTGATGCCCTTGATTCTTGCAGGAATTGTGGCAATTTACCATTATTTGCGTAATGGCGGAATGTCTGCGGTTCCGGGGTTGATGTGGAACGATGAAGCAGCCTATTATCAGTTGATTAAGACTTATACGGAGTATTTATCGCCGGCAGGTTACTGGGGGTTTAACGGAAACCACGCTATATTGGGAACAGGCGGTGCCTGGAGTCCTGCGATTATCTGGCCTTACGTTATTTTTGCCCATATTTTTCCGTTGTCCAAAGGGTTTGTATATTTTGTTAACCTTTTTTACATTACATTAGCAAATCTAATCTTTTATTTCTGTGTAAAACCGGATAAAAAACAGAGTATCAAATTAGCCCTTACCCAGGCAGGATCGGCTGTTTTTATCCTGTATTTATCCGTCAATATGTCGGAAATGTTTCGCTATGCCATTGCCATTGTATTGGCGGGGCTTCTGTATCAGATTTATTTCCGGACAAGTCCGAAAATAGTCAAGTATGTGGTGACACCGCTGTTAATTATTGGTGCTACGCAGGTTTATATATTCTTTGCATTTTGCGTTCCGATTTATATTTTTGGCATTATGAAGCAATGTAAATTGTGGAAGAAAGTTATCGTTTCCTTGGTGGCTCTTGGTGTAGAGGCATTGGGCAGTTATTATCTCTTGCATTTGATTTCAAGTAATTACAATATCCATAAAACCGAGCGATTGTTAAACGCTGTGAAAAGTATGGATATTGGCGGTGCAATACGCGCTTTCTTAGGAATGGTGAAACAGGGTGCGGGTGATGTGTTCCGCTTGTGGACTTACGTTTATACGAATCCGTTGATTCCTTTCCATGTGCTTTTTGCATTGGTTCTGGCGTTGGTTGCGCTTGGAATCGTGATTGCTTTTATCTTAAAAAAGAAGAGAAAACAAATAGGAAATCGCATCATTTCTGAAAATATAAAGGAAACGGGAAATGAGGTTGATGAAAAAGAAAAACAAGGGGAGGCGATAATAAAAGGGCAGCCGGGTAAAGATATTATTATTGCAATCATTGTAATTTACAGCATTGCATTGTTCTTTGGTATGTATATGACGCTGTATTCCATTGATCCGTTCACTTTTATGCGTGGAACTTACATTGTGGTGATTTTTGCAATGTATCTTATGGCAATGATGGATGGCAAATGGCTATACAACGGACTTCTTGTGTTTCAGGCTGTGAGTTTGTTCTTCCTGCCAGTGAATATGGATTATTTTATGACCGGACATTATATGAGTGCGGAAGAATATGCAGAATGGGATGTGTTGGAGGCTGAAATTGCGGAGGTAATCAGTGTGACGGACTCTGAGAATCCTTGGGAAAATACCGTTGCCATGTATACGATGGAGCCGAAAGCAATTTGTGCAATGCCTGCAGGCGTCGGTGTGAATTTCATTATGGAGGACGGTATTTTACCGGAAGAAGCAGAGTATTTGTTTTTCTCGAAGACTCCGGCATTAGAGCAGAATTCAGGCTGGATTGTAAGAGATTATGAGACTTTCCGTGAGGAATTTGGCGGACGTTTGGAAAGTGAATATACCATCATTTACGAGGACGAATTGTATATTATTTATCGTAAGGTAAATCAATAAAAATTCGATAAGAAATCTAAAAAGACAGTAGTGTGAAAACTACTGTCTTTTACTTTTCTTAAGTATTTCATTTGCATTCTTATCCGGCAATATCCAAACGTATTTTATCAGCCAGGCGGAATATGTATTCGCTGTTGGTAGGGCGTTGTCTTCCGTTTAGTGATGAATATCCGAACAACTCTTCGAAAATCGAAATATTACCGCGTTGCCAGGAAACTTCAATAGCGTTTCGGATAGCACGTTCCACCTTCTGTTCCGTGGTGTGATAGCGTTTGGCAATCGATGGATACAAAAGCTTGGTCACACTGGTAACTGTCTCCATATCCTGTTCAGAAATCAGGATGGCTTCTCTTAAGTAGTGGTATCCCTTGAGATGGGCGGGAATTCCCATGTCCAACATGATTTGGGTTACGTAGCGCTCCAAATCAGGCACCGACATTCGTTCGCGCATAATTGACTCCTTTCTACGTGAAACGGTAATTCTGTACCAACTACGGCATAAAAGTAACACATTTGTTGAAAAATGTAAATATACAAATGTCACAATGTTTTTTTGTGAAACTTTGCCGCAAAAAGTAAGAAAAGGATGACGTTATTTTCAGAATGTGGTATACTAAAGTGTATTTTTATGACATTTTATCAGAATGCTATTTTTAAGGAATATGGTAAGGTGCGTTCCGGAGGTTAATATGCAGGAAAAAGTAAGCATTATTGTACCGGTTTATAATGCAGCTAATTACATAGAGAAGACCATTCAAAGTGTGCTGGACCAGGATTATGAGAACTGGGAACTGATTCTTGTAGAAAACGGTTCGACGGATGATAGCGTGGCCAGGATACAGGCTTTTAAGGATGAACGCATCCGTTTGATTATTATGGATGGCAATGCCGGAGCTGCCAATGCCCGAAATGAGGGTATGCGACAAGCTACAGGCACTTATGTCGGGTATATTGATGCGGATGATTTGTGGCGACCGAATAAATTGTCCCGCCAGGTTGCTTTTATGCAGAAGAAAAACGCGGCCTTTGCTTTTACGGGGTATGAATTCGGCGATGAGAATGCCAATCCTACGGGTAAAATCGTTCGCGTGCCGGAGACGTTATCCTATAAGCAGGCATTGAACAATACCACGATTTTTACGTCGACGGTAATGTTTGATGTTAGGTGCATTGAAAAAGATAAATTATATATGCCGAATGTAAAAAGTGAAGATACTGCATTGTGGTTTCGAATTCTGAGAGAGGGCGTCGTGGCTTATGGTTTGAATGAAAACCTTGTGATTTATCGAAGACCTGCTAATTCTCTTTCCTCCAATAAATTAGAGGCTTTGCGAAGAATTTGGAATTTATATCGCAAGCAGGAAAAATTAAACATTTTTTACAGTATGTATTTATTTGTGGGCTGGGCAATTCGTGCGGTAAAACGCAGAATGTAGACCGGTTTTATAATGTGGGTGCAAGGTGTTAGGGCAGGGATGATTAGCACAAGGTGAGAATACAGTGGAAAAAATAATGACAACAGATGATATTTTTAAAAGAATAGCCGGCAAAATCAAACCGCAGTGGTGGGCGGCTTTCTTTGCGTGCGTTGTAATCGGACTGCTGACCTATATGTATTTTATGACAAGCAATTTTATGACCTTTGATTCTATGTGGAATATTTATTCGGATCAGGATATGATTACGTCCGGCAGACAGTTTCTTACCTATGCCTGCGGCATCAGTTCATTTTACAATTTGCCTTGGATAAACGGTGTGTTGGCGATTTTCTACCTGGCACTGGCTTCAGTTGTGGTAGTGGAAGGCCTTGGTATTCAGAGTAAAACGGGTGCGATTTTAACAGCCGGTCTTCTGGTGACTTTTCCCGCGGTATCTTCTACATTTTGCTATATGTATACCGTGGACGGTTATATGCTTGCAGTTCTTTTATCGGCCCTTGCGTTTTTGGTTACAGACCGTAAAAAATACGGTTTTATCGGCGGAATTGTATTGCTGGGTGTCAGTATGGGTATTTACCAGGCGTATCTGTCGTTTGCCATTATTTTATGTGCGATTCGCTTGCTGACGGATTTGTTGGATGAAGATAAGCTGAAGCCTGTTTGGAATAAAATTTGGCGTTATATGGTGATGGGAATCGGCTCATATGCCTTCTATGTCATTACCTTAAAGATTATGCTCAAGCTAAAAGCCGTAGAGATTTCCGGCTATCAGGGAACGGACCGTATCGGAACCTTTGCGTTGGCGGAACTTCCTGCTGGGCTTAAATCAGCCTGGGATAATTTTATAAACTTTGCAAGATGGTCAAATGTACTGACTACCACTGAAATTATGAAGTATGCATTCCTGCTGATTGCAGTATGCGCGGTAGTTTTATATGTGGTTCATTTTATTAAGAATAAAAGATACAAAAGCGTGGTGCGTATTTTGCTGGCAGGTGTGCTGGTAGCAGTAATTCCGTTTGGTGCAACGATTGTAAATATTTTATCACCCGGTACTTATTTTCACTTGCTGATGCGACTTCCCTGGGCATTGTTTTTTATCTTTGCTGTACTTTTGGCGGAAAAACTGGATTTTGAAGGAAAGAAAGTCTGCGTAATCAGTAAAAAGGCGGTTGCAGCGGTTGTATGCATTTGTGCCGTTATTTTATCTTTTAGCTTTGCAGTGATGGCAAATGTGGTTACGTTTAACATGAACGAAAGATATGAAAAAACCTATGCGACCTGCGTACGCATTGTTGACCGAATTGAGCAGACGGAAGGGTACGAACAGGGGACGAAGGTGGCGATTCTTGGTGGTTTCCCCGCTACAGAGAATTATCCTGCTACGGATATTACGGTTAATGATTTGATAGGGTATTTTGGAGTGGCAGGCGAGTTGTGTGTGAATTCCACGGAGAAATATGCGGAGTTTTTTAAACATTATCTGGGCGTGACCATTTCGACAATACCTGCGGAAGAAGAAATACGACTGACGGAAACGGAAGAATTTAAGGAAATGCCGAAATTTCCGGCAGAAGGCAGTGTGGATTATATAGAAGATGTATTGGTTATTAAATTGAACGGCTAAAATGTTGTATTGTTGAATAAAGTATTCAAAAATGTTATAATTATAAGAATAATCTAAAATGCCTATATTGGGGCGCGTTGCTATTTTAGTGATTTTGTCTGAGAAAGGACTTGAACATAAATGAAACGAATGGAATCCGTGAAGCGCTTGGTTGTGCTTCAGCTTACATCAATAAGTTTAATTGTACAAATTGTTGCCTATGCTTTTATTTGGTACAAATATTACAAAACAAGTGTTGTATCGGAATTTTACATTAAGGGTGACTTACTGGTAATTGCGTTGTATGCAATTTTGCTTTTGTTCTTCTATTCTACGTATGGAGGAACTAAAATTGGTTACTTAAAACCCTTCGACGTATTTTTGTCACAAACATTTTCTACCTTGATGGCAAATGCATTGGCATATGCGATTTTGTCATTGATGAATGCGGGCTTGGTTGAGCCTAAGGCTATATTGATTATGACGGCAGCACAGTTGGTTTTTAATTTGATTTGGGTATTTGTCAGTGATGCATTTTACAAAATGGTATTTCCGCCGAGAGAACTTTTGCTTGTACATGGTGAACGTTCCATTGAGGATATTTTGTTTAAGTTTAATACCAGAAAAGATCGTTATATAATTGCGAAGTGCATGAATATCAGTGAAGGATATGAAGCGATCCAGAAAGAGGTTTTGGAACGTTATGCCGGTATTGTTTTGTGGGATATTCCGACTACAGACCGTAATGAGTTGATGAAGTTCTGCTATCAGCACTCCATTCGAGTATATATGATGCCCAAAATCCCTGACGTTATTGTTATGGGTTGTGAAAAAATGCATTTGTTTGATACACCGATTCTTTTAACCAGAGAGTATGCGTTGCGTATTGAACAGCGATTTATTAAGCGTACCATTGATTTGGTGTGCGCAATTCTTCTTGTGATTATTACATCGCCGATTATGTTGATTTCGGCGTTGATTATTAAGTTGTCGGACGGCGGACCGGTCTTTTATAAGCAGGTGCGTTGCACCTTGAACAACAAGGAATTTCATATTATTAAATTCAGGAGTATGCGTGTGGATGCAGAAAAGGACGGCGTGGCAAGGCTGGCGTCTAAAGGGGATCCGCGAATTACTCCTTTTGGTCGTTTTATTAGAACTGTAAGAATTGACGAACTTCCGCAGCTTTTTAACATTATAAAAGGTGATATGTCTTTCATTGGGCCAAGACCTGAGAGACCGGAAATCATTAAGCAGTATATTGAGGACATGCCGGAGTTTGCGTTTCGTACCAAGGTAAAAGCAGGACTGGCAGGTTATGCGCAGGTGTACGGCAAATACAATACTACTCCGTATGATAAGTTGAAACTTGATTTGACTTATATCGAAAATTATTCGGTTTGGTTGGATATTAAATTAATGCTTTTGACTCTGAAGGTGTTGATTACGCCCGATAGTACGGAAGGTGTTAACAAAGAACAGAAAACTGCTTTAAAAAACACTGAGAAAAAAACAGATTCGGAAGAATAAAGTCGAGAGGGAAGAGTTGCGTATGGAAGAGAAAAAAAGAAGTTTTTTTTCCTGTAAATATGAAGATGAACCGGCAGATTTAAAACTGTTACTAATCTATTTCATCAAAAGAATAAGATTTGTTGCATATTTTACAATTATTGGAGCATTGGTGTTTGCGCTTGCTTACTATTTGAAAAACTTTGTTCTGGTAGATGAGCATCAGTATGTGGCAACAAGTGAATTATATTTGATTTATGCGGAAGATGTGCGTTTGGAAAATGTCTATATCAACGACTATACATGGCAAAATCTTGTTCATACGGATAAAGCAATTGATTATGCGATGGAATATATCGGTGATGCCAGTGTGACGGAAGAATATCTCAAGAAGGTTGTTTCGGCCGGTTTAGAGTCGGATGTTCGATTTGTTACATTAAAGGTAACGACAGATGATCCTGAATTGTCTATCCAAATTGCTCAGGCTTACCAGCTGGCAATCAAATCACTGGGTGAAGAAATGGTAGATATTGATACTATTTCTGTGTTTACCGAGGCGGATTCGGCAGAGGAGATTGTCTCTGATGACAGAACGTTACGTATGGCAGTTACAGGTGCTGTAATCGGTGCACTTTTGGCTATGTTTGGAATTATTCTTCAGTATGTTTTTGATGATTCTATTTATGTTGCAAAGCAGTTTGAACAACGCTTCGGAATCCCTGTTTTGGGTATTTGTTTACGAATGAAAAAGGGCGAGATAATTGCTGAAAATATGGTAGGTCAAAAAAATGCTGTTGCAAAAAGCAGATTATGGGGACGGCAGGCAATTAAGCTGAATTATAAAAGTCTCACGAAAAATTGTAAAAAAATTGTTGTGGCAGATACGGCCATACGTAGTAAAAGTGAGTTTCCGTTCCAGATACTAAAAGATGCAAAGCAAAAGCTGGAACAGGATGAATTACTTGCAATTGCGATGGGGAATATGCGGGATGCGGATGCTTTTTTTACTTCGCCCGATTATGAAATTATGAGAGTGGAGTCTATAAATGATGACGTGGACGTGGTTGAGGAATGTGCGAAAGCAGAAGGCGTAATTCTTATGGTGCAGATGGGAGCACATAACGGCAAGTTGCTGGAACGTGCGATTGATGTTCTGGTAAAGCAGGGATGTAATATTCTTGGTGCTTTGCTTTATGACGGTGATCCTTCATTGTTAAAAATGTATTATTACGATGCACTTCCCTTTGGTGCGAAAGGCGATAAGCAAGACGAGGATGAAGATACTGATACAGATGAATTTAAGTTAGATGATATTTGGTAAGAGGAATTGGGATGCAGTTGGAGATGCTGATTTCTTCGGTGAACCAGAACCCCGGAGAATTATTGAACAAAATGCACGTAAACTGTGATGCGGTTTTGATAAATCAGTGCGATAAAAACAGTGAAGAAAAGATAAATATCGGTGATTATGAAATTAAGGTTTTTCATCGCAATGAACGTGGCGTAGGAAAAAGCCGTAATCTTGCATTGGAGCATGCTTCAAAAGATATTTTACTCTTTTCGGATGAAGACATAGAGTATTGCGATGGTTATGAGCAGGATATTTTAAATGAATTTGAGAAACATCCGGAAGCAGATTTACTCTTGTTTAATGTGGAGGTTTGTCCGGAACGAAGGACTTACTGGAATGAAGGTTTTTTGCGGGTGAAATGGTATAATTGCGGACGTTATCCTGCTTACAGTATAGCGGTTCGAAAAGAAGCCTTGGAAAGAAGCAAAGTTTGGTATTCGGAGTTGTTTGGCGGCGGTGCCAAGTATAGTAACGGGGAAGATAGTCTGTTTTTAAAACAATGTGCTGACCGCGGTCTGAAAATGTATGCTACAGACGTGGTAATCGGCAAAGAAGAAGCGAGAGAATCCACCTGGTTCAAAGGATATACGGAGAAATTCTTTTTTGACAGAGGCGTGCTGTTCGCCTTCTTATACGGCAATATGGCCTGGTTGTGGGCGTTGCGCTTTGTTCTGACCAAAAAGGAAATGTTTCAGGGTGAAATAAAACAAAAACAGGCGTACCGCTTGATACGCGAAGGAATCCGACAAGGAAAAAAAGAAAAGAAAATGCAATAAGAAAGGGGTGAAGATATGGCAGTTTATATAGTTCTTGCAATTATGACCTGTGTTATGGGTTTTATGGTTGAACAGAATAATGCGGTTGCCGTATCTGAAAATACCACCTACTCTTTGATGAATGCAACCAGGCAACAACTGAAGAATAAAAGCTTAATTGCGATGATTTTTTTGGCATTGTTTGGAGTGTCGGCTTGCAGAATTGCAATCGGGCACGATTATTGGGAGTATACATCTATTTTTAGCTTAATTGCACAAGACAGATATGTTTCCACGGAGTTTGGTTTTAACTGGCTTGTTCGTATTTGCCAGTTTATATTCGGTTCGGAAGGAAAGAGTTACATTACAATTTTTGCAGTGGTTGCTTTTTTTACAATGTTATTTTTTATGAAAGCAATGTGCGACCAGTCTGAGAATTTCGGAATGTCTTTCTTCCTGTTTATGGTGTTTGGATATTATTTATCCAGTTTTAATTCGATTCGATATTATCTGGTGCTGGCGGTTGCGGTATATTCCGTGAAATTTATTTTGAAGAAGCGCTATGCGCACTTTGTGCTTTGTATATTGCTTGCAGCACCTTTCCATATGGCGGTATTGTTTGTGTTGTTAGCTTATCCGCTGGCGTTGATGAAGTGGAATAAGTGGAATGTGCCTATTGTAGGTGTAGTTGTGGCTTCGTTGTTGCTGTTTCCGCAGTTTTACAGAAGGCTTATTTTTATCTTTTATCCGTTTTATGAGAATTCTGTTTATGATACCGGAGATACATCCATTATTAACATAGCAAGATGCATTGGTGTCTTGTTGTTTGCGTTGATTTATTATAAAAGTGCGTTGAAAGATAACCGGAAGAATATGCTTTACTTTAACTTAAGTGTTGAGGCGTTGATTGTATATGCCTGCTGTTCATTCATTCCGGTGGTATCAAGAATCGGTTTCTTTCTAAATGTGTTTCAGATTTTTCTGATTCCTTCGGTAATTCGTTCAATACCGAAGAAGTGGCAAAGAGTATTTTTTACGATAGTAATTATAATTGCGGGAATTGGTTATTTTGTATTTTTCCTGCATTCCTGCAAGGATGACGGAACTCGAATTGTACCGTATCTGAATTGGATTTTGAATTAAAATAAGTGAGGATAAAATGGTTCGTTTCTCGGTAATAACGGTAACCTATAATGCCGGCGATAAATTAAAAGAAACCGTAACCGATGTGTTACGTCAGACATATGATAATTATGAGATATTGATAAAAGACGGATTATCAACCGATGGTTCCTTAGAAATTCTTCCGGCTTCAGAGAAAATCAGGGTAGAAAGTTGCAAAGATCAGGGCATTTATGACGCTATGAATCAGGCGGTGGAACTGGCGCAAGGCGAATATATTATTTTTATGAACTGCGGTGACTTCTTCTATGATGAGAATGTTTTGAGTAATCTTGCGAAAGAAATAGATGAGAAACCGAATCGTGGGATTTATTACGGGGATGCTTATTTTCGTTTGAGCAAAGAAGTGCTTCATATGCCGGGCGAAATTACGGATTTTGTTTGTTTTCGTCATATTCCCTGTCACCAGGCATGCGTTTTTGCGAAGGAATTGTTCGCAGATAAGGGTTTTGATTTGAGCTATCGAATTCGCGCAGATTATGAATTCTTTTTAAGGCAATACTATAAGAAAGCGGTACGTCCCTGTTATACTGGAGTTGTTGTTGCCAATTATGAAGGCGGCGGTTTTTCTGAAACAAAAGAAAACCGCAAGAAAGATAAAAAAGAACATCGCAAGATTACCGGTATGTATATGCCGAAAGGAAAGCTTTTTTGTTATCGCATGATTATGATTATTACGTTACAGCCGTTGCGTTTCTGGATTGCCCAAAGAAGTCCGTTAGCCGGTGTGTACGACCGTATAAAAACGAAGTTGTATGGTACGGGTAAATAAAAGAGTTGGGAGGAGTTTCCAAATGAGAGTGTTATGGGTGTGTAACAGGTGTTTGCCTGTGATTGCTTCACATCTGAATATGGATGCGGGAAACAGAGAAGGCTGGCTTGCCGGACTGTCAGAACGTATATTAGCGGAAAAGAACGAAGAACTGACTCTTGGAGTATGCTTTCCAACAGGCAAGGAATTGGCTGAATGGAAAGGGGAATATGAAGTAACGGCCTACGGCTTTTATGAGGATACCAATCATCCGGAAGATTATGATGAGAAGTTGGAAATCCGTATGAAGGAAATCGTGGATGATTTCAAACCGGATATGGTACATATTTTCGGAACGGAATTTCCGCATACTCTGGCTATGGTAAGGGCTTTTAATAATCCGGCCAAAACACTGATTGGAATTCAGGGATTGTGTTTTGTTTGTGCGGATGCGTATTTGGAAGGTTTGCCCGAACACGTAGTAAAACGTTCCACTCTGCGTGATTTTCTAAAAAAAGACAGTATTCTGGAACAGCAGAAGAAGTTTTATCGAAGAGGAGCGTATGAGCAAAAGGCATTATCTCTTACGGGTAATGTGACCGGACGTACGGATTGGGACCATCATTATACGAAACAGTGTAATAAGGACGTTCAGTATTATTTTATGAATGAAACCCTTCGATCCAACTTCTATGAAGGAAGCTGGGATTATAAAACCTGTGAAAAATATTCTATTTTTGTAAGTCAGGGAGATTATCCGATTAAAGGACTTCATTTTCTGCTTCGTGCGATGAAGGATGTTTTGGAAGAGTATCCCGAGGCTAGAATATACGTGGCAGGAATGTGCGTAACCGGAGATGAAAGTTTTAAAAAGAAGATTAAAATTCCATCTTACGGCAAGTATTTAAATGAATTGATTCAGGAGCATAACCTTCAGGAGCATATTACCTTTTTAGGCAATCTGACTGCTGAAGAAATGAAGCAAAGATATCTGAAGAGTAATGTGTATATTTTACCGTCCACTATGGAGAATTCTCCTAATTCCGTTGGCGAGGCTATGCTTCTTGGATTGCCGGTGATTGCCTCCAAAGTAGGTGGAGTAGAGAGCCTTTTAACCGACGGGGAAGAAGGCATTTTATACGAATCGAAAAATGTGCAGGCTTTGGCAAATGCAATTATTAAGGTTTTTGATGCATATGAATACGAAGACTCATCCAGAATGAGACCAATCCGTGTAAAAGAAGATGAAATCGAAGAAATACGTTCGTATTCCGTAAAGGCGAAAGAGCGTGCATTCAAAACACACAATCCGGATACAAATTATCACAGATTGTTGGAGATTTACGGAGAAATTTGTAAATGAAAGTAACTTTTGTTTCAAACTATATCAATCATCATCAGATACCGCTTTCGGATATTTTATATCGTAAGTGGGGAGACAATTATCGATTTATCCAAACGCAACCTATGGATGAAGAAAGGGTGCGCTTGGGCTGGAATGCTGACAGTTCGCAACTGCCTTATGTGATGCAATATGAAGAAGTGCCTGAAGTATGTCGCAAATTAATTCTGGAAAGCGATATTGTAATCTTTGGTGGCGTGGATGATGAAAGTTATATCAAAGAGCGTCTGGAACAGGGAGGAATTGTGCTTCGCTATATGGAGCGTCTCTACAAAGAAGGGCAATGGAAGGCGGTTTCACCCAGAGGACTTATTAAAAAATACAAAGACCATACCAGGCATAATAATGCACCGGTCTACCTTTTGTGTGCCGGAGGCTATGTGGCAGATGATTTTAATATTATTAAAGCATATAAGGGGAAACGCTTTAAGTGGGGCTATTTTCCAGCGTTTGAAGAAAGTAGTGAAGTTGACAGAGCTGCGTGGAAAGAGAACGACTGCATTCGAATTCTGTGGGCCGGCCGTTTCATTGATTGGAAACACCCCGAGGACGCTTTGAAAGTAGCCGGACATTTGAAAGAGAAAGGGATTGAATTTCAACTCACTATGGCCGGTGGTGGTGAAATGGAAACACAGCTTAAAGCTTATGCGAAAGAACACAAATTAGAAGACTGTGTCGAGTTTGCCGGTTTCTGTAAACCGGAGCGGATTCGTGAGATGATGAAACGATCAAAGATATACCTGTTTACCAGTGATTATAAAGAAGGCTGGGGCGCAGTTTTAAATGAAGCAATGAACAGCGGATGTGCGGTGGTTGCGAGCCATGCAATCGGTGCGGTTCCTTTCTTGCTTTGTCACAACCAAAACGGCTTGATTTATCAAAGCGGAAATGTTGCGGAATTGACTGAATTGACGGAGAAACTGTGTAAGGATTCGCAATTGTGTGATAGGTTGGGACAGGCTGCATACGAAATGATTGCAGAACAATGGAATCCGGAATATGCAGGTAAGGTATTGATTGAATTGTGTGAAGGGCTTATCAAAGGTGAAGTGAAGTTTCAGGATAAGGGACCTTTAAGCGAAGCCAAAGTAATTAAGCAGAGACAAATGTATAAGTATCTGCACTCATAAATGCCATAGAAAGGCAGGAGTTTCATGCAGGAATTAATTTCGGTTATCGTGCCGATTTACAATGTGGAAAAATATCTTGAGCGTTCGGTAGGTGCACTTTTAGGACAAACTTACCAAAATCTTGAGATTATATTAGTAGATGACGGTTCGAAAGACAGAAGCGGTGAAATGTGTGATGATTTTGCAAAGAAAGATGCCCGGATAAAAGTCATTCACAAAGAAAACGGCGGTTCCAGCAGTGCCAGAAATATGGGAATTGCGGCGGCAACCGGTGATTATATCGGTTTCTGTGACAGCGACGATTATCCGGAAAAGGATATGTATGAGAATCTTTTAAAAATTATGAGGGAACATACCGATGCCGTGATTGCCCAGGCAATGTCCAGTGATTATACGGAAGACGGAATTTTGGTAAAAGGCCCATATAAAGATTCGGGCAAAGTGAATTTTCTGACTAAACAGGAAATGTTTCGTTTGCTTATGTTACACGTGGGCGACAGTTCTTTTTGCACTAAGCTAATCAAGGCGGATTATATGAAGCAGTTTCGCTTTGAAGAGGGTAGACTCAATGAAGATTTTGAGTTGGTAATCCGAATGTTGAAAGGTGTAAACTGTGTATATTCTCTAGAAAAGAACGGCTATAACATTGTCCTTCGAAGCGGAAGTAATTCCCGTAATGTTTTCCGGGAGATTTTATATAATTCCATGATTGAGAACAGCGACAGAGCTTTTAAAATGATGGAAGAAAGCTACCCGGAGTTGCGAGAAGAAGGAATTCGTTTTTGGTATTTCCAGAGACTGGATTATATGCTGCACATTCCGGTTTCATATATGAACAAGAGTAATGTGGTTTGTTGGAACATTATACGAGACTTGAAGAATGGCAGAAAGCAGATAAAAAATAACGCATTTTTAACCCAAAAAGAAAAAAGAAATCTTTTGATTTTAAGCTATGCACCCCGTATGAGCAAGCGTTTTCATAATATGATTATGGTTGTAAAGCGGGCACTTGGGAAAGCGTAACAGGATTGATTTTATGAAAGACAGAATTTATGTATGCCACACTTTTTATCATGTTTATGTGACCATGTTAAAAGAATTGGCATTGCCAAAAGAAAAGCAGGGAAGTGCAACTTTGGTCCTAAGTAAAATGTCAAATGATTTTACAGGGATGAAGGAGCGCATTGAAAAGACCGGTTTTTTTGAGGCGGTTGTGGAATATGATGAAAAAAGAGAGACATTCTTTCCGGAACTTGCGGAATACAAAGAGGATAAAGGCAATATTGTACTCAATATGATGTCTCGCATTTTGTTTACAAAAAAATTTGCCAAGTTACAAGCTGATTATATTCCGGTAGATTTTAGGCAATATAAAGATATATATGTGTATTGTGATTCGGATCCTATTGGCTACTATTTGAATCAAAATAAAATCAGATATCATGCTCTCGAAGATGGTTTGAACAGTGTTGCTAATGTTGATCATGCTCATTTTGACAATAGGGGACACTTTAAGTTAAAAGCTTTCTTTTCTAAAGTTTTGAATTTGATTTTTATTCAGAATGGTTACGGAAAGTACTGCATTGATATGGAGGTCAATGATATTTCGGCGATTGAAATACCGTGTAAGTATTACGTGGAAGTAAGTCGTAAGGCGTTGACAGACCGATTGACAAGGGAAGATAAGGATTTATTATTACAGATTTTTGTCCGGGATATGGCTGATTTGCGTGCAAAGATGGACGAAGGCAAGAAGTATGAAAAAAAGGTTTTAATTCTTACGGAACCACTTAGCGCGTTAGATGTGCGCGAGCAAATTTTTAGAGATATCATTGCGATGTACGAAGGGGAAGCGCAGGTATTCATTAAGCCCCATCCGAGAGATGTGCTGGATTATGTGACGTTGTTCGCAGATTATCCGCAGTTTGAAGGGTCTATGCCTATGGAAATACTAAATTTCTTTGAAGATCTTCATTTTGATAAGGTGATTGGAGTATTTACGGAATTAAAAGCAGTAACTTTTGCCGATGAAGCAGTGCGCTTGGGACCGGATTTTATGGACAAGTATGAAGACCCGGCCATTCATCGACAGAACGAAAGGATATAGTTTATGTTGAAAATATGGAAAAAGATGATGGTTCTGCTGGATAAAAAGCAGAAACGTTCCATGGTATTACTGGTTATTATGATGTTTTTTGGTGCTATGCTGGAAGCGTTTAGCATTACGTTGATAGTGCCGGTGGCATCTTTAATTATGGACCCTTTAGCCATTGAAGAAAGTGAATTGGTTTCGGCTTTGTATCAGTGGTTGCCATTCGAGTCCCCCAAGGTATTTGGTACGGCCATTATGGTAGCGATGATTGTAGCTTTTATATTAAAGAACGTTTATCTCTATTTTATGCAGAAATTTATGTATCATTTCGTATATACAAATCAGTTCAGCACATCGGAGCGTATGATGAAAAACTATATGCGAAGAGGCTACGAGTTTTATTTGAATGCGGATACAGCAGTAATTCAGAGAAGTATTACTTCTGACGTAAATAATATGTATGGGTTGATTTTGGCAGTATTGCAGTTGCTTTCTGAAATTATTGTGTTCCTTACATTATCGGCAGTTCTCTTGGTAACGGATCCGATTATGACTATTTTTATCGGTGGTTTGTTAGCTGTTACTCTTCTTATCATAAAAGTGATTTACAAGCCGATTATGTATAAGGCAGGTAAGGATAATCAGGATTACTACAGCAATCTTTTTAAGTGGATTAATCAGACGGTTACCGGTATTAAGGAAGTAAAAATCGGCGGACGTGAGAAGTACTTTATAGATACCTATAGAGGTTATGGCAAGGGATATGTGGATGCAGTGCAGAAGTATACCCTGTATAACAATATTCCAAAGCTGTTTATTGAAACAGTGTGCATTTGCGGTGCGGTATTATATTTTCTGTATTTGTTCCTTACGGACCAGAGTTCAACAGAAATTATGGAGATTGTTGCGGCCTTTGGTCTTGCAGTGGCAAGATTGATGCCTTCTGCAAATCGTATCAATAATCAGTTGAATAATATTTCCTTTTTCGAACCCTTCTTTATGGGGGTATCCGATAATTTGCAGGATGAAATTGATAATAAAAATACGGATATTTCCTTTATGGAAGTTCCAAAAGAAAAGTTGCCCGTAACCAAGGAAATAGCATTGGAAGGTGTATCTTACAAATATCCCAATACGGATAAATGGATTTTAAAAGATGCGGATGTGACTGTTCCTGTGGGCAAATCAGTGGGTATTGTGGGAAGTTCCGGTGCGGGTAAGTCTACCATTGTAGACGTAATGCTGGGACTTTTGGTAATGCAGGAAGGTAAAATCACTGCTGACGGCCAGGATATCTTTGATGGCGAAAATTACCGTAAGTGGTTGAAGAATGTGGGCTACATTCCCCAGACTATTTTTATGATTGATGATACAAT
>JAGAQZ010000107.1 GCA_017622505.1 Lachnospiraceae bacterium
ACATTAAACAATGAGAAGCAGAAAGTAAATGATGTTTTGGGTAACCCCATTATTATCGGAGCGGTTGTTATCTGGAAGGTGACGAATCCTACGCAGGCTGTTTTTGCGGTAGAGAATTATCGCGACTATTTATCCATTCAGTGTGATTCTACGATTCGAAACATTGCCCGTCTTTATCCTTATGATGATTTGCAGGAAGACGACGGCGTGGAAGAGAAGACCTTGCGTGGCAGCAGTCAGGAAATCGCAGAGCAGATGAAGAACGAACTTCAGGAACGCGTGTCCGGTGCGGGTCTTGAGATTATGGAAGTGCGTATTACACATCTTGCATATTCGGAAGAAATTGCAGCAGCAATGTTACAGCGTCAGCAGGCAGTGGCAGTGATTGCAGCGCGCCAGAAGATTGTGGAAGGTGCAGTAAGCATGGTTAAAATGGCAATCGACCAGTTAGATGAGAATGGTGTGGTTGTTCTGGACGATGAGCGTAAGGCAGCAATGGTAAGTAATCTTTTGGTTGTACTTTGCGGAAATAAAGAAGCACAGCCTATTGTAAACAGCGGTTCCATTTACTAGCAGGTATTTGATTCGGTTTATGAGGAATGGTGATGTATACGGCAAGGATGTTTTATATATCCATGCAGACACGCTCTCGCTCGGTTTCGTACGTAACGGATGCTAAACTCAAAGCCTTATAAATAAGTCTTTTCGCTAAGCACCGACGCACTCAAACGGTCTTTATGGATATATAAAACATCCTTGCCAAACAATATACTTAAATGTAGAATAAACCGAATTAGGAATTGGTTAAATGAAAGTGTAAAAATAAAATGTTACACAGATGAAGGAAGGAGCATGAAGATGGAAATTGAAAAGAGAGAACAGGCCTTGCAGGAACGTCTTGAGAAGCTTCATGCTATGGAACAGGAAATTCTCGAGAAAGAAAAGAATTTAAAAGAGAAGGAGAAGGCAAAGAAGCAGGTGCTTCTGCGTCTTTCCCCTTCCTTGTGGAATGAACTTGCCAAATGGGCAGATGATGATTTCAGAAGTATTAACGGACAGATAGAGTTTCTGTTGGCAGAGGCTGTAAGGAATCGGAGGAAATAGAGATGAAAACGAAACCGACTTCTTTTAAAATTACAATAATATGTGTGGCTGCAATTGTGCTTATTGCTTTTTCGCTTATTGTGATATGGCTATCAATTCAGGGCTACCGCTACTACAATCCGAATTTTGAGATACATATTTTTACAAGGGAAAGTGAGGACCTGTATTGGGAATATCCCAGTTATACAACATGGGGAGACTCTGCCTTTGGTACGTCACCGAAGGTTTATGAAGCAATCAAAGAATTTGCAGATGAAACAACTGCGGTAGATGAGTGGTTGCATACCTATCAATTGCCCATTGATGTTACTTGTGAAGTTGTAATCCAAGGAGATCAGACGATTGTCACATATGAAGGAACCGCAACAAATCAAAACGGAGAAGCAGAGAATATATATAAGCAACTGGTATTTGATTTCGTTATTACGGAGAATATAATAGATCACAGCGTGCGATAAGCACGCTGTTTTTATATTATAAAATAAGGCATTTGTAGTCTAATAATCCTCGGTTGAGAGGCCGGCGCAAGACCTGAAATTTATTGCCTGAACACTGCTTTTATGGTAAAATGGAGACGTTGAAAAATTAAGAAAAACAGAGGAGATTATACATATATGGCATGGTATGACAACGCAGTTTTTTATCACATTTATCCCTTGGGTATGACAGGGGCGCCCAAGGAGAATTCTTACGGGGAACCGGTGGAACGATTGAACCAATTGATTCCATGGATTTCACATATTAAGAATATCGGTTGTAATGCACTTTACATCGGACCCTTGTTTGAGTCCGTAGGGCACGGTTATGAAACCACAGATTACCGCAAGCTGGACAGCCGTTTGGGAACCAACGAAACTTTGAAGAAATTCGTGGCTGAATGTCACGCACAGGGCGTAAAAGTTATTTTTGACGGTGTATTTAATCACACCGGTCGCGATTTCTTTGCTTTTAAGGATATTAAGCAAAATCGCGAAAATTCACAGTACAAAGACTGGTACTGTAATGTAAATTTCTGGAATAACAACGAATACAACGATGGTTTTACCTATGATAACTGGGGCGGTTATAACCTGCTTGCGAAGTTAAATCAGAAGAATCCTGCGGTAAAAGATTATATCTGTGACGTAATCCGTTTTTGGGTAAAGGAATTTGACGTGGACGGTATTCGTTTGGATGCGGCAGATGTTTTGGACTTTGATTTTATGAAGGCATTGCGTCAGACTGCAAATGAAGTAAAGCCTGAGTTCTGGCTGATGGGCGAAGTAATCCACGGCGATTACATTCGCTGGGCGAATGAAAGTACATTGCACTCTGTAACCAACTACCACTTACATAAGGCATTGTATTCCGGTCACAACGACCATAATTTCTTTGAAATTGCCCATACAGTGAAGAGATTGTATGAAATGGGCGGTAATCGTCCCGATGGCTTAAAGCTTTACAATTTCGTGGATAATCACGACGTAGAGCGTATCTATACAAAACTTAGTAATAAGGCACAGTTTGCGCCGGTACATATTTTGATGTATACCCTGCCCGGTATTCCTTCCATCTACTATGGTTCGGAATTCGGTATCGAGGGCCGTAAGGAGAAGTTCAGCGATGATTCGCTTCGCCCCGAAATGTCTTATGATGTGTATGGTCCTAAGGCGGCAGACAATGACTGCGTGAAGTTGATTTCTGCCCTTGGTAAAATCCGTCAGAACACCAAGGAATTAAACTTCGGTGATTACAAGGAATTACGTCTTACCAACAGACAGTATGCCTTCTCAAGAAGTTATCAGGGGTCTACCGTAATTGTGGCTGTAAATAATGATGAAAACGGCAGCAGTGTGTGTGTATCCGCACCTGACGGGGAATACATCGGTGCATTGTCAGGTCGTAAAATAAACGCAAGTGGTGGCAACTTAAACATTGATATGGCTGCAAATTCCGGCGACATCTGGGTACCTGCGGCATCTTGTGTGAATTGTGAATTAGGCGAGACCTGCGAAGTGGCGCAGATGGAGTTTGGGGCGGTGGAACAGCCGGTGAAGGAAGTAGTTGCGGAAGTGAAAGCTGAGGCTGTAGCGCAGGCAAATGATGAAACAGTAAAAGCAGAGGTTGTGCAGGCGGCAACAGCCGTAGAAGCATGTGCCGATAAGGGCGCCGAAGTAGTTGAAAAGAAGGCTGAAAGCAACGCTGTAGCAAAGACTGAAGCAACCATAGCAGGCACAGAAGAACTTGCCAAGAAAGGTGAACCGGTTCTTGATTTAAATAAGCCCTACGAAGAAATGAATGTGGCTGAATTACAGGAAGTGATTCTTGGAAAGATGCGTCGAAACGGTACGCCGATGACAGAGCAGATTATTAAATCTGTCAGAGACAATGAACATTTGGGTTCATTGGTAAGCTGGGCGAAGAGTTTTTAGGATTACGAAAATAGTGGAAAGCAGATGAGGAAGCGGACGCGAGAGCGTCCGCTTTTTTATATAAATGTTTGGGTATTAAATGAACAATGCGACGTTAGAGAAATGTTGATGTAATAATGTGTATATATTTAAATTACAGGTTGATAGATTTTAAAACTTTAATAACACATAATTATAATTGTGACAGAAGATATAGGGATTGATGTTTTTGGCAAAATTTGTTATTTAAAATATAGAGGGATAAGGAGAAGATAATTTTATGAATTATTATATCAGTGACTTACATTTATTTCACGAGAATGCTATCAAATTTGATAACCGCCCGTTTGATAGTCTGGAAGATATGCATGAGACGATAAGAAGAAAGTGGAATAATAAGATTACAAACGGGGACACTGTGTATATTTTAGGGGATATTAGTTTTCGCGGTAAAAATGAAAAATTAATAGCTTACATATCCACCTTAAAAGGACATAAAATTTTGGTGCAGGGGAACCACGATGATGTGTCTGATTACAGATATCATCAATTGTTCGAAGAGGTTTGCGATTATAAAGAAATACACGATTCGGTAGACGGAAAGTGTTATGATTTGGTTTTGTGCCACTATCCAATTTTTAGTTGGAAGAGAATGGGCAAAGGCAGCATTTTGCTTTACGGACATACCCACAACAGTGAGGAGGATAACTATTATCAAAAGTGTCTGGCAGAGATGGTTAATAACGATTGCAGGCATATTTATAAAACAGAAGCGAAGGCTATTAATGTCGGTTGTATGAAGCCCTGGATTCAATACGAACCGCGAACATTGAAGGAGATAATGGAGAATCATTGGTAATTGGAGTAAAAATATGGCAATTTATTTAACGGGAGATACTCATAGAGAATTTCATAGAATTAAGCAGTTTTGCGAGCAAATGGAAACTACAACAGAAGATATTATGATTATTCTTGGCGATGCCGGAATTAATTATTATTGTGACCATCGGGACAACAATCTTAAAAATGAATTATCGCAGTTGCCGATTACTTTATTCTGTATTCACGGCAATCACGAAGAACGTCCTTATTTGACGGGCAATTATGAGGAGCAGGAATGGCATGGTGCAATCGCGTACATAGAAGAAGCTTATCCGAATCTGATTTTTGCCAAGGATGGTGAAATCTATGATTTTAACGGTAAAAAGGCGATTGCAATTGGCGGTGCCTACAGTATCGATAAATATTACAGATTAAGTCACGGTTGGCAGTGGTTTGAAAGCGAACAGGCAGATGAGGAGACGATGCGATATGTAGAGGCGCAATTGGACGCATGCGACTGGCAGGTGGATTATGTGTTGACGCATACGGTTCCTGTTGAATGCGAGCCTGTATGGGCTTTTATACCGGGGATTGACCAAAGTACGGTGGATAAAACCATGGAGAAGTGGTTGCAGAGCATTGCGGACAATTTGGATTTCGAAAAGTGGTATGCCGGACATTATCACGTGGAGTCCGATGAGGACGGGGTGAGAATTATGTTTGAGGACTATGAGGAGTTGGAGTAGTGTGGGACATTTTTACGATTTTTCAAGAAGCACGAAAAGGAGTTTGAATAGGATAGTGAAAGAGAAAAGGTAGTTTAGATAAAAGAAACATTAACGAAGGTTTTGAAACTGCAAATCTGAAAATGCTAGTCGAGGAGAGTGAGAAAGCGGACCAAATTCTGCAGGAAGAGATTCATAAGGCAGGCGATTTTGAATTTTACTTTGGCGTAGAAGAAACGCCGGAAAATTTACAACAGGTTACAATCAACAGAAAGTTGTTTCTTGTAAATGGTTACTTGATAAAAAATATTTCTATATTCTGAAAAATGTATTATTATTAGGAAAAGAATATATGACTAATGAGGAAAGGAAGAGAAAGAACCTATGGAGAAGGTGTTTGGAATAATAATTGATTTTTTTGCAACGATAGAAAATAATTTTACGGTTTCGGATTTCTTGGTCGTGACCACAGCAATTATTAGTGCTGCAATAAGTATATGGTCAATAAAGAAGAGTACAAAATTTGAGCAGGAATGGAATCAGAAACAGTTGGATGCAGATTTAAAATCAAAAGCAAGAATTGAATGGATTCAAAAGGTGAGAGAGAATACAGCGGAATTGATTTCGTTGTATTATGCAATGTTAAAAGAAACTAATAAAGATAGTTTGTTTGAACAACTGCGTGAAGCGAAAAAATGAACGATTTATTAATTTTATATTTTGGACCGGAAAATAATGAGATGGTAGACGATTTTTCGGTTCTTGAGTGTACTGAAACGAATAATGGAAAGAATGATGTACTGGTTCAGTATCTTTCGAGTTTGTTTGTAGAGTTTAATGAATATTATAAAAATACGTCAAGAGATGTGCTTAGTATCATTAAAAGTCATAGAAAAGATTTGTGGGATGATATGATAAATAAACCAATTGATAAAATCCCCATAGCACCATATATTACACCGGATGGTGAAGAAATTGAGCAATATGAGCCAGTATGGGATGAAGGACTGCAACAAAAGGTAAAAGAGTGTGATATGCAAATAAATTCGTATTATAAACAAATAAGTGTATTAGAAAATAAACTAGAAGAGTTAAGAAATTATATGCGTATCTATTTGAAACTAGAGTGGAATAAGGCGAAAGAGGGAAAATAAATTTTGTTGATATAGTTTGTTTTTCAAGAGTTGTTATTTAAATAATCAAATTAAATATTTCAAAACGGTGGTGCATTTGTTATATTTTTGATATAATATTATTAATTAAAATTGAAAGGAGGAGTTATTATGCCAACAGTGAATGTGAATATACAGCCTGCGATTATTAATTGGGCTCTTAGCCAAACGAGTGAAGAAAAATTAGGCGTGAAACTGATGGAAAGTATTAAACATTGGCTGGATGGAACAAAGAGTCCTACTTTCAGCCAAATCGAAGATTTTAGTAAAAAGTCTCATATTCCATTAGGCTACTTCTTTCTACAGACGCCACCTGTTGAACAAATTGGGCTACTGGAATGTAGAACATTGGACAGTATTGAATTAGCAAATCCTAGTAGAAATTTAATTGATATTATTCATGAAATGGAAGCTATTCAAGATTGGATGATAGATTATCGAAAAGAAATGCGCTATGATAAAAACTGTGTCGTAAATTGTTTAAATGGCGAAACAGACATAACGATAATTGCGGATGGCGTTCGAAAAGATTTGGGATTGGGCATTGAATGGTATCGAGAATGCGGAAATTCTTCTGAGGCTTTTAATAAGTTAAGAGGACTTTTGGAAGAATGTGGCGTAATTGTTATGATGAGCGGTATTGTGGGAAAGAACACGCGTCGTGCTTTAAATATTAACGAGTTTAGAGCATTTGCAATGGTAAATGAGTGGGCACCACTTATTTTTATTAATGGTGCGGATTCCTTGGCTGGACGGTTGTTTTCCTTATTGCATGAAACAGTTCATGTTTGGATCGGTGAAAATGATTTGTATAACGATAGAAGATATTCTGTCGAGAAGGTGAGGCCGGTAGAAGTTATTTGTAATGCGGTGGCAGGAGAGATACTTGTTCCTAGAAAGGTTTTTCTTGAATGCTGGCAAAAAGATACAAATGATGATGTATATATAAAAATAAAAGAGTTGGCAAAATATTTCCGTTGTAGCGAGAGTGTACTCGCAAGAAGAGCATTAGATAACCAAAAGATAGATAAAGAGATTTATAATCAAGTGGTATCTGACGCAATACAAGCGTATATTGAATGTAAGCAGGAAAAGAGTTCTGGCGGAGATTATTATAGGGTTGCACGTAGTAAATTAGATGGTGCATTTGTGAGGGCGTTATGTGAAAGTGTGAATAGTGGAAGAACTTCTTATACAGAAGCATATCGCTTAACAAACACTACCAGTAAAACATTTTCTGAAGTTGCAAGCGGACTAGGAGGTGTTTTATGGTAAAATCAAATAAAAAATTTTTGATTGATGCCAATACTCTTATGGCAGCGGCAAGATTGTATTATGCGTATGACTTATTACCATCTTTTTGGGATATTTTTGGTGAGAAAATAAAAGAGGGAAATGTCGTTCTGTTAGATATGGTTAAAAATGAGATTGATAAGGGACAGGATGAATTGCAGAAATGGGTAATGGAGAGACAAGATGATTTCATATGTTGTAATCATGTTGACCCGGAGATTATTCCTAAATATGCGGAGGTAATGCAATACATTCATGAATGCGGCTTCTATAATGAAAAGGGATTAGACAGTTGGGCAAAAAATGATGTTGCTGATCCTTGGCTTATTGCAACAGCGGTATCGAAAGGGTATACGCTGATTACATTTGAACAATCAGCAGGTCCGCTAAATTCGAAGAATAAGAGCGGAAAAGTAAAAATTCCGGATGTGGCCAATTATTTTGGTGTAGAGGTACATAACTTGTATTACATGATGCGTCAACTTGGAATTAAAATATAATTATATAGTTCTAATTAGAATTTTTAGTTGACAGTTTGGAGAGTGATTAGCCTTTTGTTTTTTGTAAAATTAAAAATGGATGGCACGATGGATTCATAATATCAGAAGATACATTAATGGGAAAATATAATTCCACAGGTATGATGAGTACTGGTGTTTCTAAGAATTGTTTAAGGGTGCAAGACAATTATGTCAAATATGAAATAATAATCAAAAAACGGCTACGGTTATGTATTACCGTGGCCGTTTGGATTATGTAATTAAAAAGATAATTTTGATAGATAGTATTTATTTTATATATTCGTCGAGATTATAGTTACTTAATATTTCTAATTTATCCAAATCAAGTGAGGTATCTAATACATTTTTAAGCATAAAAGTAGGTTGGCTACCATTGCTTGTTCTATTTTTACAAAAATGATCTTGTAACCAAAGTGATATTGCAACACGTCCATATTTTTCTACAGTCGCTTGTTCAACTTCGATAATGCCAGCATGATCAGTCATAAAAAAATCTTGTTCGGGCAAAATTGAAATATAACCAGCATTATATCCGTCAATGGAATAAATAAATTGATTATTAGATAAATGTTCATTAAAGGAATTATAATAGCCAGTAGCCCCCGAGGTTGTCGCACTCATTACTTTGATGTTTCCGTGATTAATATATAAATCTCTTCCTTTAACAAGACGTTTTCCTCTTTCTTTATAATTAGATATAAAATCTTTTAGTAGAATATTGTTTGTTCCGCTTGTTATATTAATATCTTCAATATTTTTTAATACTGATGCTAAAATATGCTCATAATTTAGTTCTGTAAGATCAAGTTTGGATAAATATTCTAAATAAGATATATCTATTTTTTTATTTAAAATTTTAAGAATAGAAAATTTGGGTTGTGTACCGTTGTTATGTCTGTTTTTTATAAAAAAATCTTGTAACCATATAGATAATATTTCTTTAGAATATTGTTTAATATATATGTCTTTTAATTCTAAAACACCTGTATCCGAACTAAACCAAATAGGTATATTTGAATCAGTAATAGATATATAACCAGCATTTGCACCGTTCAATGAAAAAATAAATGTGTTTTGGGTAGTAGTATAATTTGTTTTATTGTAATACCCAATCGGACCGGTAGTTTGTGCAGAGTATACAGGTATATTACCATAATGATTATACAAATCTTCATTTCGGATTAAAGTTCCTCTTGCAAAATAACTATGTAGAATATCTTTAAAAAGCATCTTATTCCTCTTTCATCATCTTTCTAAGACGAAGTATGTTATTTATGATTTCTTCTTTTGACATAAAATCTTGTTTCTTTTCCAGATAATCTTCTGGGACTAATGTGTGTTGTGTATAAGTTTCTGTTGTATAAAATTTAACGGAATATACATAATCGCCATCACTATTAGTGATATGTTCGATTTCAATATCTTCTATACCATCAAGGAAAACTTCTGTATCATATATATTTTTTCCTAAATCTATACTATCCATTGTAAGAATAAAATTATTTAGCTTTTCAAGATCTATTGTATAAACAGTAGTTGTCTTTTGTCTTTTTGTTTTAACGGCAAGTACATCAAGGTTATCTTTGATAATTCTTGAAATTAAATTAGAAACTTTTACTTGGTTTGCTGTTATAATTTTATCCTTGATAGTATTATTCTTTGTTATTGTTCTGTGAACTTCAATATAAGATGTAGTTGGTAGTACAGATAATTTTAAACTATTAATAATATAGAGTTTTTGTTCTTCTGTATCAAAGTCTGTAAGGGAATCATTGTCGAAAAGCAAATTTTCAAAGAGTGATTTGATTTTACTGGATTTCTTTTCCACTCGTTTAGAAAAAAGTTTTTCTTTCAAAGGAAAAAATCCCCATTTCATTTTTGTGTCATTGATAGATTTCCAGCCTGAACCAGTCCATTCCTCTGTGTATCTTGTTTGATTCCATTTTTCTACAACTTCGTCAGTGCCATAGAGCCATGCGCGTTCAAGTTTTGACATATATCCTTCAGGATATGCTGAAAGAGCCATAGAAAGTTCGTCATGTAAATTTTCGATTACATCCATAGAATATATAATATTATTTTGCTTAAATTGCACATTAGCTTTTGTTTTTAAAGAAGTCACATATCTGTTTTTTGAATTTGCTTTTCCATCATTATCAACAATATAAAAGAAGCAGTTGCCCGTTTGGGTTTTTGAACAAAATTGTTCGGGTGCTTTCTTTCTAATTGTCATAATAAAGGTTTGTATGGTAGCATATGGTGCGAAAGTAAGCGTTGGCAATTTAATAATGGAAAGTATATCGCATCTACTAAAAAGATAATCACGAAGTTCTTTATTAACTTCACTTTCAAGAATGCCATTAGGAATAATAATAGTAGCAACACCCCCATCATTATCGCTTCTAAATGATTTGCCATTTTCATTAGGAATAAAAGTTTTTATGCCATCTTCAATAATATAATCTCCCTTTTTTATTGTGGAAGGTTTTAAAATATCAATACACTCCCTTAAAGCAAGGTTTTCTAGTGGACCAGAGTGTTGTGTAGAGAGTAGAATATCATTACAAGGTCCATATGGAATGTTGGTCATTAATATGTCTAGATTGCCTAATGAATCATGAAATGTATTGTAATCAGCACATATTTCTTTAGACGTAGATAATTCTTTTAATATATCATATACCATATGAAAAATACCGTCTGTTTCATGTGCATATTTAGTGAGGTGTTCTTTATAAAATTCAGTAAGGTCATAATTACCGATGGTTTCATACTGATACTTTTTAAATAAATCAATAATGTTTTCGCATTCATTATAGGGTGATTTGATGTGAAAGTTTTTGCACACCCAATTCATATCTATTGTAAGTAGAATAAAACGATTGAAGGTAGAAACATTGTTCATAATTATTTTATGTAGTTCTGTCTTAATAGCTGTATTGATTTTCTCTTTTGCTCCAACAATTGGAACTGCAACAATTTCTTTTTTTCGACCCTTGTTTTTTTCAATTTTCTTATATGCCCACTGATTTGCCCAGTTGATACTTGTGGTTACTTGTTCAAGATTTGTATTTCCGTCTCCGATAAGATACATATTAAGAAAAGCAGACATAATATCATTTTTATCCATACCATAAAGAGAACTATGTGCAATTTTATCTATATCCGAGGAGTCGATGTTGCAATAGTGTGTTTTGTAATATCTTAAATATTCATATAGAAAACCGCCGGAACCACAGAAGATATCAGCTACTTTTAATTTTTGTGCACTTTTAATGATGGTAGCTTTATTAGTAGTGTCAAGCTTACTGATAGCAATATATTTTTGCATAATACAGTTTACAATAGGTCTGATAACATTGCGCGAAGTATAGAATTCACCTTCGGATTTTTTGTTTATGACGGCAGATAATTCTTCATAAATAAATCCATATAAGTCCATGTGTTCGTTTTGGCAGATAATATATAGATTTGTAGCAGCTCTGTATAATTCATTGTAAATAAGTTGTTCGGATATTTCATTTTCTGTGTCATTTGAGCTTTTGATTTTAGGTTGAAATTCTTCCCATTTGCTATAAATTCCCTGTGCTTCTTTGTCTTCGTCAGCTCCTTTTAGTCTTGATTTTCTCTTAAGTTCATCTAAAGCATCTGTGAAAACTACTTTATCGGTTTTGCCATAAATCGCAGCAAGGATAGTTATCAAAAAGGCCTTATTATCTTGTAATAACTTATGACCACGTAATGCATTTTTTATGCTGTTAAGAGATTCAGTTTGAGATAAAGTAGTGTCTTTCTCATCATTAGCAGATAGTACAGGGAACAAGTCTAAAAACTCTTTTGTCATAGCAGGGTTAGCTTGGGGAATTATGGATTTTTTATAGTTGATAAGATCCACCACTCCAAAATTAGAGAGATTTGTAACTGTTTTTGTTTCAAAATTATATTTCCATGCAATCACATTTTCTCCATCAAAAACAAAGTTGATAATATTCTTATCCTGTGTAGTATAAGTGCCTTTATCATATTTAGATTGTAAAATATTGCAGTAAGTATTTACTTGTTCTATTCCTTTATGAATATTTTTTTCGGATTCTAGTTCAAGTAGGCAGACAAGATTTTCATCAGGATTATCTGATTTTAATATATAAGCATCACAACGTTTTTTTCCTTTATTATGGAGGGCGTTATCTATATTAGGATATGTTGTCTTTTTAATTTTGATTTCATATCCACGATTGGGAAGCGTTTCTTTTAAAAAGCGATAAACATTATCTTCATAGGATGATTCTAGTCCTTTATAAAGAGGAAATGGGATATCGGTCTGAGAAAAATCGGTTGTAACTTTTAACTCCATTAGTTTGGTTCCTTCCTAAAGTAAATATCTTTTTATAATAAAAAGATTATATCATAATCTACAAATTATTTCAGCTATTATGGCTGGATTATTTTTATGTTTTTAGAAAATGAGAAGGAGTGCAAAAAATAGGTATTTTTAAATTTTAAAATTATTTACAATTAACAAAACTGAAACATTTCGCAAACAACCCGAAAACAAATCACCGATAAAATGCAATTACAAACTGAAACAAAGCAAACAACATTTCTATAAGAAAAGGAGAAAACAAATATGTCTAAATTAGTAGAAACAAACGAAAAGATTGCAGAGGCTGTAGTAGGTGGTTATAAGAAAATCGAAAACGGTGTGGTAGAAGGTTACAAGAAGATAGAGACCGGCGCTGTAGAAGGTTTTAACAAGGTGAGCGATAAGTGCGTTGAGAAGCTTTTTGCCAAAGAGGGTGAAAGCGTGGAAGATGCGAAGAAGCGTTTACAGGGAAATGTGAAGTAAAAAACAGAGAAAAGAAAAAGTGTAGTTAGGTAAAAGAAAAGAGGGAAATGATTATGAGCAGAGTTTATTTGGTAACAGGTGCAGCAGGTTTTTTGGGAAGTAACGTATGCGCCCAACTTTTAGAAAAAGGTGAGAAAGTACGTGCATTGGTTTTACCCAATGACAAGTCCGTAAAATATATTCCGGCAGATGTTGAAATTTGTCTTGGAGATCTTTGCGACGAAGCGTCTTTAGAGCCCTTCTTTGCAGTAGCGGAAGGCGACAGCAGTGTAATTATTCATTGTGCAAGTATGGTTACGGTAGACCCTGCTTATAGTGAAAAATTGATGGAAGTAAATGTGACCGGAACAAGAAATATCATCACCAAATGTCTTGCACATCCCGAGTGTGAAAAAATGGTTTATGTAAGTAGTACAGGTGCGATTCCGGAACTTCCTATGGGAACTAAAATCAAAGAAGTTGATAAATTCGAACCCAATGATCCGAAGAAGGTGGTTGGTGCATACAGCCAGTCAAAGGCAAAGGCATCGCAGATGGTTATGGATTCGGTTAAGGTTATGGGGCTTAAGGCTTGTATCGTACACCCCAGCGGTATTTTGGGACCGAATGACCATGCAGTGGGTGAGACCACAGGTACCTTGATTAAAATTATAAATGGTGAAATGCCTATCGGTATGCAGGGGTCATTCAATCTCTGTGACGTAAGAGATTTGGCAGCAGGCTGTATTGCTGCAGTGGATAAAGGCCGTATTGGTGAAGCGTATATTCTTGCTAACGAGACCGTTACGTTGAAGGATTTGTGCGAAATGCTGCATGAAGAATGCCAGTGTCAGAAAATTAAGTTTTATCTTCCTTTGGATTGGGCAGATAAAATCGCGCATACTTTGGAGAAGAAGGCAGAGAAAACCGGCGAGAAACCTATGATGACTACGTTCTCGGTTTATAACCTTGCACGAAACAATGAATTTGATTATTCGAAGGCAAAGGAAGAATTAGGCTATACCACACGTTCTTATAAAGAAACCATTCATGATGAAGTGGAGTGGTTAAAGCAGGAAGGCCTTATTAAATAAATAATATTACAAAGAAAAGAGGAGAATTAAAATGAACAGAAACGATCAGGAATTTTTAGTACAGAAAATCAGAAGCGAATACACAGAGAAGGAACACACACAGTTGGATGAATTAAAAGCATTGGACGCCAAAGTAAAACGCCCTGCAAACGTATTTGCATACGTATTCGGCAGTCTTAGCGCAATCATTATGGGCGCGGGAATGAGCCTTGTAATGACGGATATCGGCAAAACAATCGGTATGAGTAATCCGTTGGTGCCCAGCATTGTAATCGGAGTCATCGGCATGATTATGGCAATTATTAATTATCCCATGTACAAGAGAATTCTTACATCGCGTAAGAAAAAATATGGCGAAGAGATTCTCAAACTCAGCGAGAAGTTGATGCAGTAAGAGTTAGAATGGGTTTCTTTTACATAGAAAAGAAACGTAAACAAAACTTTAACATTTGAATGTTATCGTTTACACTAGAGATGTAGACAAAAAGGAGGAATCCCTATGTTTAAAATTTTAGTGGTAGAAGATGACAGAGATTTAAATAAAACCGTTTGTTCCTTTTTA
>JAGAQZ010000108.1 GCA_017622505.1 Lachnospiraceae bacterium
AGTAAGTATTTTTATTATATAACACCTACTGGGAAATGTCCCTTCTTTTGTGTCCACTTTTAGGGATTATACCCCTTTTTCTTGTGTCCATTTTTAGGGAAACCTTCTTCTTATCGTGTCCATTCTATAGGGTACAGTTTACGTTCTCCCTTCTACCTTTCCTTCTGCTCTTCCTTCTTCTTTTCCTTCTGCCTTTCCTTGCGCAATACCTTCTTCAATCATTCCCTGAATTGCCTCACACATATCTTCTTCCTCCTTTTTTTCTTTCCTTGTCAACTTCTTAAAAAGTCTCTTCTCTTTAATCATCGTTGTAAGCAAAAACTTACTTTCTTCATCCAACGCCTTCACTTCCCCTTCATGATTGGATAAATACCGTTTTAACGCTTCCGCACTCTTTCTGCAGGCGTAAAATTCAAAAACAGTCCGCAACGCAGTCTTAAAAAGACTGAAATCCTTCACTTTGTTTAAATCGAACACCTTTATACGATAATTCGGAATCAGATCCCGTACCCGTTTCGCTTCATAATAATCCGCGGCAGGCACCGCTACCATATCCTTTAGCGACACTGCCGCATCCCACTCCTTATCGCCCCAGTACAATACCAGGGTAAAAACCGGTGCAAGCCTGTCGCTTTTTCGGAATCCGCAAACAAATTCATCCTCTTTCAATACATTTCCAAACTTCGCCTTATTTGCCCTTCGAATCTCCTTAATCTGCTTATCGTACGCCAGACTTTCCTCCACCATAATACGGATTAACATGGAATAATCCACTGTACTTTGATTCTCCAGTATGTACACCGCGAAGGTACTTCCGTCTTTAGTCTGTTTCTTCACCACGTCCCGCAGACGCTCCGTTGTAACCGTCTCGTCTGCTTTCTGCAGTGCTCCATCCTCCGGTAAAAGTTCTCCGGCCGCAAGAATCTCCTCACCGCCAAAGAAAGCCGCATTCATCAAGTCCGCAAACCATTCCGGATTCTCAAAAAACGACTTGTGGGTAATGTCTTTCTTCCCCATACGCCTCCTTCCCGAATACTTTCGGCGCAGGAGAATTCCTTCGTAAGTCACCTTTTGAAAATCTCCTGCTTATTCAATTAATTTGTTGAAATAAAAGCATAGATTTTCTTAATATGAGATCTTTTTTGATTTGATATAAGAATGTAGTAACTATTCAGAGCCAAGCAAATTTAAGGAATATAGACCGAGTATGCTTGCATACATAGGGCTATTTACTTAAATTTATTTGGTGAAGTAACAACATGAGCAAAAGGAAAGCACCGAAGGTGCGTTTTGGCGAATGGTGATCTGAATAGTTACAGAACATAAAAGAAATACTACGTGCTTTGCTTACATATTAACAACCAAAGCAGAATTTGTCTATGTGCAATCTGCATAAACACGTCGACAAATTCCGACAATCAAAAAGCCCGGCACTTCGCCGGGCTGTCATATCTTATTCTGCTATAAAAAGGATTTCGCCGTCTTTTACAAAACCGAATTTTGATTTCGCTACTTCTTCGATATAAGCTGTAGTGTGGGTATACTTCTCAAACTCCGCAATTTCGAGACTTCTCTCTTCTTCCTGCGCAATCAAATCGAGATAATATTGTTCTTCTTCCTGGTATGCTTTCTGCTGCTGTTTTAACTGGTGTGTCTGAACACCAACTACCAACATCATAAGAGCCACAACTGTCGTTACCAGAATAATACCGGTACGGTTTCTGTGATTCTTACGGTACGCAGCCTTTCTACGCCGTGTAGCCATTTGCGTATCCCCCACTAAAAATCCTCTTCATTATGTAAATCACCATTCTGTCCATTGTGTTTACATAATGCAATTGTAAACCATTTTATGCAAACCGTCAACTTGTTTTTTAATATTATGGTAACTTTTTTTATACCATTATTTGCCTTGAAAAAGCCCGATTTTACGTTGTTTTTGGCAATTCTTACCGGTTTAAATACAAAATATGCCATTCTTTTTATGTAAACCACAATATGTAGTATCATATCACCAAACCACTTTACATAAAATCGGCTCACGGAATTTTTATATAAAAGCATTCCGACTCCGGCGCCCATAATCAGAAACCACCGCAACACCCCGTTATTCTGCTCACGCAAGGCCAAAAATACCACTACTGCCGTAAAAAACCAGAAACTCAAATCCTCCAAAGAGATCCAGAAATTATTATGTTTAAACACTTTTCTGCAAATCAGCCAGCCGTCGTAAAGAAACGTCAGCCCGGCCCCAAGCACCACCGAGTTGGCAAAAAGTCTGACTTCATTGAGAATTTCAGCGCTTATCTCCATTAACGGAACAGCTTTCCAAAGAAGCCTTCTGCCTTGGCCGCGGGAGAAGAAATCTCAGAATAGGCAAGGCTGTCAATCCGCCCCTCCAGGTCCACCTCGCCCTTTTCCAATGAAAGACGGGTGACATGAAGCTCGCTCCCTTTTATCATAAGCATTCCCTGCTCGGTCTCCATAATCATTTCATTCACATCGAAAGCCAACACGTCCACAATGCCGTTTAAACCGCAGGTTTTACGCCCCATCAGCATTACTTTGTGGGCCCTGCCGTTTTTACTTCCATGATTCAAATCTTCCATACGGTACCTCCTGTTTTCCTTCACCACCCGTAAAGCGTGATGCCTTTGTTATGCCGGAACAACTTTTTTACATATTTTAAGTCTATTACATTATATTCGTGGGACTCCTTTTATATGAGTAGTTTTACGCAGGTGCATTATTCCAAAGAATTTCGCAAATATACTGTTTATATGTTATTTCGGGAATGCTTGCGAATACATTTCTCTTGTCAAACCGTTTTAGCAAGAGTAGAATGAAAAACACGAAAGGAAGTGCCTTATGCGAGTTGCGGATTTGATACAATTGGGAATGGAATATCTGGTTTATGCGCTTATCCTTGCCGTAATCTGCGGCGGGCTTTTCGGCGTCGGATATTTTATCATTTATAAGAAAATAATGAAAGGGCAGAAGAAGCTCTCCCTGCCCAAATTTCTTTTGTATGCAATGTTTATCTGCTATATTTTTATGGTGTTCGGCGTCACGCTTTTAAGCCGTTTCGCTTATCAGACCGAACTTTTCCGCCTGATGCCTCTCTATTCCTACATTGAAGCCTGGCATCAATACAAGGACGCAAGCTGGCGCAATATTATTTTGAATATTTTTATGCTGGTCCCCTTTGGTCTGTTGCTTCCTTACATTCATAAAATTTTCAAGAAATTCGGTCCTACGGCTCTGGCTGGGTTTACTTTTACCCTGCTGATTGAAGTAGTGCAGCTGGTTCTGCGTCGCGGCATTTTTGAAGCCGACGATTTGATTAACAATACGCTTGGAACCCTGATTGGATACGGGCTCTACCGCCTGGCGGATTACATCCATAAAAGAATTAAAAAAGAACCAATTTCCATCAAACCGGTTCTTCTCTATCAGCTTCCGCTGGTGATTACCGCGGTAGCTTTTACTGCTATTTTTTCGTTACATCATTTTCAAGAGCTGGGAAATTTAAAATGTCACCATATCATCAATGCCCACCCGGCCTCTGTGACCTGTAACACAAGCTTTGACACAAGTCCGAAAACCGCTTCCGTCTATATCGTGCCCGTTTCTACCATAGACGAAACGGAACACTACGCAAGAGAGTTCTTTGCGAGTCTGGGCTATGGGTTAGATGAAAGCCGTACGGATATTTACGACGACACCGCCTTCTACTACAGCGACCCCGGCGACATTATTCTCAGCATCGACTATGAAGGAAATAAAATCGACTACAACAACTTCGCCTACAGATGGGACGAGAATGATGAAATGATTCCCGCAAACACCACTGCTACGGAAAAAGAAATCCGCACCGCGGTAAAAGACATCGGCTTTTTCATCCCCGAAGGGGCAGAGTTTACCAACCTAGAGAACGGCACCTATCGCTTTCTGGCAAACTGCATTCTATATGAAGACTTCGTCTACGACGGACAGGTCAATGTCACCTATAACAGCCTTGGTAAAATTGAAAACCTTGACTATAACATTATAAAATGCACGGCCTACAAGGATTTCCCCATCATTACGGAAGAAGAAGCCTATCAGCGCATTGCCGACGGCATCTTCCTTTATGAACCTGCTTTTGAACCGGAACACATTGTGGTGAATGATATTTTCCTTGCCTACGAAGTGGATTCCAAAGGCTTTTATCAGCCGATTTATATTTTCGAATGTAATATTGATGACTTGGATACAAGACTTTACACGCCGGCTATAAAATAAAACAGCAAAAGCCTCCACACTACGTAGAGGCTTTCTCTGTATTTGTCATTAAATCAGTTTTCCATATAGCTTCTTATTCTATAACATAGTCATTTATAATTTTATATTCACCATAATTCTAGTTTTCGTATCCAACTCTCAATAACTGTTCTAATGTTATGACTTCTCCCTCTTCAATGTAAAATAATCCAAATTTTCTTATAATAGGATTTTGCTCCGTATACGCTAATATCTTCTCATTAATCTGCTCAAGTATAGATTCGTCTCCTAGTATATATTTGCAGCTCTCATCTTCTTTACCTTCCTGATATAACTGTATACATTGCAGTTCATTAACGACAGTTCCATTTTCATATTCTATTAAAGTACATTTGTAGCGCGTTGTAATCTCATCACTTTCAGTTATAAATTCTTCAAAAATATGCATATCCTTTTCCCACTCAAAAGAATCATTATAGTGCATAAAATAATATCCTTGATCATGTCCTCCTATAAATTCAAAAAAACCATTTTCACGTAAATTTATCTCGCTCATACGCATATGGAAAAAATCGGAAAACACTTGCCCTAAATATATTTGCCCATTATCGTCATAAAATACATATAAGTCCCCCTGATCTTTATGGGTCATCCAAATTATCAACAATTCTTCCTTCGCATCTGCATTAATATCTTCCGTAATAACATTAATACCTACAATATTTTCAAATTGTTCTTCATATACTTTTTTAATAAAGTCTCTATATGAAATTTCAATATTTTCTTCGATATCATACGCAGCCACTTGTCCATTTAAGAACTGGCTGAATGTTATATTTTGTCTAACATCCTCTTCTTCTAAATAGTATAATTCAATTGTATCATATTTTTCAGTTATCTCTGTCTCACTTATTGTTTCTCCTAATATTATTGATTGATTGATATTAAAGCTTAATTTCTTTAAATTATCTGCCAATAAATTATTTGATATTGTTTCCTCTTTTCTGGCTATGTGACTTGTATCATTTGCATTCAAAAAGAAATTTAAACTTATAGTTATTAAGATTCCTAATAATATAAAGAAAAAAATCATTTTGCCTTTCATAAAATATCATCTCCACGTCATCTAAAATCACTTGTTAATTGATACCAGTTTAATGCTGCTTCAGTACGCTTCTCTATCTCCGCTTCTTCATTACCCGGTTTGATATAACCATACACAAGGCTTTCTGTTGCATTGGCAATATCTGTCTCAATATCTCCTGTTTTCTCAGATAAATATCCTTCATAAACATCACAATACTGGTCACTTTTTAGTTCCTGACACATTAACCTCATCTCTGCAGTTTGTGCTTGCTCTACATTTATGTATGTTGCATCATACTCCGAAAAATCGCCACTATTAACAGCTTCTTTATACGCTTCTAATTTTTCAGTAAAATCGTCACTACTGATAGGACATCCTATTTCTTTAAAATATAATTCCAACAAATCAACTGTTCGATCAAAAGTAAATTGTATACAACCAACACCAAAACCATGCCGCTCATATTTACAAGCTTCCTTTACGCAAACTAAATCGTAATATACTTGTATCAGATCAACTTCCATAATATATTTACCATCATATCTTGTATCGTAATCTATACACGTTATAACATGAGCTAAATAATCAGGCATCGGGCTACTTTTATAGTCACAATCTTCAAACTCTCCATAATCTCCTTCGCATATAATTTGCCCAAGCATTCCCATGATAAACGCTTCATCATAACCCTCAAGAAATAACATCTTTTCCATTTGTATAACACATATAATTTTGGAACGTTCCCATTCTTGTCCCACTAAATAATTAATAATATATTCTCTCTCATTAAGTAATTTCTTTATTTGTTGTTTAATTTCTGCAGCATCACTAGCCGGAACATATTTGTATGCATTTATCATACAAACAATATAATCATAATCGTATTTACATATCCAATTATTATCATATAAATATTTGATATATAATAACAAATCATCTATAGCTACTTCTGTATCACCTTGTCCATATTTTTCTAACATTTCAATAAATATATCATATATTTCATTTGTCCCTAAATCAGTCTTTATTATCTCACGATTTTCAATATACTTTTCTTTATTATCTGAAGCACTGGAAGTCGTAACACCAAAACTATTACTCAGGCCTTTGAACAAACGAATCTGCCCTTGTAATTCACTACTACATTTCTTCAATTCCTTTTGATATTCCACATCTAATTCCATCTGTCTTTGAAACACCGCCTCAATCTGTCTTTTAATCTCGTCATTCTTATGGATCAGTTCCTCCCAGCAACGCTCCATTTCTCTGACACAATAATCGATTTCAAACCGCTCCATCCAAATTCCACAATCCTTATAACTTTTCGTCATAAAATCTTCATATGCAGCGACATCATGTTCTACAATAGAATCTAATGCATCAAATATTTCTCTCTTCTTCTCTTCTGAATATTCTCTTATCATATCCACTATTCCTCGTAAATTCATTGGTATAATTCTGAATTACATATTTTGGTCAACTTCCTGAAATCCTTCCACAACCCGTTCCAAATATAACTCAGTCTGCTCTAACAATTGACACACGCATATCTCCAACTCCTCATATAATTCAACAATATGTTCCATTTCTTTTGATACTAATCCGATATACTGAACATTCTCCCACTTCATATTTTGCATATCATTTCTGAGTTTATGTAGTTCTTCTCTACATACTTCTACTGAACTATAATGAATCTCTATTTGCATTATCATCCTCCGAACGTTTTAGAAATAATATTGTTCCTGCGAATATGACTCTTCTAGATAATTTAGCGATAGTTCCCTTGTCTTATTACCTACATCTTCGATAATATTTTGTATTCTACTCGCTTCTTCCATAAGGAATTTTATTTTCTGCGCAATCTCACCTTTAACAATACCCTGCTCAGAACACTGCTTCATAATGGAAAAGTACGAATCGACCGTTTCCTGAAGCATTAACCCTTTTTTTGTACAAAAAATTCCTAACTCCTGCATATATTCATCATTTATAACTAATACACTCTCCAACATAACTACCTCCCTACATTTTATTTATATAAACTTTCAATCCTTGCATTCAAATTACGTATTTCATTTTGTAGTCCCCAAAGACGTTCTCTTTGGTGCATCAACTCTCTATCTATTTCAGACTCTGCGTCCTCCATACGCTGTAACGCCTTTCTAAAGTTATTTCCCTTCACCACATCTTCTATGTAATTATCATACATATAAATCAGCTTATCTTGATAATTTATAGAATTCCAATCATATTTTATCCTCTCCAAACTTTTCATCCTATCATTTTCCCATATAATTCGATAGTTAATACAATTTTCTTTCAAAAGTACTAATTTCTCAATATTCTGCTCAACGCTTACTATCGCACTTTGTGCTATTGAAACAGCCGATTGCAATTCATTAATGTGAACACTATCTATATTTATTTCCATACAAAATAATCTCCTATTATACTCAAATATCAATGTTTAAATCCTTTTCATTTGTAACGTTCGATAATGCTAATATACTACACAAAGTGTTTTCTCTCAAAAACAAGTTTTAGAAACAACAAATTATCTCTCTCATACAATATTTACTTCCTTTTGTCAATATATTTTCGCTAAATGACGCTTTTTTTCGCTAAGTGATTTTTTTACGCCAAGTATAGTCATACTCCAGCTTTTTAAATAACTACTATTCTTACTTAAATTAATTATTCTTCAATTATTAATAACCTGTCTCCCATATAATTAGCGCTAATATACATATTACCACTAAAAAAGAGCCTTATTTCAAGGCTCCTAATTTTCTATAGGTACTTAAACATATCCTTGGCTTCTTCCTTGCGGACGGTTTCCTGTACGGACAGAATTTCCGCATCTACGGTTTTATCGCCGAATTTAATGGAAATCTTATCGCCCACCTTCACGTCCTGGGAAGCCTTCGCCACCTTACCGTTCACCGTAACACGGCCCGCGTCGCAGGCTTCGTTGGCAACAGTTCTTCTTTTGATTAATCTGGAAACTTTTAAATATTTATCGAGTCTCATTCTTCTCTCCTCCAAATTTCATTTTGCAATAAAGTTTGTAAAGTATCACTTTTATTTTATACAAAATTTCGGTATAAAAAAGACCGACATAACGTCGGTCTTTTGAATTCATAATCAGCCTGTAATTAAGCGTTGATCATATCCTTTAAAGCCTTACCAGCTTTGAACTTAGGAGCCTTAGAAGCTGCAATCTTCATAGAAGCGCCTGTTAAAGGATTTCTACCATCTCTAGCTGCTCTTTCAGCAACTTCGAAAGTACCGAAACCAACTAACTGGATCTTTTCACCTTTCTTTAATTCATCTGCTACGATGTCTGTGAAAGCCTTTAAAGCCTTTTCTGCATCTTTCTTAGATAATCCTGCCTGATCAGCCATAGCTGCGATTAATTCTGTCTTGTTCATTATTGAACTCCTCCTCTTACTTTTA
>JAGAQZ010000109.1 GCA_017622505.1 Lachnospiraceae bacterium
CATTAACCAAGGCAGTCAAAAAAAGATATCTTTTAGCAATATAGATACACAAAATCTGATAAAAAAACTGTCCCCGGTTGCAGTTGTCATAATGGGAATTTTACTTGAGTGTTATGTAAATCCATTTATTCTGAAATTATTTTTAAAAATTTTTATGTAAATAATCACAAGATATTGATTGAATTGGTCAAAAAAGACGATATGTTGTTGGAAAGCCTTATTTTATGGGGATTTTGTGAAAAAAGTGTAAAATTCTAATTGCTTTTCTTGGGAAAGTTTAATATAATGGTACTTGCGTAGTCAATGATTGACATAAGTACTTTGAGAAAAGGATATTTGGCTTGATGGAACAGCGGATAGATGCATTTATTTCTTATATGCATAATATTAAAAAGACATCGACAAATACAGAATTATCCTATAAAAGAGATTTAAACAAGTTGAATCATTATCTCCGCGGCAAAGGTATTTTGGATGTGAACAAGGTATCAGCATCTGAATTGCAGGGGTTTGTTACATATATGGAGAAGGAGAATTTCGCAGCGGCAACCGTATCGCGAACCATCGCTTCCATGAAAGCTTTTTGGCAGTATCTTGTAAATGAGAATGTTGTCAAAGAGGATGTGACTACCGGCTTAAAAGCACCGAAGATTGAGAAGAGAGTTCCTGAAATTCTTTCAGAAAAGGACATCACCAAGCTTCTGGAGCAACCTTCCGGAGACAGTCCGAAACAGATTCGAGACAAGGCAATGCTTGAGTTGTTATATGCGACCGGTATTCGTGTAACCGAATTGATTTCGTTGAAAACAACCGATGTAAATCTTACTATGGGATTTATCGTATGCAGAGATGCACATAAAGAAAGAGTAATTCCTTTCGGAACCAAAGCAAAACAGGCGTTGATTAATTACATCAACGGAACCAGGGATGCTATGGTGGAGAACAAAGAGTCAGACGTTTTGTTTGCGAATTGTTCCGGCGAACAGATGAGCCGTCAGGGATTTTGGAAAATTATCAAGTATTATGCAAAGAAAGCAGGTATTGTGGCAGATATTACACCTCATACCTTGAGACATTCCTTTGCGGCACACTTGGTAGAAAATGGTGCGGATTTAAAGAGCGTACAGGAAATGCTGGGACATTCCGATATTTCCACCACACAGATTTATGCAAATTTAAATCACAATCATTTGCGTGAAGTTTATGATAACGCACACCCGAGAAAGTAAATTCCTTTCACATAATAACTACATATAATAAAAGACCGTATCACTTGAGGGTGGTACGGTTTTTGCTTTATTGTAATAAAATATCATAAATAATATATTTATGAAAAAATATTATATATATTTCCGCAGATAAAACATAGTCAATACAGTACTCACAAACTGGCTTATAATCAGTCCTGCAATATAAGCGTTAATTCCATAGGCCGGAATCAGAAACCATAAAAAGATAATGCGTATTGTAAGCCCCAGCACCTGCGTAAACAGGCATTGTAAGGTTTTGCCCTTGCCGTTTAGAATACTGTTCAGCGCAGAAGATAAATAAAGCAGGGGGCAGATAAAACTCAGTTTCATGATATATTCGCCGGCGATTTCGCTGTGAAACATCATTTGACCGAGGGTTTTTCCGGTAAATAAAAAGAAAAGCATACATACCACGCCCAGTCCGAAACAAAAAAGAAAAGTTCTGCTTGTAAGACTACGGATGCGCTCACTTTGATTTTTTTCATTGGCTTCCGAAATGGCAGGAAGTAACATTACGGATATGGAGCCGGTCAAAGCGTTTGGAAACAGAAGCAAGGGAAGTACCATGCCGCATAAAACACCATACAGGGATAGTGCATTTGAGGAGGATAAGCCGTATTTTTCCAAGCTTCCCGGCAACAAAACGGTTTCAATGCTTGCAAAGAGATTCACAATAATGCGGTTTATATTAATTATGACTGCCATTTTAATAATGTCTTTGATAAGCGTTGGCAGTTCCTTGCGAAAAGGAATTTGTGAGTTTGGCGCTATTGAGCGGACAGATAGTGTAAAAATTATAACTGACAATAGTGTTGAAGTACCTTCGCCGATCAGAAGCCCGGTGGCTGCAATGCTTAAAGGCGGTGTTTGCCCGTTTGCCGTCAGTAAATGACATATGATGAAAACACTTAAAACCCGGGCGATTTGTTCCAAAAGTTGTGTAACGGCGGAAACGGACGCTTTTTTACGCCCGAGGAAATAGCCGTTTAAGCAAGAGTGGACACAGCTTAAGGGGAGGGATAAGGCAATGATTCTGATTAGAGAAGCTGTGCGTACTTCGGATAAAAGTTGTTCGCCAATCCATTCGGCATTTGTATAAATAAAGAAAGTGCATGGTATGCTTAAAAGGAGCGAGAAGAAAAGCCCCGTAAACAGCGTAAAGGCTGCAGAACGACTTTGTCCCAGACCTTCTTTGGCAGCTACATATTTAGAAATTGCGGTTTGAAAGCCGGCAACACAAAAGGCATAAGACAGTGCCAAAACAGGGGAAGTCAACTGATAAATTCCCATTCCTTCTTCGCCGAAATTGGCGGACAGAAACATTCTGTAGAAAAAACCGATCAAACGGGTAGTGAGGGATGCCAGTGTCAGAATGAATGTTCCTGTGATAATAGGACTTGTTTTGGATAATTTTTTGAAGTGATACATAATAAGAACCTTTCGGGGTCTTATTACTATTTTTATGATAAAAAAACACAAGGTATGAAACTTTTAATAAAAAACAACTCTTTCGCGACCGGAGGACGAAAAGAGTTGTTTGATGATTGTATGATTTTAGTCGAGCTTGATAAATTCGGGCTTGCGGTCTTTAAACACCGTATAATATTTGAAACCGCAGGATTTGATTAAAGCTTCGACGCGGTCGAAATCAGCGGCAATGTCTTCCGGTTTGTGGGCATCACTGCCTGTTGTGAGAATTTCACCGCCTAAAGAACGATATAATTTCAGGATTTCGGCGCAAGGATTAGGGGCACCCAAACCTTGGCGGAATCCGGCGGAATTTACTTCAATTCCCTTGCCGTTTTGGATAATCGTTTTTAAAATATCTTCTAAAATATCGGAATAATCGGCAAAACGAAAGTCTTTATTCTTGCCGGGCGCATATCTGACAATGTAATCCAAATGTCCGTAAACATCATAATTGTTGTAGCTATGAACGTTTTGACGGATGTCTTCGAAGTATACGTTCAATCCGTCTTTCAAACTGCGGCTTTCCCAAAATGCAGGGTAGTAGGGATCCATTCCAAGACATAGATGTGAAGAACCGATTACAAAGTCAAAAGGATACTTTTGTACATAGTCGTTCAATTCTTTATATATGTGAGTCTGGATGCCGATTTCCACACCGCGACGGATTGTGATTTTATCCTTATATAAATCAGCTATCTGCAATAAACAGTCCATATAGCGGTCCGTATCCAAATCAAACATTCCGATTTCTTCTTCGCAAGGGTAAGGGAAAGATGGGTCATTATGGTCTGTAAAGCAGATTGTATTCATTCCGCGGGCAACGGCACCGTGCACCATATGGCCCAAAGCAGCCTTGGAATCGCCGGAAAAATTACTGTGCATATGAAAATCACTTCGAAACATCGGAATTCTCCTTTTATATAAAGCAAATTTGTCGCTTTGATGTGAAACGACGTCAAGTTGTCTTTCAAACAATATAAAGTATAAATAATTACTGAACAAAATTAATCATATTATATAAAATTCGTTTCAGAATTGCAATCAAAGTAGCAATCAGAGTAGCAAACAGAGAAATTTTGCACTAGAAAAATAGTTTATTGGTGGGTTTTTAAGAAGTTTTTAATAAAAAGCCATTTTTTTTACCATATTTGTCCTAAAAATGCAAAAAGCATCTTGAATTTTTACCTATGTTTATGTAAAATAAGAGTGCTGACAAAAGTTTGACAATCATTTAATTTAAAAATGATTTTCATAAAAAGCTAAATTTATTTCTAGGAGGAATTAGAAAAATGGCAGTAAAAGTAGCAATTAACGGTTTTGGTCGTATCGGTCGTCTTGCATTCAGACAGATGTTCAATGCAGAAGGATACGAAGTAGTAGCAATCAACGATTTAA
>JAGAQZ010000110.1 GCA_017622505.1 Lachnospiraceae bacterium
AGATTGTTTGCAGGCAAGTTCTCGAAGTCATTGTATCGTATGTATGAATTCGAGAAATAGAATGTATTAGCAAAATAAGGTACTTAAAATATGTATTGATTTAATTTGTAGTCAAAGATGGAATGCGAAACAAAGGAGAAACAGATGAATTTTTACGAATTTGGAGATGAAAATAACCTGATTATGGTTTTGATTCACGGTGTGATTCAGCCTTGGGACAGTATGATGGAAGAGATTGAATATTTCCGGGTTGATTATCATATATATGCCGTGGAGTTGGATGGTCATACCTAGAATCAGCCTACAGAGTTTAAGTCGCTGGAGGCGGAGGCAAAGGAAATCGAAGAGTTTTTCTTTCAAAAAGGCATAAATCAAGTTGATGTTTTGTGCGGTTTTTCCATGGGCGGTGCCGTTGCGCACGTGGTTTGGAAGAATCAGCGTCTGAAAGTGCGCAATTTGATTATGGACGGTGCACCACTGGTGCCGTATCCTAAAATGTTGGATACTTTTATGACGAAGAATTATCTGGATATTATACATAAGTCTAAGGCGAAGGATGCGAAGACTTTGGAAAATTTCGAGAAGAATTTTCTGCCGAAGAAGTATCTTGATAGTTACTTAAAACTTGCTGATAATATGAGTGATGAATCCCTTCGTAATATCGTGCATTCGGCGAGTACAAGCGCCTTGTATACCATTATTAGAAATGACAGCCGGATTCTGTATATTCACGGTACGAAAATGAACGAAATGTATTCCAAGAAGTCTGCAAAATTATTAAAGAAAGCCTATCCCGAGGCGGAGGTAATCTGCTATAATGGAAAGGCACATTTGGAATGCGCCAGCTATGAGCCGGAAGTATGGTGCAAAGATGTGAGGGAGTTTTTGGAACGGGGATAAAAAATATATAATCCTTCTTAAGCTGATTTATGAAAATTTGCTTGAGAAGGATTTTTTATTTGCTAAGATTTCGGCAACTTATGCCACTTGTTTGGCAACTTATGTTTCGTTGTCTTGCATTGCATAAAAACGTGTGTTACCTTGATGGAAAAGGAGGGAATACCAGTGAAAATTACCATTGATATAGATGAAAAATATGCCGAAACCCAAGTTGATATTCATTGTCGGCAATTAGATACGGAAACGGAGAAAATAATTGCTACCTTACGAATGCTGAACCAACAACTTATGGTTAGCAAGGAGGAAGAAAATCATCTGTTGGATGTAACAAAGATTATTTATGTGGAGGCTGTAGAACGCAAGACTTTTGTGTATACTGTGGAGGATGTATATGAGTCTAAATTGCGACTGTATGAGATGGAAGAGCGGCTGTGTGCAGGACATTTTATGAGAATCAGTAAATCTTGTCTGGTGAACTTGCGTCAGATTAAATCTCTAAGAAATGATGTGGAGCGTAAAATCAGGCTAACATTAAAAAACGGTGAACAGATTGTGGTATCCAGACAATATGCGGATGAAATGAAGAAGAGATTGGGGGTAATGTAAGGTGAATAAAAAGAATACAATTTTAGATTTTTTAAGTCACGTTTTGATTATATTTGGGATTACGGTTACTTGTTTGATTGTTTTTGTGGCTTTATTTGGTGAAGATGCAAAAGGCGTATCTACCATTTTTCAGCTGGGGAATAAAGGCATTGCAATTGAAACTCTTTTACAATATTTATTGTTGGCGGTTATTATTACTGCGTTACGGATGGTATTTTTTACGGATACATTTATTAAGAATGCATCTATTGCGGTGAGAACCATTGCTATGTTTGTGTCTATTGTCTTTGCCATTGCCGTGTTTGCGGCGGTGTTTGGATGGTTCCCAGTGCATATGTGGCAAGCTTGGCTTGCATTTCTTGTGTGTTTTGCGGTATGCGCGGCAATCAGTATCGTTATATCGACCATAAAAGAAAAAAGCGATAACGAAAAACTTCAGACTGCATTGGAAAATTTTTGTGAAGGAGAAAAAGAATGAGTGCAGAAATAATAATAAAAGATTTATATCATGATTTTGGTGCGAAAAACGTGTTGGACGGTATTGAATTAGAGATTGAAGAAGGAGAGATATTCGGTCTTCTCGGACCTTCCGGAGCAGGTAAAACAACATTGATTAATATATTAACAGGGCAACTGACGCCAAAAAGCGGAACTGCAACGCTTCTGGGAAAAGAAGTTGGTTTGTTAAAAGGAAATGATTATGTCAAAATTGGCATCATGATGGATCATTTTGGTTTATACGAAAGAATGAACTGTTATGATAATTTGAAATTTTATGAAATATTGGATGGGAAAAGCAATTTAAACATTTCGGATGTATTAACTTACGTTGGGCTGGAAAAGGCGTCTAAAACAAAAGTTTCCGATTTGTCAAAGGGTATGCGTAACCGTTTATCTTTTGCAAGGGTGTTATTACGAAGTCCGCGAATTATGTTTTTGGATGAACCCACAAGTGGGTTGGATCCGTCCACCACGGAGAATATTCATGAGTTAATTCTGGCAGAGAAGAAGAAGGGAACCACGATTTTTCTTACCACTCATAACATGTATGAAGCAGAGAAACTCTGCGACCATATAGCGCTATTAAACGAAGGTAAAATTGTGGAATACGGGACACCGGAAGAAATTTGTCGAAGATACAATCATCAGAAGAAGCTGCTGATTCATTGTAAAAACGGAAATGATATAGAGTTAACACATAATGCACAATCGGGCGATGTTTTAGCAGAATTGTTTGAAAAAGGAGAAGTAGAAACCATTCATTCCACGGAACCGAATCTCGAAACCGTATTTATGGAATTAACAGGAAAGGGGCTTGATAAATAATGCGACATGTTTTAGCAATTCTTTGGAAACAAATCAAAGATACTTTTAAAAATAAAACCATTTTGATTCAATTTGTGATGTTTCCCGTTATGACGGTAATTATGGAAAATGCAATCAAAATTGACAATATGCCGGAGCATTTCTTTGCTAATTTGTTTGCAATCATGTATATCGGTATGGCGCCGTTGACCAGCATGTCAGCCATTATTTCGGAAGAGAAGGAAAAGAATACATTACGGGTTTTGCATATGTCAAATGTAAAAGCGGCGGAATATTTTATCGGTAATGCAATTTATATTTGGAGCATATGTATGCTTGGTTCACTTGTAATTGGTCTTGCGGGCGGATATCGCAGTGAGATATTGGTTAAATTCATGCTTGTGATGGCGGTTGGACATTTGATTTCCACATTGCTTGGCGCGGCAATCGGAGCTTTTAGTAAGAATCAGATGATGGCAACAAGTATTACAATTCCGGTGATGATGGTATTTTCATTTTTACCTATGTTATCAATGTTTAATGAAACTATCGGAAAACTTGCAAAAATCTTTTATTCGCAACAGTTGCATCTGTTAATCAGTCGCTTGAATGATTTTGAGGTAAGTGTGGAATGTATCATCGTAATGTGCGTTAATATTATATTGATTACAGGAATCTTCGCTTTAGGATATCGAAGCGTATTCAGTAGGAATTAATTATTTGACATTGCTATAGTCAGATGTTATAATTTGGAAAATCCCATGAGGGAGTAGCAAGCGTTTAACGTAGCAAGTCAACATACTGACCATTTGGTCTGGCTTGTTTTAAATTGCGAGACTCATGTGTAGTAAAACTATGCATGAAGTCTATATATTTTGAATATATACCCAAGTATGGTTTTACACTGTACTTGGGATTTTTGTTATATAAAATATACAGTTTGTGTGAAGAAATAGAGAGTATTTCTTTGTTCTAAATTATGCATATTATAAAAATATAAAAATTTGGAGGCCCTAATTAATGAATTTAGGAATTGCATTTTTTATCAAAAGTATTTTGCTGGGAGTTGGTCTTGCCATGGATGCTTTTTCAGTATCGCTTGCAAACGGTCTGAATGAACCGAAAATGAAGAAGCCTAAAATGTGTGGTGTGGCAGGTATCTTTGCCGGCTTCCAGTTTGCAATGCCTATGATTGGCTGGATTTGTGTTTCTGCCATTGCAAGACTTTTTGGTGTATTTGAGAAATTCATTCCCTGGATTGCCTTGATTTTATTAGGATATATAGGCGCTAAAATGCTTTATGAAGGCATCAAAAACAAAGATGCGGAAGATGAGAAGCCGGGTGTTGGCTTGAAAGGTCTTTTCGTGCAAGGTGTAGCCACTTCCATTGATGCACTTTCTGTTGGTTTTACTATTTCAAAGTACAGCTGTATGGAAGCCTTACTGGCCTGCCTCTTGATTGGTGTGGTTACTTTTATTATATGTTTTGCAGGGCTTATCATTGGTAAAAAAGCAGGAACCAAGCTTGCAGGCAAAGCCGGAATTCTGGGCGGTATTATTTTGATTGCTATCGGTTTAGAGATTTGTTTCTACCGATAAGACACGAAAAACGACCGAACAGACAAAATTACACATTTCTCTGTTTTTATCTGCTATGGTGTGATTAGCAAGTAAAAACGGAGGAGAAATATATGCAAGAAATCAAAACAACAGAGCTTGTCAAACGATACAAAGATATTACTGCCGTTGACAAGCTTAATTTAGATATTGGGCAGGGTGAATTGTTTTCGCTGCTGGGCGTAAATGGTGCGGGAAAGACCACAACCATTAAGATGTTAACCTGCTTAACGAAACCTACTGCGGGAGATGCGTTTGTAGGAGGCAAAAGCATTACAAAGGAGCCGAAACTTGTAAAAGAGATGATTGGTGTATCTCCGCAGGAGACTGCCGTTGCACCGAATCTTTCCGTAAAGGAAAATTTGGAATTAATCTGCGGTATTCACGGATTTTCGAAAGAGAAGACGAAAGAAAGAATTGAGAAGCTTTCCGCACAATTTTCTCTTGATGAAGTTTTAAAAAGAAAAGCCGGAAAGTTATCAGGCGGATGGCAGAGACGTGTAAGCATTGCAATGGCACTGATTAGTGAACCGCAAATCCTGTTTTTAGATGAACCTACTCTTGGTTTGGATGTTATTGCAAGACATGAACTTTGGGATGTGATTCGCACTTTGAAAGGAAAAATTACGATTATACTTACTACTCATTACATGGAAGAAGCAGAGGCGCTTTCTGACCGCATCGGTATTATGAGAAGCGGAAGTCTTTTGGCTGTAGGAACAGTAGAAGAATTGAACCGAAAGGCCGGAACCGATGATTTTGAAACAGCTTTTGTGTCTATTGTAAAGGAGGGTGCGTTATGAGAATGATGACTTTTGCCAAAAGATGTACCAAGGAAATTTTACGAGATCCGCTTAACCTGGCTTTTGGACTGGGATTTCCTTTGGTTTTATTATTTCTCTTGAGTGCGATACAGGCGAATGTTCCTGTGAGTTTGTTTGAAATTAATAAACTGACGCCGGGGATTACTATATTCGGATTGTCTTTTATGACATTGTTTTCGGCAACTTTGGTAGCGAAAGATAGGGAGAGTGCACTTTTACAGAGATTATATACAACACCCCTTACGGGATTGGATTTTATTATGGGATATATGCTTCCGATTCTGCCCATCGCCTTGGGGCAGACCATTATTTGTTATCTTGCGGCGCTTCCTTTGGGATTGACTTTTAGTGTAAATATTATTTATGCTGTTATTGGGATTATTCCTATGGCTGTTTTCAATATTGCATTGGGACTTCTGTGCGGCAGTCTTTTGGGCGTTAAGCAGGTTGGAGGTATTTGCGGTGCATTGCTTACGAATCTTTCCGCGTGGCTTTCCGGTGTATGGTTTGATTTAAACCTTGTGGGAGGTTTCTTTGAGAAAATAGCCAATGCGCTTCCTTTTCTTCATGCAGTAGAAATGGAAAAAGCATTATTTAACGGCGACTTTGAGATTGCAGCATCACACATTCTGCCGGTTCTTGCATACGGCGTAGTTACATCGATGATTGCTGTGTTCTGTTTCCTTCGCCAAATGAAAAAACAATAAGGATTGAAGGCAATGAAATACAAACTTGTGATTGACAAAAAAGTGGAAGAAGAAATTATAGCAATTGTTCATGAACCTTCCACGCTGACACAGCAGATAGAGAATCTTGTATTAAGCTTCTCAGGTCAAGACAGCATTATGGGACATAGGGAAGATGAGATGCGAAAACTGGCATTCAAAGAAATTGAGTGTATCACTATTGTTGACCGAAAAGTGATTGCCATTGATACCGCCGGTAATCAATATCGCATCCAGGACAGACTTCGTGACTTAGAGGAAGTTTTACCTTCTTATTTTATCCGTATTAACAAGTCATGCCTTGCCAATGAACACCGCATTTCGCGTTTTGATGCGGCGTTTAGCGGTGGTGTGGACGCCGTGTTCCGGTGCGGATATCGGGAATATGTTTCCCGACGTTGTTTTGCGGAGATTAGAAGGAGGTATGAAGGCAAATGAAAAAGATTATTAAAGAATTCTTTCGTCGTGGTTTGATTGCATGCGGTTTCGGTCCCATTGTTTTGGCGATTGTATATTTGGTTTTGCAGAAGAATGGTGTTATTGAGACACTGACGGTAAATCAGGTTTGTATCGGTATTTTTTCCATAACCGCACTTGCTTTTATTGCAGGTAGTATGAATGCACTCTATCAAATTGAGCGTCTGCCTCTGATGGTGGCAATTCTGATTCACGGAGTTGTTTTGTATTTTACTTATTTAGGGACGTATCTGCTTAATGATTGGCTGGAATTGGGCTTGATTCCGTTTCTGATTTTTACCGGTGTTTTTGTGGTTGGCTACTTGGTGATTTGGGTGATCATTTATTCTATTAACAGCAAGAGCGCGGCTACACTTAATATGCTATTAGAACAAAAACAGCAGAGTTTGGAAGAAATGTAAAAAACTATATTTTGAATAAAAAGCGAAACGTAACCCCGTCAAATTTGACGGGGTTAAAATTTTTAACTTTATGTCTTACCATGTCCGTACCCCGTCAATATGAAGAAACCTTACCCTGTCATACGCATAAGTTGATAAGGGCCTATCCAAGGCATCAAAAGTATGGGCGGCAACCAGAATTTCAGGCGTGACAGCGGTAATAACAGGTGAATGATAAAAGTGCCCGTCGGCGGTGCCAAGTTGAACGATATCGCCGGGCTGTGCTTCGGCGGCAGATACTTCGTGGGCAAGGGGACCAACAGAGCGATTGTTGACTAAAAAGTTATACAGATATTCCACGCCACTCCAGGAGGGGCTACGATCATAAGAGGAGCGGTAGTACCAGCCGAAGGTTGGAGTATAATTCATAACAAGGGCACCGGCATAAATACATTGGGAAGCAAAGTTGGTGCAGTCACCACCGATTTCTTCAAAATTATAGTAAGCAGGATTACGGCTTGTTGCCCAGGTACGGGCATAAGCTACGGCTGCAAATCGGTTATAGGGAATCTCACGCATATATTCTCAATTCTTAAAAATTTTAGAAGGTTTTATGGAAGTATAAAATTTTCTAAGATTCTTTTTTAGTTTCTATTATGATATGAAAAGGAAATAGTTTTGGTGCAGTGATTGCAAACAGAAATGTATAATTGTTATTGTTTTATTTCCGGGAAAAGATATAATAGAAAAGGATAGTTTGAAATCGCAAGATTAATACGTTTATATAATATAAAAAGCTTTAAGCGAATTGAAATAAATACCCGGAGACAAAGATGGAATCAGGTTTTAATAATAGAGAGACTTCGGAGAATGACAGAGAGTTCTACGAAGCGATGGAGCGTCGAAGACGACGCAGGATGCAGAAAAGGCAACGCGAAAAGCGCATGAAATGCATTGTTGCGATGGTTTTTGGCATTGTTGTAATTTCTGTTGTGATTGCAATTGTTGTGAATGTGACAGGCAAAAAAGAAACAGCAGGTGCAGAAGAAAAAGAGAATATTACGGAAGAAGCCAATTCGGAAGTAAATGAAGAAATAAGCGGACAAATAAGTGAAGAAGTATGTGCTACGGCATTTGGATATGGTAAAGTGGTAGCAAATCTCGGTTTGAGCGAGTTTACGTCGACGCAGAGTCAAAGTACGGATAAGCCCAACGAAGCACAAACTACAGAACCGAAGGAGAACAAGGTTTATCAGTTTGAAGAGACTTCAAATACGGTAAACATTTACAGCGAAGAAGTTTTTAGTACGAATGCGATTTTGGTAGATGCAGATACGGATGAAATTGTTGCTGTAAAGGGTGCCTATGACAGGATTTCACCGGCGTCCATGACGAAGGTAATGACCATCTTGGTAGCTGCTGAAGTAATTGAAGAAGCAGACTTGGATGATACTTTTACAATGACGCTGGAGATTACGGATTACGCTTATATCAATGATTGCAGTTATGTAGGTTTTCTTGATGGTGAAGTTGTGACTGTAAGAGATTTGTTTTATGGTACCGTGCTTCCGTCCGGCGGCGATGCGGCAGTTGGCCTTGCAACCTATGTAGCAGGGTCTCATGAGGCATTTGTGGATATGATGAATGCGAAACTGGAAGAACTTGGCTTGTCGGATAGTGCGCATTTTACAAACTGCGTGGGCCTGTATGATGCGAATCACTATTGTACGGTCTATGATATGGCAGTGATTATGGATGCGGCTATGGAGAATGAGTTGTGCAGGGAAGTTTTATCGGCACATACCTATACAACCACACCGACAACACAACATCCGGAAGGAATTGAAATTTCCAACTGGTTTTTGCGAAGAATTGAAGACAAAGACACCGGTGGCCTGGTGGTTGGTGCAAAGACCGGATATGTGGTGGAATCGGGAAACTGCGGAGTGAGCTATGAAGAGTACGCGGACGGAACACCATATATATGCGTTACGGCGAATGCACACAGCAGTTGGCGATGTATTTACGATCACGTAGAAATCTATAACAGTTATATTCCAAACAATGAGTAGTGCTACGGAATTGACTATAAAATTTAATATGGAGGTGCACCTATGTGTGGAATGAATCCGATGAAATAAAAAAATAAATCGGAGGTTAAAAATGAATCATAAAATAAGAGAAATGTTACCCTGTGAATATCACCTTTTGGAAGATTTTCTGTATGAGGCGATTTTTAAGAAAGATGAAACCGTTGTGGTGCCGAGAGATATTATATATAAGCCGGAGTTACAGGTTTATATTGAAGAATTCGGTCAGAGGAAGGACGATTATTGCTTTGTGGCAGAGTGTGAGGGTAAGTTGGTTGGTGCGGTCTGGGTGCGCAATATCAAAGGCTATGGCTGTATTGATGATGTGACACCGGAATTTGCAATTTCACTGTATCCTGAGTACCGAGGTTTTGGCATCGGTACCGCATTGATGGAGAGAATGCTTTTACACTTAAAAGAAACCGGTTATCAGAAGACTTCATTGGCGGTACAGAAAGCAAATTATGCGTTGAGAATGTACTTGAAGGTTGGATTTGAGATTATTGATGAGAACGAAGAAGAATATATTATGGTATGTGAGTTAGGGTAGTAAAATAGAGCAATATATAATAAAAGGATAAATCTGCAAAGGTTTATCCTTTTTTATGTAAAAAAAGACGAAAAATCAAAATTATGCAACCAATTAGCAGAGTGTACAGTGTTATATATAAAAGATATGATAAAAGCACTTGACAAAGTAGCATAAATATACTAATATAAGGTGAGATAGTAGCGATTATGAACTAATTTTAAGCCAAAAGGTTATTATAGTTGGTTGAATATTAATAAGCGGGGCAGTTTTTGATTGCAAATATATATGGTTGTGGTATGATTTTTACGAGAAAATTGTAAAAACGGAGACTGAGGATGTATTTTGATGATTTTAAATTAAATGAAACCATTTCAATTGAACCGGTTGTGATTGATAAAGAAGAGATGATTGCCTTTGCCAAAAGATATGACAATATTCCGCTTCATACCGATGTGGATTATGCCAAAGGCACTCATTTCGGACAGCTTATTGCACCGGGCGTTATGTCTTTTATGTCGGTTTGGGCAAGTTATCGGCAGGTGGATTTGGCAGGGGAAGAGTTGCTTGCGGGAAAGTCTACCAAGATTGAGTGGTTCAAGCCGGTGTTTGCAGGAGATGAGCTATCTTCGGAAGTGGTGGTTACCAAACTTACAGGGCGAAATGAAAAGAATGGTATCGTGGAGATTACTTTTTATGTGAAAAATCAGAATGGTGATTTGGTACTGACCAACGTGACTGAAATGATTGTAAAAAGAAAAAGATAGCAGAATCGGGGGAAATTATGAATAAAAGAATATTGTTCGGGCTATGTATACTTGGACTTGTGGGATTGTTAGGCTGTCAGAACGCCGCATCGGATGTAATAACTGAAAACTCACAGATTGTTTCTTTTAACAATATAAAAGCAGATATTGAAGTGGCAGATGCGGATACGGAAGTTAGTAATATTTGGAATAGCGCAAATACGGTTTTGGCCGGAAGCACTCAGTCGGATCAAAGTACAGGGATCAAGGATAAAGATGGCAAAATATATGCTACAAAAGAAGCCTTTTTAGAAGCTTATGGATTTGGTGAAGCGACACCTTTTTATGAGTATTTTGATGAAGAAGGGAATCCGGAAATTGTTTTATATTTTGATGAAGAAGAGGAAAACGGTTGCGGCATTCTTTTTAAGGATGGTATTGGTTTCCTGGTGAACTCATTAAGTGAAGTTAACTACGACAAGCCGATGAATGTGCCTATTGTAACTGTGTCAGATGATGACAGTAAATATTATTACATATACAGAGGGTACGGAGATGAGCCAAAGTACAGGCTTCTTCTCATAAAAAATGAAGATGAATATGTTGCTAATTTGACACAATATGTAATGCCTTATGAAATTGAAGGAGAATTGTCTGTCGAGGAGGCAATGGAAGCAGAGCAGCCTTTCCCTGTTTACAATGCCACGGGAGCTTACGGAATTCCGGCAGATGAACCGATTTGGTATACCGATGAGCAAAGCTTTTTGGCACAGTTTGAATTTGACGACAAAGCCCCCCTGATTGATTATTATGATGCAGATTGGGAACATCAAATAACTGTATATTATGACCGTTCGCAGGATTTGGGTTGTAGTATACTGACCGAATGGAACGGTAATCGTAAAGGTTATATTTTCAAGTGTCGTGATAAAAAGGACTGGACCGGATATGGAATCGATTATAATGCATTAACTACTTTGGATGGCTATAATCCTAAAGATGGTGCAGAGACCATGGAAGGCTATGAAGAAAAGATTGAGTATGATGAGCAGGGAAGGATTGTATTCTTTGAATCCAGTGCGATTTCCGATATCAGCGGACTGGAAGGGGCGCGGGAACGGATTCTGACTATTGAATTTGAGTATTACGATAACGGAAATATTAAATATCGCCGATATTCTACAAATCATCTGATGTTTGCGACGACCGGGTCACCCACCGAAAGCTATTTCGACGAGCAGGGGCGGTTGGTATATGAATGGGCGTATATTACCCACGGAAGTCTTCACGATTATTATGTTTATGAAGGTGACAGTAAAGAGCCTTCGTATATACTGCGGTTGGATGATAACCATGATTGGATTTATCATTGGGAGATTGTAAAGTAAAAGGAAGTGGTGTAAATGAAGAAAAGATTAAGTGTGTTTGCCTTCATCATATTAATCTTTTTGATTGCATTAATCGGATGTGAGCAGAATTCAAATAGCGGCAATCAAGGTAGTAAGTTTCAGCCGGAAATGCAGATTGTAAGTCTTAATGTTCACTCCTATGCAGAGAATGAGCAGGGCATTTATTCGGTGGAATATCCGGAGACGGCAGTGCAGATTTCGGCGCAGACCAATGGCGAAGCGCAGGTGATGGAATTATCTAATTGTATTTTGCCGGAGAACTTAAGTACGGAAGAAAAGAAATATTTATACGATTATGTTAACGGATTGCCGGAGGAAGAGGACGCTGATAATGATGAAGGCTATGCTTATTATGTTTATTTTACCTATAGAATAGGTGGTAAAGAAACTGATATATTTAAGTATAGTTTCGATACCTTTCCTGAGGAGTGGGATACTTTTGTTTCTGAAGTGAATCGCATCTGTGGCGGAGATTATTTGACTGGTGTCGGTGAGGTGCAACGATTTGATGTTGATTTTGTCCGGAATGTTTATGGGCTTACCGATGACGATATTGTCGTGGGAACTCTTGAAGAGTATCTTGCGGAATATAAGTGGGAGATGGGACATGCAATCAGCGAAAGTTGGGATTTCAGAGACTGGGTGGATGAATATAACAAGATGACCGTATATGAGGAATGGAGTTCCGTTGAATTACGAAGCGCCGAAAGCACGGAAGATGAATTTCAGGTTATGGTCTATGATTATATGAATACCCTTGGTGAACCGGGTGAATGGACGGAGATGGAAAGAGGAGTTGATGCTCCGGCTGCAGTAAGGTATTTTAGACAAACGGACGGTCCGGGTGCAGTAATCATAGGAAGAACCGAAGATTTGGGGGAATTAAAGGTATCTGAGCCGTATGAAGGAAGCCGGATAACGTATTACCGTATTTTATGTGTAGAAAATTCTGATAAATATGATAGGTTACCGTATGCACCTTTTTATTACAGTGATGATGATAAATTCTTTCTGGTCTGCTATAATGTGGAAGATGATGCGATTGCTTCATTTGTACAGGAGAGAAGTGCGGATTATTATGAGAATCTGATTGCTACGGTATTGGAAGAAAGTAAACCGGAAGATGCGGATGTATCACTTCGTTTAGAAGATTATCCCTTCGAAACTGTAGAATATTATATTGGAGATTATCGACCTGCGGATATTGTGACGGTGGAAAGTACGGAAGTTGAGTTTTCGGCATTCGTGGATGATTTTATAGAACGAATGGGAGAGACGGAACTTGAAGAACCACGTTTGGTAAAGATGCCAAACGGTATGTTTGATGGTTTTATCTGTTTAAGGGACTTGAATAACGGTAATTTAGGGGATGAAATATATATTGCCCCGTCTTCGGCTTTATCCGATTATGAGTTTGAGATATTTGAGATATACGATGAAAGTTATTATCGTATAGTCGATAGAGAAGGTAATCCGGAAGGAATGGTATATTCTTATGATTTTATTTACACAGAAGACTGTAAATATGTTATGATATATGATATGCACTATACTCGTTTGGATGTAATGTTAAACTTTATTGAATATCAAGAATAAAATACAGGAGGAGAAAAAATGTTCAAAAAAGTACTTGTTATTGTATGTGCAATGTCGGTGATGGTAATGACCGGTTGCGGTATGTTGGGTGGTGTATCCCAGAAAGATTATGAGATGGCAACTGCTGATCGAGATATGTATATGAATGATTATCTTGAATTAACAGAAGCATCTTATGAGTTAGAGGATGAAATTGCTGACTTGGAATCCGAAATTGCAACTTTGGAAGCTGATATTTTAGCTTTGGAAGAAGAAATTGCAGCGGCTGAAGCAGGCGCTATGGAAGGAAACGGTGAAGTTGTAATTCATGAAATTACCGATGACGTAGCTGTAAAGGTTCAGTTGCCCGAAGGCTTTTCATATTCCGGTGATGGTATGTATGTTGTAGATTCTTCGGATCCTTCAAACATTACCGTTCGTTCTGCATTGACCGGTGATGAAGGACTTAGTTTTACACAGGATTATTTACAGGATTCTATTGTAAGTGCATATGAAAATATGGGCTATGTAGTTGAAGATTTTGAGTTTCCTACATTTGAACGTGGCGAAGTAAACGGATACGAAACATTATTTATGGAAATGTCTTATAATTTAAACGGATTAAATCTTCAGCAAATCGAATTTATAATTCAGGTAGAAGATACAACATGTACAATTGTTTATACCACAGGAGAAAGCCTTGGTTGGTATGATCAATTTTTACAGAGTGTGGATACCATTCAGGTTGGTAAGAAATAATATAAAAGATAAGAGAGGAAAATAAAATGTTAAAGAGAACACTTGTTGTTATTGGCGCAATGTCAGCAATGCTTTTATGCGGTTGTGGTATGCTTGGTGGTGTATCAAGAGATGAAATGGAATCTGTTATTGCGGACCGTGATTTCTATATGGAAGCATATCAGGATGAGTTAGATAATCAGATTGATTTGCAGGATGAAATTCTGGACCTTGAAGCAGAGGTTGCAACTTTGGAAGAAGAAAAGGCTGAATTGGAAGAAGAACTTGCAGCAATGCAGAGTTCCGGTAGCACCGATACGAATGGTGGAAGAACGGTAGAAGATTATTACACACAGCCTTTCATTAAAGAAGCTTTGGATGCACAGATTGAGTCTATGAAAGAATCTTATTCAAGCACGTATAAGGATTTGGGATATGAAGTTTCCGGTAATACTTTTACATATTGGTTCCAGTATGCTGATCAGTTGAGTAATACTGATGCCGTGGCAGAACAGTTGGAAGCTTCACTTACAGAAGATATGTTAGCCGATGTTGTGGCTGACGTAGAAGCAGAATGCGGTGTAACAGGCATTACCTGCTGCTATATTTATTACAATGCAGATGGTTCTATCATTTATCAGGATTCATATTCTACAGAATAAAATAAAAGTTTTACAATAATAAAAGCACTACCGAGAAAGTATATTTACAGTGTAACGTTTGATTACTATGAGTAAAGTAAATCCGGTAGTGCTTTTTGTTTGTAGTAAAATATGTTTAATCCAATTCTGCAATTTCGTTGTATAAATCAGCATATCTGCCGTTTAAGGCAATGAGTTCTTCGTGAGTTCCCCGTTCTACAATACGCCCTTTTTCCAATACCATAATTGCATTTGCTTTGCGGACCGTTGATAAGCGGTGTGCAATAACGAAAGTAGTACGGCTTTCCATAATGGCATCCATACCTTCTTCAATGTGTTTTTCGGTTCTGGTATCGACGGAGCTTGTTGCTTCGTCGAGGACAAGAATCGGAGCCTTGCTGATGGCGGCACGGGCGATGTTAAGAAGCTGTCGCTGGCCTTGAGAGAGATTGGCACCGTCACATTCCAGCACGGTATCATACCCTTGGGGAAGATGCATAATAAAAGAGTGTGCGGAGGCGATTTTAGCCGCCTTAATCACTTCTTCATCAGTAGCATCTAAACGTCCGTAGCGGATATTTTCACGAACTGTTCCGGTAAATAAGTGTGTATCCTGCAGTACCATTGCAATATTCCCGCGAAGATAGGAACGTTCCAAGCGTTCGATGGGAATATCATCAATGGTAATTTCACCGGTCAAATTATCATAAAAACGTGATAAAAGGTTGGTTACCGTGGTTTTGCCGGCACCGGTAGAACCAACAAAAGCGATTTTCTGTCCGGGTTTGGCATATAAAGTAATATCATGCAAAACAGTTACTTCGGGAACATAGCCAAAGCTTACATTGTTAAGACGGATATGGCCTTTGATGCTTTCCGGTCTTACCGTATCCGCATCGGGGGTTTCAGGAATCTCGTCTAATACTTCAAAAATACGTTCCGCACCGGCAAGGGCGGAGAAGACCGTATTCATCTGCATGGAGATTTCATTAATCGGTCTGTTAAAAGAACGTGTGTAATTAAGGGAGATTGTCAGACCGCCGATATCGAATCCCTTAAAAATAACCAGTAAACCGCCGACACAAGCCGTAATGGCATAAGAAACATTACAAAGCTGGTGAGTAACAGGCCCCATAATTCCGGCAGTAAACTGTGCTTTGATTTGCGCTTCACACAACCGGTCGTTTAAATATTCAAATTCATCATTGGCAATCTGTTCGTGGTTAAAAACTTTGACTACCTTTTGTCCGGAAATGGTTTCTTCTGAAAAGGCATTCAGCATACCAAGACTACGCTGTTGCTGTGCGTAGGAACTTTGACCGTATTTGATGATAAGTTTGCTTGCAAGGGTCAAAAGCGGTGTCATTATAATAGTGATGGCGCCAAGTAAGGGATTGGTATAAAGCATTAAAATAATGGTGCCCACAATAGTGATAGCACCGGAAATAATCTGAATTAATGTAGTATTCAGCATTTCTCCGATGGCATCCACATCGTTGGTAAAACGACTCATAATATCGCCTGTGGCGTGGGTGTCAAAGTAGCGCATAGGCAACGTCTGAAGCTTGCCGTACAAGTCATTTCGCATATGCTTTAAGGAATTCTGTGATACCGTCAGCATAATGCGTTGCTGTGCCCACTGCGTAAAAACTGCAATTGCATAAATGACAGCCATTATACCCAAACCCATTCCAAGGCCCTGTAACCGTTCGGTTAAGTCCGGATTGGAAGCATCATAATAGATAAATTCGTTCATAATCGGACGCAGGAGATAGGAGGCAATCAAATTCGCAAAGGTAAAAAGGATGGCGCATAGGATTGCCACTATAAAAAGATGCTTTTCCTTGGATAAATATTTTAAAAGTCTGCGGATTGTTTTCCACATTTCCTTGGGCTTGCCTGTAGCCCCCATATTTCCGCGCTTGCCGGTTACATTTATGGTAGCGGCAGTGGAAGAATCTTTCTTTTCGGAGGATGCATATTTGGCAGCAAGACGTTTTTGTGTAGTTGTATCCATGCCTTAATCCTCCTTATCTTTCTGGGAATAATAAATTTCCTGATATTCTTCACAGGTTTTAATCAGTACATCGTGGGTGTCGAAGCCTGCAACACGTCCTTCGTCCAACACAAGAATGCGGTCGGCATCCATAATGGAAGAAATGCGCTGTGCAATAATCAGTTTCGTAACGCCCGGCAGTTCTTCACGAAAAGCTTTGCGGATAGAAGCATCTGTTGCATTATCTACGGCAGAAGTAGAGTCGTCTAAAATAATAATGCGGGGGCTTTTTAAAAGGGCTCTTGCAATGCAAAGGCGCTGTTTCTGACCGCCGGATAAATTAACACCACCCTGGCCCAATTCGGTTTCGTATCCGTCTGGAAAGCCTGTTACAAAGGCATCGGCCTGGGCAACTGTGGCAGCGTGTTTTACTTCTTCGTCGCTTGCATTTTCATTGCCCCAACGTAAGTTTTCGGCAATCGTGCCTGCAAAGAGGGTATTCTTTTGCAATACCATAGCAATGCTGTCTCTTAAATTGCCAAAGGATAAGTCTTTTACATTGTATCCGTCTACCAAAACTTCACCTTCGTTTGCATCGTAAAGTCTTGGAATCAGCGAAACGAGAGTACTTTTGCCGCTGCCTGTAGAACCGACAATACCGATTAATTCACCGGCTTTTATCCGGAGATTAATGTCGGAAAGTACATAGTCTTTGTTATTTTTAAAATATTTAAAAGATACATTTCTGAATTCAATATCGCCCTTTGTGATTTGAACATCTTTATGTGCGCCATTTTCATCGGTCAATTCCACCACATTATCAAGTACTTCGGAGATACGCTTATCGGAAGCGGCTGCACGGGTTCCTTGTAAAACAATGTTAGCCAGGAAGGTAAGTGCAGTAAGAATTTGCGATAAATAAGTAATAAAAGCAGTCAGCGTACCAAGTTCCATATCACTAACCATAATCTGACGGCCGGAAATCCATACCACGGCCAAGGTGGTAATATTTACGGCAAGCGCAGACACCGGTTGCATGAGAAGCATTACTTTCAGTGCGGAAGTGCTTTTGTTTACAAGGTCATCATTAACAAGTCCAAAACCCTTGATTTCATATTCTTCACGAACGAAAGATTTGATTACTTTGATATTGGTAATGGTTTCACCAACGTCATTGTTCAGTTCATCAATTGCCTGTTGCATTTTGGTATATCGGGGCGAGGCTGTTTTAATAATCAAGGCAATTGCAATTGCAAGAATGGGCACGATAATAAGGATTGCCCATGCAAGGGATGGATTTAAAACAAAGGACATAATCAAGGCACCGATAAGCATAACGGGGCTTCGAAACATTCCGCGAAGCAAAGTCTGTGCAAAGTTCTGTACCTGGGTGATGTCGTTTGTAATTCGCGTAATCAAAGAACCGGTGCTGAATTCGTCAATGTCCGTAAAAGAGAACGTCTGGATTTTTTGGAAGACTTCTTTACGGATACCTGCTGCAAGGCGGGTAGAAGCACGTACTGAGAAATTAGCCCCCAAAACACCGGTAATCAGCATGAGAAAGGCGATAAAAGCCATAAAAATTCCCTGTCGGATTACATAGTCCATATCGTTGTTTGCGGCACCGATATTAATCAGATTGGCATTGATATAGGGCAGGATAAATTCACCGCAAGCTTCCAACACCATAAAAAGCGGTCCCAAAAGAAAGCTGTACCAATATTTTTTCGCATATTTTATGTATTTTTTCATAATTACACCTCGCTTCAAAAAACATTTTAATCATAACGCATTTTATGGAAATGTTTCAAGAAAACTTTATCGAAAAGCGGAAATAGAATTAAAAACTTTTATAAAAAAAGTTAAAAAAGTTTAAAAATAGTTTAAAAAAGGATTATAATATACTATATTGTATTTGTGTGTACAAATGATGTGTGAGTGAAGCATTCACATTTATTTGAGAGGTAGAAGATGAGAGTCGGAATGGTACTGGAAGGCGGCGGTATGCGCGGTATGTATACGGCAGGCGTTCTGGACGCAATGATGGAAAATGAAATACAGATTGATGGTATTGTCGGTGTTTCTGCGGGAACTGTTTTTGGTTGCAATTATAAATCAAAGCAAATCGGTCGTACCATTCGTTATAATAAAAAGTATTGTAAGGACCCGAGATACGGAAGTTTTCGTTCATTATTGAAATCGGGAGATGTTTTCGATAAGGATTTTTGTTATAATCAGTTACCCAAAGTGTTAGATCCTTTTGATTATAAAACTTTTTCGGAAAATCCTATGGAATTTTATGCAACTTGTACGGATGCTAATACCGGTAAGGCGGTATATAAGCGTTGTTATAACGGAGATGACAAGGAATTGGAGTGGTTCAGGGCATCGGCATCTATGCCTTTGGTTTCTAAGGTTGTGGAGATTGACGGTGGTGCATATTTGGACGGCGGAATGGCAGATTCTATCCCTATTCGATGGATACGTGAAAAAGGATTCGAGAAGAATATTGTGATACTTACAAGACCGGAAGGCTATAAGAAGTCCAAGAATAAATTGTTATGGTTGATGCGGATTGTCTTACATAAGTATCCGAATTTGATTAAGACCATGAAGAACAGACATAACAACTACAATGAGTCTTTAGAAGAGTTATATCGTTTGCAAAAGGCAGGCGAAGTATTTGTATTCAGTCCGGACCACGGCTTTGATATCGGTCGTATGGAGAGTAATCCTGATAAGTTGGAAGCAGCGTATCGCATGGGTAAGAAGCATGCATTTGAACGATTGCCGGAATTGAGAGCATTTTTGAAAGAATAAATATAGTTTAACATTTCGTCAAAAAAAGATAAGATTTTATGTCGAAAATACATAAGAGAACGCAAAAAAAGAAACTTGAAATATGAGTTTCTTTTTTTATGTTACCCGCTTGTCGATTTTTGCTTATATGTGCGGTTGAAACAAGTTGAAAAAGAAGAAGTTTGTCTTATATAATCAAAGTCGCACCGAAAAAATCAATAGATGGAGGAAATCATGGAACAGCTTAATTTAGTAACTACACAAGATAATGACAAAATGTTTCAGATGTTGTCGGATTTACTTCACGAAGAGAAAGAATTTCAGATTATGATTACCGTGCCCGGCGGCAAAAAGAGTCCGGCCACTGTCAAAGCATATCAGGAGACCGCAGAAAAAATCGAAGAGCATGATCTTGAAAAAGATGTAACAGACATTATTCATGAAATCGGTGTACCTGCCCACATCAAAGGTTATCAGTATTTAAGAGAAGCAATTATGATGTCGGTTAACGATACGGAGATGTTAAGTTCTATTACCAAAATATTATATCCCACCATTGCCAAGAAGTTTCAGACAACACCCAGCCGTGTGGAGCGTGCCATCCGGCATGCCATAGAAGTGGCCTGGAGTCGCGGTAAAATGGAAACTTTGGATGCGATGTTTGGATATACAATCAATAATGGGAAAGGGAAACCCACCAACTCGGAGTTTGTTGCACTGATTGCAGATAAAATTCGTTTACAATATCGTTAGATTTTGGGAAAATATGTCTTTCATTCATAATAAAAATGATGTATAATATCAAATGATAGGATAAAAGGAATTGTGTGGTCCTTTTATATCATAAAAAGGGAATTTTAGGAAACCAAAGGAAAATATGCGGAGGACGAAGTGATGAAAAACATCTTGTTTGTGGCTTCAGAAGGAGTTCCATTTATTAAAACCGGAGGATTGGCTGACGTTGTCGGATCTCTTCCCAAATGTGTAGACAAGCGCTATTTTGATGTGCGTGTCATGATACCGAAATATACCTGTATCCCTCAGGAATTGAGAGATAAAATGGTATATAAGACATCATTTTATATGGATTTTAACTGGAAGAGCGAATATGTTGGTATTCTGGAAGCAGAAGTAGATGGCGTTATATATTATTTTATTGACAACGAGTCTAAGTTTGGCGGTTTCCGCCCTTACAGCAGTAATGTATTAGAAGATATTGAGAAGTTTGCTTTCTTCTCGAAAGCTGCATTGTCAGCAATGCCTTTATTAGGCTTCAGACCGGATGTCATTCATTGCCACGACTGGCAGACAGGCCTTATTCCCGTATACTTAAAGGAACGTTTCCAGGGTAATGAATTCTTCCACGGAATTAAGTCGATTATGACCATTCATAACTTGAAATTCCAGGGTAAGTGGGATGTTAAGACTATTAAGGATATGACAGGACTTCCTGATTATTTCTTTACACCGGACAAGTTAGAAGCATATAAGAATGCGAACCTTTTAAAAGGTGGTTTGGTTTATGCAGATGCCATCACTACAGTAAGTGAAACTTATGCGAAGGAAATTATGACACCGTTCTATGGCGAAAGTCTTGACGGCTTAATGAGAGCAAGAGAGCATGATTTGCGCGGTATTGTTAACGGTATTGATTATACGGATTACAATCCCGAAAGCGATAAATATATTGAAGTAAATTATGATGCAAAGAACTTCCGTAAAGAGAAGATTAAAAATAAGAGACTTCTTCAGAAAGAACTTGGTTTGGAAGAAAACGATAAGATTATGATGATTGGTATCGTTTCACGTTTGACAGACCAGAAGGGTTTTGACTTAATTGCTTATATGATGGACGAATTGTGTCAGGATGCTGTTCAGATTGTTGTACTTGGTACCGGTGAAGAGCAGTATGAGAATATGTTCCGTCACTTTGATTGGAAATACAACAATAAGGTTTCTGCTAATATTTACTATTCAGAAGCTATGTCACATAAAATTTATGCGGCGTGTGATGCATTCCTTATGCCTTCATTATTCGAGCCCTGCGGTTTGAGCCAGTTAATGGCACTTCGCTACGGTACATTACCTATCGTGCGTGAAACCGGCGGTTTGAAAGATACCGTAGAACCTTATAATGAGTATGAAGGAACCGGTACAGGCTTCAGCTTTGTAAATTACAATGCACACGAAATGTTAGATACCATTCGTTATGCTGAGAAGATTTACTATGATAAGAAGCGTGAGTGGAATAAGATGGTAGACCGTGCCATGGCTGCTGACTTCTCTTGGGAAGTATCTGCTGCAAAATATCAGGAAATGTATGACTGGTTAATCGGTTAATTGAAATTTAAAGATATAAGCGTTGCATTGATTGTGATGCAACGCTTTTTCTATGTAACTAAGATGCAAAAATTTATGAATGTAGCATCTTCGGAAAGGAAAAAGAATGGCTTTTGACGGAATTACAATTGCATGTATGGTTCATGAGTTATCGGAGAAACTGGTAGGCGGACGCATTACCAAAATATCGCAGCCGGAGAAAGAAGAGGTTTTATTAACGATAAAAAGTCTTGCCGGACAACACCGTCTTTTTATTTCTGCGTCAGCATCGCTTCCGTTGATTTATCTGACGGAAGAGAATAAGCCTGCACCTATGACGGCACCGAATTTTTGTATGGTACTCCGCAAATATTTGCAGGGCGGACGCGTGGTGGAAATCAGTCAACCGGGGCTGGAGCGAGTGATTCAAATTAAGGTAGAGCATCTGGATGAAATGGGGGATACCTGCATACGTGTGTTATGCTTTGAGTTGATGGGCAAGTACAGCAATTTGATTCTGTGTGATGATAAAAGCATTATTTTAGACAGTTTAAAACACGTATCTGCCGTAATGAGTTCCGTGCGTGAGGTTTTACCCCAGAGAGAATATTTTATACCGGTTACTGTGGAGAAAAAGGATGCGCTTACTACAACCTATGAGGAGTTTGCGCATCTTGCGAAGGAAAGTCGTCAGGCACCTTTTAAAATGATTTATCAGTCCTATACAGGTATTTCTCCTTTTATGGCGAGGGAAATGTGCAATAACGCGGATGTGGATGACCGTATAATGGCGGGCGATTTGGAAGACGCGGTGATTCAGAGGCTTTATACTGCTTTTGACCAAGTGATGAATAAGGTTAAGACGAAAGATTATGCACCCTGTATGATTATGGAAAACGGCAAGGTGAAGGAATTCGCGGTTATGGATATACCGTCCTATCCGTCGGAACAAAAGCAGGCATTTGACAGTGTTTCCAAACTTTTATTTGATTTTTATGCATCTAAAAATAAAGAAGACATAATGCGTCAGAAGTCGTTAAATTTGCGTAAAACCTTACAGACAATTCTGGAACGTGATTATAAGAAACTGGATCTTCAGAAGAAGCAGTTAGAGGATGCCGGAGAGCGTGAGAAGTACAAGATTTACGGTGAGCTGTTGAATGCCTACGGTTATCAGTTACAGGACGGTGTCAAGGAAGCGAAGGTTTTGAATTATTATACCAATGAAGAAGTCACAATTCCCTTGGATGAGACTTTGAGCATTAAGGAAAATGCAGTTCGTTTCTTTGATAAGTACGGTAAAATGAAACGTACGGAAGAGGCACTTGCAGTACAAACCAAGGAAAATGAGGCGGAGATTGCCTATTTGGAATCGGTACAGACCTTCCTTAATTTGGCTTCCACCAAGGCGGATTTACAGCAGATCCAGGCTGAGCTTTCCGAACGTGGTTTTATCAAAAAAAGCTATGATAAAAAGAATAAAAAAGTGGTGAATAAGCCACTGCATTACGTTATGTATGATGAGTACGATATTTACGTGGGCAAAAACAATTTGCAGAACGAAGAGGTAACCTTTAAGATGGCAAACGGAAACGATTGGTGGTTCCACGCCAAAGGAGTGCCCGGTTCCCACGTTATTGTAAAATCAAGAAATGCCAATCCGGCAACGGAGTGGGATATGCCGGATGAAGTGTTTGAGGCGGCAGCCTGCCTGGCAGCGGTATATTCTAAGAACAGTGGTCAGGAGAAGACAGAAGTGGATTATATCCGCAAGAAACATGTGAAACGTCCGGGTGGCGGAGAAGCGGGATTTGTAGTGTATTATACGAATTTTTCAATGATGATAGAGACAAATCTGCAAAGGTTTGCGTTGACGCAGATAAATTGATGAAGTATAATAAAAAAGAGTATGCCGTTAGGTAGCACTCGTATTTTTAACGTGACTGCTGAGGGGAAGGTTCGTACAGCAGATTAAGTATGGTATATCGGAATGGAGTATAGTTCAATGGTTAAAAGTATGACTGGTTTCGGCAGAGCAGAGATTGCCGACGGAAATCGTAAATGTACGGTTGAAATCAAGTCTGTAAATCACAGATATCTTGATTTAAATATTAAAATGCCTAAGAAACTTAATTTCTTTGAGGCAGCAATCCGTAATGTGTTAAAAGAATATATTCAAAGAGGTAAAGTGGATGTATTTATTACATATGAGGATTTGACAGAGCAGAATGTAAGCATTAAGTACAATAAGGAAGTTGCATCGGAATATTTGAAATATCTTCGTCAGATGTCGGAAGAATTCGGATTGGATGATGATATCCGTGTATCTACGCTTTCCAGATATCCCGAAGTGTTCTCTATGGAGGACGTAGATATTGATGAAGAAGAGCTTTGGAATATGCTTGAAAAGGCAATTCGTAAAGCTGCCGAAGGATTTGTAGAGACACGTATCAAAGAGGGTGAGAACCTTCGTGATGATATGATTTCCAAGCTTGACGGTATGTTAAAGCATGTGGATTTTATTGCAGAACGTTCACCCGCTATCGTACAGGAGTACAAGCAACGTCTGGAAGAAAAGGTAAAAGAACTTTTGGACAGCAATGTAGACGAGGCAAGAATTTTAACAGAAGTTACTATTTTTGCAGATAAGTCTTGTGTGGACGAGGAGTTGGTACGTTTACGCAGTCACATTGAAACAACCAAAGATACCCTTATGCAGGGCGGAAGCGTAGGACGTAAGCTTGATTTTATTGCACAGGAAATGAATCGTGAAGCAAACACGACTTTATCCAAGTCCAACGACCTTGAGATTTCTAATGTGGCAATTGAGTTAAAGACTGAAATCGAGAAGATTCGTGAGCAGATTCAGAATATTGAATAATTAAGGTGATTTTATGACAAACAAAGGAATTTTAGTGGTTTTATCCGGTTTTTCGGGTTCCGGTAAGGGGACTTTGGTAAAACGTCTTTTGGAAGAATATGATAATTATGCATTGAGTATTTCCATGACAACACGTATGCCAAGACCCGGTGAGGAACATGGTAAGTCCTATTTCTTTGTAACCAAAGAAGAATTTCAGAGTACTATTGAGCGAAACGGTTTATTGGAATATGCACAGTATTGTGATAATTTTTATGGTACGCCGAAGGCATATGTGGAAGAGCAGCTCGCCAATGGTAAGGATGTAATTCTGGAAATTGAGGTACAGGGAGCATTACAGATTAAAGAAAAGTTCCCGGAGACGTTATTATTGTTCGTAACGCCGCCTTCTGCACAGGTGTTAAAGGACCGTTTGGCAGGAAGAGGTACCGAAACGGAAGAAGTAATCAATAAGCGCATGCGAAGAGCCGCAGAAGAGTCGGAAAGCATGTCTTTATATGATAATATTATTGTGAATGATGATTTGGAGGAATGTGTGAAATTTACACACAATGTAATCCAATCAGCACACAGCACCCCTGACAGGGTTTCTAAATTAATAGCAAATTTAAAAGAAGAGCTGTCCGGCTTTTCGAAAGGAGAGTAAAAATATGTTACACCCGTCTTATTCAGATTTAATGAATGTAGTAAACAGTGAGGTTGAGCAGGGCGAGGCACCTGTAGTAAACAGCCGTTATTCTATCGTTATGGCTACCTCAAAGAGAGCACGTGAAATTATCGATGGCGATGAGCCTATGGTAAAGGCTGACGGAAAGAAAGCTCTTTCTGTTGCTGTGGAAGAATTAAACAGTGCAAAGTTAAAAATCGTTGGCGACGACGAATAATCAGATTGTGAGAAAATGTGCCTAAAATGGGCACATTTTTAACATATTTCTAAGATATGCTGGTAGGAAGAGCGAATGAAGGTACTTTTTATTTCCCTTGGCTGTGATAAAAATCTGGTAGATACGGAGACGATGCTTGGATATTTATCGCAGAAGGGCTACGAGATAACCGATGATGAAACAGAAGCGGAAGCGGTGGTAGTGAATACCTGCTGCTTTATTCATGATGCCAAACAGGAAAGCGTTGATGCAATTCTCGAAATGGCTGACCTTCGCAAAGAAGGCAGAGTTAAGGCTTTGATTGTAACCGGTTGTCTCGCACAGCGTTATAGCGATGAGATTCAGGAAGAAATCCCGGAAGTAGATGTCATTATGGGAACCCAGGCCATTGAAGATATTGTGGAAGCCCTGGAGAAAGTTCTTGCCGGTGAGGCTAAGAATTATTTGCCGGATATTGATAAGCCTTTACCCAAGCTTGGTAAAAGAATGATTACTACCGGTGGTCACTATGCATATCTTAAAATTGCCGAAGGCTGTGATAAGCACTGTACATACTGTGTCATTCCGAAGGTACGCGGTACCTATCGTTCCGTTCCTATGGAAGAACTTGTGGAGCAGGCACAGCAATTGGTTGAAGATGTAGGTGTTAAGGAGTTGATTCTTGTTGCCCAGGAGACAACCATTTACGGAACGGATCTTTATGGTGAGAAGAAATTGCCGGAACTTTTGGCAAGGTTATCAGAAATCAGAGGTTTACGTTGGATCAGAATTTTATATTGTTATCCGGAAGAAATTGATGATGATTTGATTGAAGAGATTGCTACAAATGATAAGGTATGTAATTACCTTGATATTCCGGTACAGCATGCGTCTGACAGAATTTTAAAACGTATGGGACGCCGTACTACGCGGGCGGAACTGGAAGCTACAATTAATAAATTACGTGCGCGCATTCCCGATATTTGCCTTCGCACTACCTTAATCAGCGGTTTTCCCGGCGAAACGGAGGAAGACCACGAAGAAGTGATGGAATTTGTGGATGCTATGGAATTTGACCGTTTAGGCGTTTTTACTTATTCCAAGGAAGAAGATACACCTGCTACTTTGATGGATGATCAGATTGAGGAAGAGTTAAAAGAAGCGCGTCGTGGCGAAATTATGGAACTTCAGCAGGAAATTGCTTTTGAAAAGGCTGATGCCATGATAGGCAAAACCGTACTTGCTATGATTGAAGGGCGTATTGCGGATGAAGATGCTTATATTGCCCGTACATATATGGATGCACCCAATGTAGACGGATATCTTTTTATCAATACCTGTAAAGATTTGATGACCGGAGATTTGGCATATGTCCGAATTACAGGTTCGAACGAATATGATTTGATTGGAGAATTGGAAGATGAATTTAGCGAATAAAATTACTCTTATGAGAGTAATTCTGGTTCCTGTTTTTATCATTTTAATAATGGCGTCGCAGATTCCGGGGCTAGCCGGTCTTGTTGCGGACGGTACAATATCACAAAACGTATTAAACTGGTGTGCATTGGCGGTTTTTATCATCGCATCAATGACTGATTTTCTGGACGGCTATATTGCAAGAAAGTATAATATGATTTCCAATTTTGGTAAATTTATGGATCCGCTGGCAGATAAACTGCTTGTTTGCAGCGCATTGATTTGTTTACTTGCGTTGGGACGCATTAATGTATTTCTGGTATTGATTATTATTGCGAGAGATTTTATTATCAGCGGATTCAGACTGGTTGCATCGGACAAGGGTGTTGTGATTGCTGCCAATATGTGGGGCAAAGTTAAGACTACGATGCAGATGGTGATGATTGGTTTTATGATTCCTAATTTGCCTTTATTTCACTGGATATGCGTTATTTTGAGCTGGGTGGTTTTATTCCTGACGGTTTATTCACTGATGGATTACCTGATTCGAAACCGCGGTGTTCTTAAGGATGAGAAATAAGTATTATATAAAATAATGATGCAACATAAGTTTTTTACAAAAAGGATGGATGAACAATGGTTGTGGAATTAATTTCAGTAGGTACTGAACTTTTACTTGGAAACATTGTAAATACAAATGCAGCTTATTTGGCTGAACAGTGCGCAAACTGCGGGTTGTCCTGCTTTTATCAGACTGTAGTGGGAGATAATGAAGAAAGACTGCAGGAAACGGTCAAAGCCGGATTGAAGCGTTCGGATATTTTGATTTTAACAGGCGGACTTGGACCGACAGACGATGATTTGACCAAGGAAGTGGTTACCAAGGCAATGAAGAAGAAGCTTGTGGAAGATGAGAAGGCCCGCGAGATGATTCAGACATATTTTGACAATCGCGGTATGGAAATTACGGAGAATAATTGGAAGCAGGCTATGGTTCCCGAGGGCGCAATTGTTATGTATAACAATAACGGAACAGCCCCCGGCCTTATTGTGGAAAGCGGTGAGAAGTGTGCAATTTTATTGCCCGGACCGCCGAATGAAATGAAACCTATGTTTGAAGAGTATGTAAAGGATTATCTCAAGAAGAAAAATCCTGAGGTAATTGTTTCTACTACGGTAAAACTTTGCGGAATCGGCGAGAGTAAAGTGGCGGATATGATTCAGGATATGCTTGACAATCAGAGTAATCCTACCATTGCGCCTTATGCCAAAACCGGCGAAGTGCATCTTCGAGTTACAGCTAAGGCGGCAGACGAAAAGAGTGCCAATAAACTGATTAAGCCTGTTGTAAAACAGTTGAAAACCAGACTTGCGGAGTATATTTATACTACGGATGAAAATACAACTTTGGAAAATGCAATTGTAGATTTACTGGTTGCGAATAAGTTAACCGTATCAACGGTGGAATCCTGTACCGGTGGTATGATTGCAGCACGTTTGATTAATGTTCCGGGAGTGTCGGATGTCTTTAAAATGGGACATATTACTTATTCAAACAAGGCCAAAAAGAAGATTCTCGGTGTTAAAAAAAGAACTTTGGAGAAACATACGGCAGTCAGCGCCGAAGTTGCCCAAGAGATGGTAAAAGGCGTTGAGATGGTGTCGAAAGCTGATGTATGCGTGTCTGTAACCGGTCTTGCGGGTCCTGACGGAGGTACGGCTAAGAAACCGGTAGGTCTTGTATATATTGCCTGCAGTGTTAAGGGTAACGTAACGGTTCAGGAGTATCATTTTAACGGTAATCGTGCAAAAATCCGTGAAAATGCCACAGCTTCGGCTTTGACACTGATGAGAAAGTGTATTTTGGAATATATGACAGAAACAGCTTTTATGAAATAGTAGTATAAGAGGAAATGTAAAATGGGAGAATTTAACGAATATGTATTTTGCCCTTATTGTGGAGGGATTACGGCACCGGGTACTTGTGTAAACTGTGGTATGCCTACAAATGGGCAGTCTCAGTCGCAGAATGAAACACAGAATGTGGCTTCAGAGTCTGTGATGCCAAAAACAGAGCCTGCATACGCAAAATATCAGCCGCAGGGAGAGCAGCCACAGCAAGCAAGCGGTCAGTATCAGCCACAGACGCAACAGGCACAGCAATCGGGTGGTCAGTATCAGCCGCAGGGCCAGTCTGTGCAACAAGGAAACGGACAATATCAAACACAGGGACAGCAGATGTCGCAGTATCAGTCACAAGGTCAGCAGATGTCATCCCAACAATCGCAGGTACGGTCACAGTCCGGACCGCAGGGATATGCACAATATCAGCCTAAGGCAATGTCTGAAACGTCTGGAAACGTACAGGAACAAACGCCTGCACCTTCAGCACAGGGATATAATCCGTATCAGCAACCAATGGGAACAAACAATTACGGATACGGTGCCGGACAAACAAATAATCAGGGAATGGGACAGAATTTCGGTCAGGCACAGAATGGCGGAAATCAGTATTCACAGCCAAATGTTACATATAATGAGAAACCAAAAAAGAAGTCTCGTTGGTGGATTTGGCTATTGGTGATTGGTTTTATTCTTTTCTTTGGTGTGATTATAGTGGCAATTGCAATTATTGCAGCTATGATTTTCTTCGGAACAAGTGATGTGTCTACCTTGGGAAATAACAGTCCCACACAGGGTACGACTCCACCGCAGGTGACGGTTCCGGATTCTACGGAAGACGAGTACGATGATTCAACTCTTGCTGTGTATGCCCGAGAATTGGGACGCTTGAATTTCGGTGATTTTGATTGGGATTTTTATGCTGATTCGGCAATGGTTTATTCTGATACTACGGATGGCAGTAAGGATTTTTATTTGAATAAAGATTACCAGAGTACATTCGGTTCCAACCATGATAATCATACATTAAGTGAGTTTACAGGCCAATATTACGAACCCTTTGTGGACTGTATTGATACAAGTTATGACTACAGATTATCAAGACATTTTCTTACATACAGCAATGTGGTAGATGAAGTGATTGTAAATGCGGATATTGCCTACATACAGTTTGAAGGTGATATCATTCCAAATGAAGATGAATTGAACCGTCGGATTCTTGAAATGACAGCAAATGATTTCTGGGGATATTTGCAGGGACAGACTTCTCTTGCCTATATTCCTTCGGAAGTGAATTTTATGGTGGACTCCTTTATTCCCTATAATGATGGCGAAAAGATGAGTATTTTATTGGATGTAAATACTTATTTAGACGGTTACCGGGAAGAACATTATATTTACGCGATCAACATTGACTTGGTAAACGGTGAGATTATGGATAATGCTTCCATTCTTAAAATTGATGAGGACTTCGGCGCGATGTTTAGGGAACGAAACAATGCGCAGAATGGTGAGGATGTTATAGCTGTAGTAAATTGTACGGATAAAGAATTGGCGGATTTGCTTTCGAATCCGGACACCAACATAGTATTTTTCAGCCCTTACGGAATGGAAGTCGGTATAAATTATATGGCTGACGGTTACAGCTGGGGATGGGTAAGTATTACCTTATCCGATTATGAGGACTATTTGCAGTAGTTGATTCAAAATTTAAAATATTATTTAAGAAATAGGTAGCAGTTTTTGTTACCTATTTCTTGTTATAAAACTAGCAAAATTGCAGAAGCATTTGTCGAGATTTGTCGATGTGTTTTGATTGATAAAATGTTTTATAAATGCTACACTGACTTTATAAAATCATTCAATACAAGTGTGTTTATAATTTCTTTTATAAAACTTGTATTATTCAACCGGCGTTTCTGCCGAATATTCCATAATTTATGTTTTAAAAGGTCGGTGATGCATATTGAGGGAGTTTTATCGGACAGTATGAGAGGTATTATTTGTATTGTTAAATAAAACATAAAATCTTAAAAAAATAATTGACAAAATCGAACATTTGTTTTATTGTATATACAGAACAAATGTTCAAGGAAAAGGAGAAGAAAATGGATAGAGAAGAAAAAATGAAAGCATTGGATGCTGCGTTATCACAGATTGAAAGACAGTTTGGTAAGGGTTCTGTTATGAAACTCGGTGATCCTGCTACACAAATGAATGTGGAGACTATCCCTACCGGTTCCTTGAGCCTGGATATTGCTTTGGGTCTTGGCGGAATCCCCAAGGGAAGAATTGTGGAAATTTACGGACCTGAATCCAGTGGTAAAACAACCGTTACGTTACATATGATTGCTGAAGTGCAGAAGAGAGGCGGTATTGCCGGATTTATTGATGCTGAACATGCATTGGATCCTGCTTATGCAAAAGCAATCGGTGTTGATGTAGATAATATGTATATTTCACAGCCTGATAACGGTGAACAGGCACTTGAAATTACCGAAACCATGGTACGTTCCGGTGCAATCGATATTGTTGTTGTAGACTCTGTTGCAGCTTTGGTTCCTAAGGCTGAATTAGATGGTGAAATGGGTGATTCTCATGTCGGTTTGCAGGCTAGATTAATGTCTCAGGCATTGAGAAAGTTGACCGGTGCTATCGGACGTTCTAATTGTACGGTTATTTTTATCAATCAGTTACGTGAAAAAGTTGGTGTATTCTACGGTAATCCGCAGGTTACAACCGGTGGTAATGCATTAAAGTTCTATTCTTCCGTAAGAATGGAAATCAGACGTGTAGAACAGTTGAAGCAGGGGGGAGATATTACAGGTAACCGTACACGTGCTAAAATTGTTAAGAATAAGATCGCACCGCCTTTTAAAGAGGCTGAATTTGATATTATGTTCGGCGAAGGTATTTCATTTGAAGGAGATGTTTTAGATTTGGCTGCAGAAGTAGGCATTATCAGTAAGAGTGGTGCTTGGTATGCTTATGAAGGCAATAAGATTGGTCAGGGTAGAGAAAATGCAAAGACCTTCCTGATTGAAAATCCGGATATTTGTGCAGATGTGGAACAGAAAGTAAGAGCACACTACGGATTGCAGGGGACAGCATCTGAAATGGATGGCAGGAAAGAAAAGAAAACTTCTAAAACAGCCAAAGACGAAGCATAATGATGTTGTTTAAACGCTGAAATTCTAAAAATATATTAACAAAGGATGATGTGGTAGGGGCACGAAAAGAGTGTCCCTATCCGTCTTTTATGAGAAAATATGGTAATAAATGAAATACAAGAATTTTCAAAGACGAAATGTAAATTAATATTCGAAGATTTTTCATCAATTGTTCTCTATAAGAAAGATTTAAAAAGATACAGCCTTTCAGAAGGAGTAGAACTGTCAGATAAGCAGTTTAAATTGCTTATGGAAGAAATACTCCCATATCGAGCCAAGAGTCGCTGTATGAAGCTTTTACAAAGTAAGGATTATACGGAGACAGAAATTAGAAGTAAGTTGCGTGGTGACGGATATCCGGAGAATGTTATTAAGATTGCTGTGGAATATTTATATAGCTTTCATTATTTAGATGATGCAAGATATGCGGAAGCTTATTATCGGAGTCGGTGTGTAAGAAAGAGTAAGAAACAGATTATTATGGAGTTGCAACAAAAAGGTGTTAATAAAGAACTTATAATTGATACCTTAGAGAGTGTGTGTTCCGATTCGCCTGAAGAAGATGAATTGCAGTGCATTTCTAAACTTTTAGCAAAGAGAAAATATAATGATAACGAAGCAGATATAACAGAACGCGAGAAAGTAAAAGCATATCTTTTTCGTAAAGGTTTTCAAATTGATAACATAAATAGTTGTATGCGAAATTTTGATTGGAAAAATACGTAATTATATGGTCGAAAGGGCCAATTATTACTTGACATAATATCGTAGAAAGTTTAAACTAGATATGTTGTAATATCGCATATTAGGGCTTTTTGTCCTATTAGATAATTGTACAATGAAAATTTAATAAGGAGGTGATCCTGTACATGCCCGAAGTTAGCTTACTGGTTATGTTGATCGCTGTTCTTATTGCAGTCATTGTTTCCGCTGTGGTTTCTGCATTGATTGCACTTTCCGTTCATAAGAAGAAAGTTGCAAAACAAATTGGCAATGCAGAGGAAAAAGCCAGAGAAATTATCGATGAAGCTTTGAAGACCGCTGAAGCAAAGAAGCGTGAAGGTTTACTTGAAATCAAGGAAGAGTCAATTAAGGCTAAGAATGAACTTGATAAGGAAGTAAAGGAACGTCGTGCTGACGTACAACGCGCAGAGAGAAGAATTCAGCAGAAAGAAGAAAGCGTTGATAAGAAATTAGAGTCCATCGAAAAGAAGGAAAATGCAATTGCTGCAAAGGAAGAAGAATTAGCGAAGCAGAAAGAAATCATTGCAAAGTTAAACGAGCAGCGAGTACAGGAACTTGAACGAATTTCAGGTTTAACCTCTGAACAAGCAAAAGAATACTTGTTGAAAATTGTTGAAGAAGATGTAAAACATGAAACTGCTGTGCTTATTAAAGAAATGGAAAGCAGAGCGAAAGAGGAAGCAGATAAGAAAGCAAAAGAATATGTGGTAAATGCCATTCAAAAGTGTGCGGCAGAT
>JAGAQZ010000111.1 GCA_017622505.1 Lachnospiraceae bacterium
GCGGAAGATTTATATGATACGAAAGAGAAACGTGATGAGGCCCTGCAGGGAATTGCACGAAATGTCAAGGAAATCAAAGGCTATGTAGATGAAATTGTAACTGCGTCAAGAGAAGATTTCCTAAATTTGGAAGTGAAGAATAGCGAAGTGTATTTGTCTGCAGTTGTTGATTCGATTCAGGCGTATTACCTGGAGAAATTATCGGTAATTCATATGGATTTTGCGGTGGAGAGCTTTGATGAATGTCTGTTAAAAGGCGATCAGAACCGCTTAATTGAAGTTCTTCAAAACATTATGGAGAATGCCATCAAATATGGTGACGGGCGAAGTATCCGCATTACATTTGAGGATGAAGAAGACTGCAAGTTAATTCATATTGAGAATTCCGGCAATGAGTTAAAAGATGAGGAACTGCCGAATCTATTTGATTCTTTTTACAGGGGAAGTAACAGTCACGGTGTGAAAGGAAACGGCCTTGGATTGTATATCTGTAAGACACTGATGCATAAAATGGACGGGGAAGTTTATGCCAAGAGCGGTGAAGAGAGTTTTACGGTGACGGTAGTAGCAAGGAAGGCGTAAGCTTGAAATTTGTAAAGAAAACAGAATATATTTTTGAGATAGGAGAGCACCATGGTTGCCATCTATAAAACAAGAATTAATTTGTTACAAACTAAATTAAAAGAACTCAATATCGACTATTTTATTATCAGCGACGCGGATCCCCATCATTCGGAGTACGTATGCGACTATTATAAAATGCGTAGTGCTTTCAGCGGATTTACGGGTTCCAACGGAACCCTTCTTGTGGGAATGGAAGATGCCTGCCTTTGGACGGACGGAAGATATTTTATCCAGGCAGAGAAGGAACTTGCGGGCAGTGATGTTGTGCTGATGCGTATGGGGGATAAGGATGTACCGCCGGTGCGTGATTTTCTGGTGCAACATAGCGAAGTGGGTGAGGGCAAGTCTGTTACCATTGGTTGTGACGGCAGTTGTATGATGAAAGGAGCCATGGATGAAATTAAGGACACTCTTGAGAAATCCGGTAAAAAGGCAGACTTTTATTTCGATGATAAGATAATAAGAGAGATTCTGAAAGAAACCAATGCGGAAGAGAAGTATTTCAAGGCAAAATGCAGTAAAATCCGTGTGTTACCTGATTCTTTACAGGGGAAACGTATTGATAATAATATTCAGGCAATCAGAGAGTCGCTGGACAAAGCGCATGCAGATGTATTTTTGTCGGAAAAGCTTGACAGCAATATGTATCTTTTCAATATCAGAGGCGAAGATATCACCTACAATCCCGTGGCATTTTCGTACGTACTGGTTACGGCTGAGGCTGTTATTTTATTTGTAAAAGATGAGGCAGTGTCGGACGAATTAAAAGCACACGCAAATCGTTACAATATCCTGCTTGAAAGCTACGATTGTTTTACGGAGAAATTGGCTTTCTATACGGCAGGTAAAAAAGTGATGACCGAGTCTGCGTCCTTAAACGCCAAAGCCTACGAAGTATTGAATGCAAACAATGCCAAAGTTTTGGAAGGTGATTGTGGTGTTGCCCTTTTACAGGCGGTAAAAAGCAAGAAGGAAATTAAGTTAATCAAAGACACTTATTTAAAAGACAGTGCTGCGGTTTGTAAGTTCCTTTATTGGTTATCCATGCAGGCGCCCGGCACGATTACGGAATATGATGCTGCCTGTAAAATGGATGCATTGCGTGGAGAGATTCCCGAAAACAGGGGCCTGTCTTTTAATACAATTTCAGCTTTTGGACCGAATGCGGCAATGATGCATTACGAAACAACCAAAGAAACTTGTGCAACCATAGAAGAGGGCAATCTATATCTTCTGGATTCCGGCGGACAGTATGACGGCGGAACCACGGACGTAACAAGAACGGTTGTGATTGGCGAGCCTACAGAAGAGATGAAGCAGGATTTTACGAGAGTAGTAAGAGGAATGCTTGCGCTTCAAAATGCGGTTTTTATGAAGGGTTGTACCGGAATGAATTTGGATATTCTGGCACGAAAACCTATGTGGGAAGCTTATATGGATTATAAGTGTGGTACAGGGCATGGCATCGGATATATGTTAAATGTACACGAAGGTCCCCAGGCAATCCGAATGCGCGGCACCGGCATTGCGGGGACTACGGAGTTTGAACCGGGAATGCTTGTTTCCGATGAGCCGGGCGTTTATCTGGAAGGAAAATACGGCATCCGAATGGAGAATATTCTTCTATGTGAGGAAGCGTGCGAGAACGGTGACGGTACGTTTTTATGCTTTTATCCGTTGACGTATGTGCCGGTGGATATGAGACTGATTGATAAAACGCAGATGGAGCCGAAGGAATGGGCGCAGTTGTGTGAATACCAGCAGGCTGTGTATGAAAGGATTGCACCGCTTTTAACCGCGGAAGAATGTGCGTGGTTGGAAGCGGAGACTTTATATGTCTGCACGAAGTAATGGGAAATGTAGTAAGAATAATATAAAAGAATGACATAAAAGAATAATATACGAATTATGGTTTAAATAGTAAAAGAACTGAATTTATACTTGAAAATGAATCATTATGTGATATGATAAGGGTGTTCAAAAAAACACAGGTTTGTGTGATACAAACAAGTGTAAATCAATATATTTATGTAAAAGAGGAGAATGAAAATGGACAATCAAACAATGAATTCCCAGGAATTACAGGATTTGGCAAATTTGAAAGAGTTACATAAGGGCAAAGGAATTGCAGCAACTATTTGCGGTGTTATTTCCTTGATCGGATGCCTTGGACCGATTGCATTTATCTGCGGTATTGTGGCAATTTTTGTAGGTGCTAATGCAAGAAAGAAGAGCCAGAAGACTACAGGTACAGCCGGTATGGTTATGGGTATCATCGGCGTAGTACTTTCTATACTTGTAACAATTATTGTTATTTTAAGTATGGCAGGTATTATGGGGTCTCAGGTAGTAGAATATACAGACAAGGTTGATGTTTCAAATGATACTATGATTTGTGATACTGCGAATACAGCAATTACCACTGCTTTGTATGATCCTTCCTGCCAGGATGAAGAATCTTTGGAATTTATCGAGTATTATGGCGACGGATATTACTATGATATCTATAATATCTACAGTGATGACTGTGCTTTTGCATTAACAGTGCAGGAATTGATGGGATATGATTCTTATGATGATCTTTGTGATTCCCTGGATTCCGAAGGAGCATACAGTATAGAGTTTGCTATTGATGGCTATGATGTTAGTACGAGAGTAAGCGGTACAGACATTGAAGTGTATTAATATTTGAATTGTGTAACTATTTAGAACATCATTTGCAAGAAAAAATCAGTCTGGTTTAATAAGGAATCAGACTGATTTTTTAATAAAATTACTAAAAAATTACAAGCGACAAATAGCTAATACAGATTGATTTTTCTTCTGTTTTCGCATATAATATAGGTATCCTGAAATGTTCGAGAATTCTCGTTATTTTGAACCTACAAAACTTTAAACGGGATTCCTATATTGCTTTGCCTATGTCAGGCCTCATCAGATTTCAGTGGAAGGCAGAAGTAAAGTTGCGGTCGCCCACCTAGCCATAGCTAGGAGTCAAAATACGGGAACCGGCATTTTGGGTGTTACTGAAAGAAAAGGGGCGGCTCATTGCGAGTCGCCTTTAAGTTTTTTAGAATAAAATTCACGATTTGGTAGTACAATGTACAAATTAGGACGAACAAGGGGAATATGAAGAAAAATATTTTAAAAATAATAATTATAATAGTGTGCTTTGCCTTTGTTCTTATTGTAGCGTTACAAAAGCCGGAGACATCTTTCGAGAATGCGTCGGAGCAGACGGAAGATGGAACGGAAGGCATGCAAACTTCGGAGCCAGTGTCGGAAGAGGAAGAAGAGCAGGTTGTAACACCGCAAATTGAATTGGTAAACAATCCGGAACTGCGTGTTCTGATTAAGTCGGATGATTTTAGCAAGGACATTCACGAAACGGTGAAAGTTTCTTCGGATGAAGATTTTACCTTGTTGGGAGAAGACGGCACTGTTTTGGCAGAGTATAACGCGTGGGAAATTGTGAATCTGGACAGTTTTCAGTTGAAAGAGAATGAAACGCTTATTTTTGACAGCGAAGGTACAATCACCCTTCATTCCCTGACGAGAGCCCAGGGGACGCCTACGTATTACGGTAAAATGCAGATTTATAAAGAAGCGGAAGGATATACCGTAATTAATATTGTACCGATGGAAGAATATCTTTTAACCGTGGTACCCAGTGAAATGTTATCGACCTATCCGTTAGAGGCTTTAAAGGCCCAGGCGATTTGTGCAAGAAGTTACGCGTATCATTATGTGCTTGGGGAACCCGCTTTGCCAAGAAATGCACATATGAATGACAGCACGGATTTTCAGGTGTATAATAATATCCAGGAGACAGAGGCGACCAATCTTGCGGTGCAGGAAACGGAGGGTATGATTCTTGTGAAAGACGGTTTGCCCGTGCCTACGTATTTCTTCTCGACGTCCTGCGGTTTCACGACGAATGAAACGGTATGGAAAGAGTATTTCGGCGGTAAGGAATGGGAAGACGGAGAAGCGCCTACGGTTGCGTATAAGGTTGGCGAAGCAGAAGATGTGCGAGATATCAGCTTTGCGCCCATTGCGGTAGCCAAGCCGGAGGCGGTGGAAGCAATCAGCACGGATTCGGGCGTGGGTATTTTATATACGGCGGAAGCCTTGGCGCAGGAAGCAAATTTCCGGGCGTATATGAAGTCGGATGCATCGGATTTTCTTGAAAATGAAGAACAGTGGTACCGCTGGACTTATCAGGGCACCATTTCTTCAGAAGGAATAGAGAAGCGTTTGGTTGCAAGATATGCGGCCAGGCCGGATTTGATTTTAACTTATGATAAGACGAGCGATAGTTATGTAAATCAAGAAGTAGGCGAGGTCGGAACAATTACCAATATAGAAGTGGTCAAACGCTTGCCCGGTGGTGTGGCAGATGAATTACTGATTGAGACGGATAAAGGTACTTATCTTGTGATAGGAGAATACAATATTCGCTATGTGTTATCCGACGGTGTTTCGGAAGTGGTTCGCAATGACGGTTCAGCCGTTACTGTATCAAATCTGCTTCCCAGTGCATACTTTATCATAGAACCTGAAACGAATTTTTCTGATACGCTTGGCACAATTATGCTGTCAGGCGGCGGTTACGGTCATGGTGTAGGTATGTCACAAAACGGCGCGAAACAGGCGGCACTTAACGGAATGACCTGCGAAGAAATTTTAGGACTGTTTTACAGCGGACTGGAATTGAAGGAAGTAAAATAGTTTCAGGGATAAAATTTATAAAATACGCAAAGGAGAATGATATGAAAGAAGTATGTAAAACTGTTGTAAGTAAAATAAGAAGTTTTACTAAGGCTTTTAAGGCTGCCCAGGTGACAACCTATGCTTCCAGTGCGGCATTTTACATATTTTTATCCATTATTCCGATTATCGTGTTGTTGTTTACCATTATTCCATATACGCCGTTAACGCAGGAAGGGGTATTGAATGTTTTGCTTACGATTCTGCCGTCTTCGCTGAGCGATTTTACAACGGGCATTGTGGCGGAAGTATATGATAAAAACATTGCGATCTTATCCGTATCCGCAGTAGTGCTTCTTTGGTCGGCGTCGAAAGGAATGCAGGCAATTACATTGGGACTTAATTCCATTAACGGCGTAAAAGAAACGCGTAATTTTGTACTGATGCGGTTAGAAGCCTGCCTCTATACGGTGATTTTACTGGTGCTTTTAATTCTTTCACTGGGCCTTTTTATTTTTGGAAGTTTTATCATTGACCATTTGGTGCTTTGGATGCACATTGATGAAATTTATCAGGTGCTGGTGGATTTCCGATTCCTGGTGGAATGGATTTTCTATGCGATTCCCATTGCCGTCCTTTATGCGTGGGTGCCGAATAAAAGAACGAAGCCGCATACGCAGTGGCGAGGCGCAGCTTTTACCGGTGTGACCTGGACATTGTTTTCCTATGCGTTTTCACTATACTTAAATATATTTCCGGCGTTTTCGATTTACGGAAGCCTGACCACGGTTATTATTACGATGTTTTGGCTTTTTGTTGCAATGAATATATTGTTTTTGGGTGCGCTGATTAATGTTTTTTTCAGGGAACCTGATAAAAAAGCCGAAAAAGCCTAGATTTTTAAGGAAAATCAAGTTGACAGAATGGCAAACTTTCATTAAAATATGGATTTAGAAGTAAAGAAAAAGGCATTGAAGGTGTTAAGTAGATTGCTTGTTTCGTACAGAGAGAGGAGGCCGTCGGCTGGAAGCCCCCTTACGTTCAGGAAGTGATTGAAGTTCCCACCGGAGCCGGTTTCCCCAAGCTTAGGTGAGTAAGGAAGCCCGTGTAAGACGCGTTAAGTTGTAATGAGTGTCCTTAATTGGAAAATTGGGTGGTACCGCGGAATTGAATTTTCGTCCCTTGCATTGTTGCAGGGGACTTTTTTTGTTTCATTTTCATGTAACTTTTATAAAAGCGATGTGTATTATTTTATATTCCATCGAGACACGCTCTCGCTCGGTTAACATACGTAGCGGAACTAAGTTCGGAACGAATTATATTCCTTCCTCACTAAGTACCGACGATGTTAAACGGTCTCTTATGAAATATAAAATATCCACATCGCAGATAAAGATAAATTGCCAATAAAAATGAAACAAGCAAAAAGAAGTAATTTGCAAGTATATTCAGTGACGAATTAATATATGGAGGAAGAGAAATGAAAGAGACATTACAGGCAATTGAAGCCAAAGCTCTGGAGCAGATTAAGCAGGGCGACACCTTGGACAAGTTAAACGAAGTAAAAGTTGCTTATCTTGGTAAAAAAGGTGAATTAACAGCTGTTTTAAAAGGTATGAAGGACGTATCTCCGGAAGATAGACCTAAGGTTGGTCAGATGGTAAATGATACCAGAGCCGTGATTGAAGAAGCTTTGGATAAAGCGATTAAGGCATTGGAAGCTGAAATTATGGAAGCAAAGTTAAAGGAAGAGGTGATCGATGTAACACTTCCTGCCAAGAAGCCTGAAATCGGCCACAGACATCCCAATACCATTGCATTGGAAGAAGTAGAGCGTATTTTCGTTGGTATGGGTTATGAAGTAGTGGAAGGTCCCGAAATTGAGAAGGATTACTATAACTTTGAAGCATTGAATATTCCTGCAGATCATCCTGCAAAGGACGAACAGGATACCTTTTATATCAATTCTGATATCCTTCTTCGTACACAGACTTCATCTGTTCAGGTGCACGTAATGGAGAATCAGAAGCCCCCCATTCGTATGATTGCACCCGGTAGAGTATTCCGTGCTGATGAAGTGGATGCAACCCATTCACCTTCCTTCCATCAGATTGAAGGTCTTGTAATTGACAAGAACGTAACATTTGCAGACTTAAAGGGTACACTTGCTGAGTTTGCCAAGGAATTATTCGGAGAGGAAACCAAGGTTAAGTTCAGACCTCATCATTTCCCCTTCACAGAGCCTTCAGCGGAAATGGACGTTACCTGCTTTAAGTGCGGTGGAACCGGTTGCCGTTTCTGTAAGGGTTCCGGCTGGATTGAGATTCTTGGTTGCGGTATGGTACACCCCAGAGTTCTTACCATGTGTGGCATTGACCCTAAGGAATATACCGGTTTTGCATTCGGTGTAGGTTTGGAACGTATCGCATTGTTAAAATATGAAATCGACGATATGCGTCTTTTATACGAAAATGATATCCGTTTCTTGAAGCAGTTCTAAGGAACAGAAGTTTTTTATAAAAGACTTTAAGAAGAAATAAAGAGTAAAAGATTTTATTAGTAACAGCGGAAACCCCGCAGAAAAGAGGAAAAAGATGAATACAGCCCTTTCGTGGATTAAAGCATATGTTCCCGAGTTAGAGTGCACCGACCAGGAGTACTGCGATGCAA
>JAGAQZ010000015.1 GCA_017622505.1 Lachnospiraceae bacterium
CTTGGTCAGAACGATTACTGCAAGAAAGCTGACCATGGCGTAAATCAGGCAGATATCAACAAGATACCCCTCAATCATAACCGACAGAATGGCAATGATTACAATAATTAAGGTACCAATCATATTTACCGCAACAACACGGTCCGCAAGTCTGGGGCCCGCTACCGCGCGGATAAAGCAAAGAATGGTCATAATTGCAAGAATTACAATCACAATATAAAAGAAAATATCGTATGCACCTTCCAGTGCGGGAATTCCACTATTCATTGTCCGCTCCTTTCTCCAACTTCTTCAAAAGATGAACAAAAATCGAATCGTCCATGCCCACAGCTAAATCCTTATCCAAACAATGCACCACAAATTCCCCGTTTTCGGAAGAAACCGTAATGGTTCCCGGTGTCAGGGTAATGGAATTGGCCAGAAGGAAGTTGGCAAACCCGGTTTTTAAAGGTGATTTAAAAGTCACCAGCGCGGGCTCAATCTGGTATTTTACGGAAAAAATCATTTTGACAACTGCGAAATTCGCCTTGAGAATTTCCACAATCAAAACAATGACATACCACAGTAAAAGAAAGAAATTTTTAAAAAGCCAAACTTCCTTCTTAATGCTGTAGTCCATAAATTTACAGATAAAAGCAAACATCAGGGTTGCGATGGCCAAGCCAAAAAGCACCACTTCCAAGGTGATGCGGCCGTTTAAAATAACCCAGATTGCAAAAAACAAAAGATACATAAATGCCTCCTGTTAACTTAGTGAAGCGTGTTTATCGGATAAATTTGTAGTTTTACATATATCATCTTTTCTATTCGTTACGGACACGCTTTCGCTCGGTTAAGAATCGTAGCGGATACTAAGTTCATAAGCAAACTGCGTTCGCTTATTCACTAAGTACCGACGTTCTTAAACGGTCCTTAAACGAATTAGAAAAGATGATATAATAAGAAAAATGGAAAAATTTATCCGATAAACACTTCAAATATACGTTTTCTCAATTTTCTCAATTAACATTTTTTTAATATGTTTACATCATTTATCTTCTGATAATATACTTACAGATGGGATTACCCATGGACGAGAATTTCTCTTCGTATTCTGTCATAATGTTTCCAACCATCATTTCTTCGTCCGCGTGCAAGTCGTAAGACAACTTCACGATTTCCCAACCTGCCTCCGGCACTTCTTCTACCGCAAAATCAAATAATGCACGGTTATCGGTTTTAAATTCGATAATACCGTCCGCCTTCAGGCACTCATTGTAGCGGGCGAGAAATTCGCGGCTTTCAAGACGACGCTTGGCATGTCTGTCCTTGGGCCAGGGGTCTGAAAAATTTAAATAAATGCGGTCCACTTCGCCTTTGGCAAAGATTTCATTTATATCCTCTGCATCCATGCGGATAAAAACAAGGTTGGGTAACTCTTCTGCCTCCATCTTCTGAATCGCACGTAAAAGTACAGTAGAATACTTCTCAATTCCCACAAAGTTAATTTCCGGATTCTCTTTGGCGAGCTGCATAATAAACTTGCCCTTGCCCATACCGATTTCAATGCGGATAGGCTGATTATTTCCAAACACCTCGTTCCACTTTCCCTTGCATTCCTCGGGATTATGTACAACAAATCTGCTGTCCGCGATATATTCTCTGGAACCTGTTACGTTTCTAAGTCGCATTCGCTATCTCCTCAATTTATAATAAGCATATTTCTCAATTTTGCTTCGCCAAATCTTTTATATGAAAATACGCTGTAAACACGTCAAAAACGCATTGCCCATACTCTCAGACACAATGCTTCCGACCTTTACCCTTTTTACCTTGGTTTGTAAAACCGCGTTTATTTTACACCTTTTTATGATAAAAGCAAAGGGAATTTGTGAAAAAGATTTGAAATTTGCCGTTTCTTAAGAAGAGTGTCGAAATTTGTCGATATCTTAGGTCTTGTTTTTTAATTTTTTTTATTTTATATTAATTACATACAAGTCTTGTATTACGTAGAGACTCTCTACTTCTGACTTTTCTGAAGTCATATCGGTTTATCTTTATTTTCACTATAAAACCAGGATTAAAATTCACGATATTCAAATAAATTTTTTGTTTTTTTGTTGTGGAAATCAAATTACATTTAATTAAGGAGGATTTGCTTATGGCAGATACACACGTCCGGTGTTTCCGCCCACTATCAGAATTGAATCTTATTGACAATTTTTTATTTCATAAGATGATTGATGATCCGGAAACCGGCGAAGAATTTTGTCGTATTCTTTTAAGAACAATTTTGAATCGGGAAATACGACATATAAAAATTACACCACAAAAAGATATTTATGGTATTGATACGGATATGCATGGGATTCGCATGGATGCCTATTTGGAGGATATAGGAGGAAGTGGTGCTTTAGATGCGGATATTTTACCGGATATCTACGATATTGAACCTAATTTAACCTATGAAAAGGAGTCAATACCTAAAAGAATGCGTTTTTATCAGGGAATGATTGATTCCACCAATCTAAGAAAAGGTCATACGTATAAGAATTTGCCAAATGTAGTAATTATTTTTATCTTACCCTATGATCCGTTTGGCGATAATCGTATGGTCTACACCATACAAAATACAATAAAAGAAAATAGCGACATCGACTACAATGATGGCGCCCTGAAAATAATACTGTATACCAAAGGAAAAGCCGGCAATGCCAGTAAAGAACTACAGGATATGTTAAAATATTTCGAAAGTTCCACAACTGCCAATGTGACAAATCCTGATATTGAATTTGTACATCATATGGTAGACCGGCTTAAGGAACGAAAGGAGATGAAATTAGAATATATGAAGAACTGTGAATGGGATGAATTTAACAAAAATATAGGACGTGAAGAGGGTATAGTACTTGGTCGAGAAGAAGCACGTCAAGAAGGTATTCACAACCTTATTTCTACATGTCTTAAATATAAAATCAGTTGCGATAACATTCTTACAGAACTCATATCAACCTATTCTATAACTCAAGAAGAGGCCCAACTCTATATAAACAAATATTCTAACTTATCATAATCACAATACAAAACGGCAGGTGCCAAATACTTAATATGTTTTCGACATCTGCCGTTATTACATTCTACAACACCTTCAGCAATCTCACATAAAATTCCACCGTTTTAATCAAGGTATCAATAGGCACTCTTTCATCGTTTCCGTGAATCATGCCGCGTTCTTCCTTGGACAAATGCATCGCCGAGAATCGGTATACACGGTCCGTAATGCGACAATAGTGTCTGGAATCACTGCACGCCATCATAAGATATGGTGAAACAATCGCCTCCGGCCAGGTCTGACGAATCACATCTTTTAACTTAAACCATTCCTCGCAGGAGGTATCAGAGTAAATGGACGGGTTCATACCGTTTACCAGCTCCGGTGAAATTGCGTCGTTACCAATTACTTTTTTCAAATATTCTGTTGCGGAATCAATGGTATCGTTACCAAGAAGGCGCATATTAATACCAAAGCTTGCCTTGGGCGGCAATACATTATAAGCCTTACTTCCTTCCATACGGGTTACCGCCACTGTGGTACGCATCAGTGCGTTTAACTCCCCGCCGGACTTTTTACAAATCATATCAAGCACAGGCTCAAAACACCACAGATTGGCAAAAATCATACGATAAAGGAAGGTCGAATGACGCCCTAAGGTATCAAACATTTCAGCCACAGGCTTGGTAAGCTGTCTTTTAAAAGGGTGGCTTTCAATATTTACAATTCCCTGCGCAAGCTGTCCTGCAATAGTGTGAACCGGTGGTGTAGACGCATGTCCGCCTTGGGAATCAATGTTAAAATTCATATTCACACTGCCTTTTTCACCGATACCGATTAATGCACACTGACCGGGCACGCCGGGGAATACTTTATCCACAACAGCTCCGCCTTCGTCCACAACGATAGCAGGTTTTACGCCTCTTTCGTCAAGATGGCTTACGATATCCGCGCAGGTATTTCCATCGATCTCTTCCTCGCCGGAAAAAGATAAGTACAAGTCATTTTCGGGCACATAACCTTCTGCCAGCAATTGCTCCAAGGCCTCCATTACACCGCACAGAGTTCCCTTCGTATCCAGAGTACCGCGACCCCAAATACAACCGTCTTCAATCAGACCGTCAAAAGCAGGCTTCGTCCAGCCTTCTTCTTCCACAGGCACCACATCATAGTGCGCCATACAAACCGAGGGTTTGTCGGACGTTTTGCCTTTTAAATAATATAAAAGCCCTGTTTTGCCTACCTTTTCAAACTTACATTTCTCATGAATCAAGGGAAACCGTTCTTTTAAAAGTGCCTCAAATTTGGCAAATTCCGCTCTGTCTACCAATGATTCATCTCGATTTGATATGGTTTTACAACGAATCATATCCACCATATCTTTTACGATTTTATCTTCGTTAAAACTAAGGGGCTCTACCTTAATCTCCGGCAATTTCTCCGGACGAAACGCCAATGTTCTAATTATAATTACTGCAAGCAGAATCAGAACAACTGCTCCGATTCCGCCTAAAATATATCCAATCATGATATCCTCATTTCTGAGCGATTCATCGCGAAGTGGCGACGCAAATATCAAATTTGCGTCTGCCATAAAGGCTATTTGCTTTCGCTCAGAAACAAATAGCCGTGTGAAAAATTGGCATATCGATGCAATTTTTCACACTATCCTCCACAATACATCTTTCCTAACGCTTTTTTATCTTATTATACACAATACACGCCGGTACTCTCAGCACTATACCCAGCCCTTCTTGTACATAATACGCGCCGCAATCAACGCAATTACCACGCCCACAGGCACAAGAACGCCTACCGAACCTGCCAATGAAGGCACGCATAAGAACAATACCACCATAAAAATAAGGGGTGTGATGGCAAGTTTCCAGTTCTTACTTACATAAACAACCGCAAGACCGCCAAAAAGGGCAGGTAAAATATTGTCAAAGGCCGGTGTAAGAACCGGTGAATCCAGAATCGGTGAAATCACGGTCAAAAGACACACGCCAACAACCAAAACCAAGGTTGTCACAATAGAACAGGTAGCAATTGCCAGCGTAGAGATTACCTCACCCTCTTCCGTTCCGGGTTTTACCTCTGCATTCTCCATGGCGTTTAAGGCGCTGGGTGCTTTTAAACTGGTTAAATTACCGGTTACGAAAGCAAGGTAGGTTCCTCCGGTCCCAAGCATGGGGGTATAGGTGATAACTTCAATCACGCCCACGGTCCAATAAATGGGAGCTACCCCGAGAAGTCCCTTAAAAACAGCGTTGGCAGCAGGCCACGCATTATAATACAGGCAAATTGCCACGGGTACGAATAAAACCACAACAACTGCCGACCAAATCCAGATTTTACCGTAAAGATCGGTTTTCTTCATATAATCACTCATCTGCGTAACCTCCTTTCCTAACCGATAAGCGGTGTAATCACCGCTGCGAATACCATAGCACCAACCATACTGATGGCAAGGGCATAGGTTTCAAGCCACTGCATTTTACATTTCTTTATCAAAAGTCCGCAAACTGCCATAATCGCCGCTGATACCAAAAGCACAAAAATAGGTATCCAGCCCGCAAGCCCGCTTCTGACATCCGCAAAAACCATACCAAGGAAAGCAGAAATCATACCCAGGAACATGGAAGTTAAGAACATATCGCCCCATTTACTGTCCTTGTTTTTGATTTTAATCATACCGCCTTGAATCTTCTTCATAAGAATGGGCGGTAAAATAATACTCGGCAGAATTCCCAGAGTCATAACCCAGGCAATGGCAGAATAGGTCTTCGGATCGGTAATGGTTTCCGAAAGCGAAATCCCCAGCGCATTTGCCGTAGAAGTCGCCGCCGGCAGCTCATAGGTAATGGCGCCGATTACACTCATACGAATCCAGGGAAGGGGAATTCCCAGAAACTTCGATAATGTTACGATACCGATTAAAATAGACACCGCAGGCGCAATGGTAAAAACCGCGGTAGAAACAATGGTTTTGCGAAGTTTGGCAGTACTGATACCAAGCTCTTTTCCTCTGCGGTACGATCTTACAAGAAAGAAAAACGACTGTGCCAAAACAAAGATAATAACACAAATCGCTACCACGTAAAGAAACAGGCTGTTTACGTTAAAATTCATAAAATATCCTCCGTTTATAAAAGGTACAAACCTTTCAATTTCTTACGTAATATTTTACACAAGTATTTATATGCAGACAAGGTATTTAGGCGCTTTTTATGGCATTTTAAGAAAATACAATTTCCTATTGTCAGAGATAGTTCAGTATAAATAAAGAGGTAAAATTTGCGGTTTTTTAGGTTGTTATTTTTTATTTACTTTTTTCTTGATTTCTGCTTTGGTTTTAAAAGAAAATAGTGTATGATAGTAACGGTGCTATTTTTATATGAAAATTCTACACATACATTTAATAAAATAGATACAAAGAAAAATTTGAAATGAGGTTTATTTCATGTTTATAAAGAAACTCAAAGTCCGGTTGGCGCTTCTTACAAGCGTTGCCGTCCTGGTGGGTTCAAGTCTTACCATCCACGCAGAACCCCGGGATTATATGGCAGAGATGGAAGCCCGCAAAACGCTTCCGGTGCAAACCAATGAAATTCCCGGCTGGCCTCAAGGCCCTGCCGTCGGTGCACAATCCGCAATTCTTATGGATGCGCAGACTGGTACCATTCTTTATGCAAAGGGAATTGACGAGAAGCACTATCCCGCCAGTACAACGAAAATTATGACCTGCCTTCTGGCAATTGAAAACAGTGACTTGGATGAAGTGGTAACCTTCTCTCACGAAGCGGTGTTCAGTATAGAACCCGGGTCTTCCAACATCGGTATGGATGAAGGCGAAGCCATTACCATGAATCAGGCCTTGCACGGAATTCTGATTCTTTCTGCTAACGAAGTGGCCAACGCCGTAGGCGAACATGTGGCAGGCGATGCCCAGAGTTTTGTGGATATGATGAATGCCAAAGCCGAAGAATTGGGCTGTACCAATACGCATTTTATGAATGCCCACGGCCTTCATGATGAGAATCACTATACGACGGCAAGAGACCTTGCTACCATTGCAAGGGCATTCTTCAGTCACGATATATTGGCTAAAATCTCCGGAACCACTTACTGTACGTTTGAAGCTACGGAAACCCAGCCCGACTCCTTCTCCCTGGCTACCAAAAATATGCTGGTGGAAGGCAAAGAATACGAATACGAATGGTTGGTCGGCAGCAAAACAGGCTTTACTTCCCAGTCCCGTCAGACCCTTGTATCTTGTGCGAAAAAAGACGGTATGGAACTGATTTGTGTGGTTTTTGTGGAAGAATCACCCTGCCAGTTTACCGATACCATTGCATTGTTTGACTATGGTTTTGAGAATTTCCAGCGTGTTAAAATTTCCGACCACGAAACCGGCTACACTATGACAAATACAGGCTTCCTGGAATCCGGCTCGGACATTTTCGGCAATTCCAAGCCTTTTATATCCCTGGCGGACGATACTTACGTAATTATCCCTAACTCTGCTGATTTCAGTGATTTAACATCTACATTGGTGTATGATACGTCCTACAGCGGTGCGGTGGCGGAAGTTCAGTACTTCTATGAAGACAATTATGTCGGTGAAACCTATGTTAAAGTTTCCGGTCAGACGCCTATGGTATTTAACGCAGAAGACGGCAGCCTTTCAACCGGCGATAATAACAGTTCTTCGGAAGTAATCTCAAGCGAAACAACCGGCGAAGGAAACACCCCGGGAACCGAAACTGACCCAAACCATACTGACGTGGAAGTCACCAGCGAAGTTATGGAAGAATTGATTGCCGAACAGTTAGCCGCATCTGAAGAAGAAGGTACCTCCGAAGCCAAACCGATCACCAACGAAGACGGGGACAGCATTTTTATCAATGTAAAAGTAATTATTATCATTGTTGCAATAGTTGCTGCGCTTGTCATCGGTTTGCTTTTATTTAGGGCAATTTCAGAAAATTATCATTTTGCCAAGAGACGCAGGGCCCGCAAGCGAAGAAAAAGAAGACGCAGTAAATACCAATCTGATGAATTTAAGAATTTGAAATTTTAATAACTACTCGAACACCATTCAAAAAATCCGTGAAAACATTTCGTTTCACGGATTTTTTTATTACGTCGACTGACGTCTCATCACTATATAAAACTCTTTACGCATACGTCAAGCTTTGCAATGCCACATCAACTAATCGGAACGCCCGCATCTTCCAAAATATCATAATATTTGGAAAGCTCCAGCGGGGCAAAAGCTTTCTTATCAATAATCTGGCCGTGCTGCACAATGCCTTCCTGCGCCACCACAAGAATTGCCATATCACCCATCTCTATGCGCTGCGTGATATTTGCATACAGGAAATCACGGTTTCCCTTGGGCGTTACCACACGGAAAAATTTCTCATAAAACTGTACCGTCATCGTCACCGGTTCGCCGTAAAATTCCTTGAAATTACTGTACGAAACCATCGCGCCGTACAAATATCCAAGCCAGGACATCATAAAAACATAATTCCCCGCCACCAAAAGCAACAGCCACACAAGATACCACTTCAGCGGATATACAAACACAAACGAAACCAGCATAAGAAGTAAGCCTGCAATAAAAGTATTGCGGCGCCATTTTTTTTGGAAGATACCATAAGTATGGCGGGCGTATCTTTTATTCATTTCTTTGGTCAGGATAAAAGTATTCTCCAAAAGAACATCGCCAATCAGGGACTTCTTACTGCCGTTTGACGCAATGCTACCCGTCGGATTGGCAGTTGCCTGCCCCGGTATAAAATTGTGATTGTAGCGCTTACGCTTCACGCTGGGGTCTTTTACCTTAATTTTCTTACTCATTCCGGTGCCTTTTTACTTTTTATTTCCCGTACCCGCCTTGCGCTTTTCGCGACGAAGTTCGCGGATATGGTCTCTTTTTGCAATGATTTCATCTGCCTCTTCCTGAGAGATGAATTTCTGGGTTTTTACTACGTAGATACCGTTTTCGCTCTTCTTTAAACGGATTTTACCCTTCATAAGTCCGTGCTTGTCACAGACGGATATACTGTAGAAATGCTTAGGGTTCGCCGCAAACCAGCGGATTTTCTTACGAAGATTCTTCTTACAGAGATAGCATCTGGTCGAAATTACCTCGCGATCCTGCATTGCTGCGGTTTTATCCTCAAATTCCCTGGAAATGTACTTGGCATAGTCGTGGAACAGTACATTTACCTCGTCTTCACGTCGTGTAGGCACATGGAAAACGTCATAAGAATAGTTCTCGAATACGAAAACTTCTTTAATTTCGCCCATAACTTTCGCCGTATAGTACGCATCAGAAAAGGCCCTGTGAAAAGGAATGTCCTGCTCAATATGCAGGTAATCCACAGCATATTCCAACGAACGTCTTACCTTGCGTTCCTCCTCAAAGGCGATGCTGAAAAGCTTCTGTACGTCCAAATACGGAAAAGGCCTGGTTGCCAAAGGCGGCATCCCGTGGTACTTCATATTGCGCTGAAGCTCTGTCAAATCCTGCGTTCCCCATGTGCAGAAAATGTAGTTCTCACCGCACCACTCAAAGAAGTCTTTCATCGTTTCCGTAAAAGACTTACCGTATTTTAATTCTTTTGTGTGTAATTGAATCAGCTTTCCCGTGATACGGTTCATTTCGCTATACACCACGGGCTTTACAATCTGGGTAAATTCGCCGATTACCTGTCGATCCTCATTTAAAAGAATGGCCCCTACTTCCACGATTTCAAATGGCAAGTCCGGATTCACCAGCTCGCTCTTATCCGGCTGGTTCCATTCCAAATCCAAAACAACGTAGTTCACGTTTTTCTTCCTTCCTATTGTTCTTCCTCGCAAATCAGCGCTCTTAACGCTTCGTCTACCTCAGGAAACTGCTTACGCAACGAAAGCGGCTTTCCCTCCTTGGTCAGAAAACAATGCTTGCTTTTCCCTTTTAAAACGAAATCCCCTGTTTGAACGTTGGTCATCGTGTAACGGATTTCCAACTTAATTCCATTATAACTCTCGATTTCCGGTCGGATACAAATTTCATCGTCAAAAGTAGTGGTCCTCTTATATTCGCATTCGATTCCGATTACCGGTGAGATTATGCCTTCGCTCTCCATCTTGGCATAGCCGTAGCCAATCTGATCTAAGAAATCCACGCGGGCCTCTTCCATCCAACGAACATAGTTGGAATGATGGGTCACACCCATTTTATCAGTTTCGTAATAATGTACTTTGTGAATGTAATCCTTCATTGCGACCTCTCTATGATAATGTATAAAATCTCCGCGCACATACTTATAATCTCAATGTTTACACGTATTTATATCATACTCTGTCGCCACCATTATTGCAAATAAAATGTTTTCCTACTGTCGACATTTGTCGACGTCTTTTTATTGCTTTCCCATATCCCCTATGCTAACCTACAAGTATCTTTATTTCATTTCGGTGTTCCCGAAAAATTTCCAAAAATAAATTTAATAGGATAAATGACTTAATAAAGGACTTTACACCCCGTCATAGCCACTTTATAATGTAGGCATACTATATGTAAGGTGGTGGAAAGTGTGGACGATATGAATCAATTTGAAGTAATCAATAATACTATTGATTATTATAAGGCATTACAAGCCATAAAACGTGCAAATACTTGCGATAATAAAGTACTGGATTATGAAATTAAAACTACCAAAGTTAAACTTGAGAAATTCGGAATCAATCTGCATGATTTAGATTTTGAAAACTAAATTTTTAGGTAACTTGTTAATCCGGTGTAAAGTCTTTTATTGAATTATCTATCCTTATCTCGATATAGGGATACCATGTCTATTTACTCTTCTCTTCTTTCCTTTCTTTTGCCTTCCGGCGCAGCTTATATACTATCTGTCCTGCCACAATCAAAATACAACCGACGGCATAACAAATAATATCCTTCATATCAAAAACCGACCCGATCAACACTCTGAAAAACCGATTATCCTGCAGCCCCAACGCTTCCACAATCCGAAAATACTGCAAAACCTCTACCAACACCGCAAAACATAGTATGTACGACGGCAGCATCTTAACCTTCTCCGGTACAAATATCCTTATAAAAGTATAGATTACCATCACCACAAGCACATCTCCTATGTACGGACGAACGAAATCATCATGGATAAAAAGTGCGATTAGGACTTCAATGGTTAGTAAAATAATTGTCAATATCATATAAATCCATCGCTTCTTACTCATCATCCGACCTCCTTTTTCATATGAATAGGGCAATTTTATACTATCCTTTTACGACTTATGGCAGGGAATTAATATTTCTTAACATATCCCTCCAAACTCAGCAATCCGCAGACACGACGTCTGCGGAAACCGCAATCGAACCAAGGATGGTGAGTTTGCGGTGTTTGCGTCCATTATACACTATCTGACTTGGATATGTTTAGAAATTTTTATTCCCGCACATTTGAAGTAAAAGGATTGTATCAAATTGCCCGCCATATAAAAAAGCGGCCCCTTCATAAGAAGAAGCCGCCGGAATTTACACTACCTGTACTTTGATCATATTTGTGGTTCCGGACACACCGATGGGCACACCGGAAGTGATAACCGCAACATCACCTTTTTCAAGGTATCCGTTTTCTTCGGATACATTAATCGCATGCTCGAAAAGTCCGAATACTTCCTGCTTCTCACGCACTACCAACGGCGCTACGCCCCAGGATAAGTTCAACTGTCGGCTGACCTTTTCGTCGGTGGTACATCCAATTACGTCGCAATCGGGACGATATCTTGAAATCATATATGCGGAACGACCGGACTTAGTTACTGTTACAATCGCCTTGGCATTTAAGTCATGGGCGGTTGTACAGGTTGCATGGCAAATCGCATCGGTGATATCGGGGTTTGCCTTGCGGTCGCGGTTAAAAAATCTCTTGCGATAATCAATATCTGCCTCTGTACGCTCTGCAATACGAACCATGGTTGCCAAAGCCTGCACGGGATATGCACCTGCTGCCGTTTCGCCGGAAAGCATAATTGCGCTGGTTCCGTCATAAATTGCGTTCGCAACGTCTGCGGTCTCCGCACGGGTCGGACGGGGATTCTTCATCATAGAATCCAGCATCTGCGTAGCGGTAATAACCACTTTACCTGCTTCGTATGCCTTCTTAATAATCATCTTCTGGATTACAGGCACGTCTTCGCCGGGGATTTCCACACCCATATCACCGCGGGCAACCATTACACCGTCGGAATTCGCAATAATATCGTCAATATTCTCTACACCTTCGCGGTTTTCAATTTTCGCAATAATATGAATCTTCTCTCCGCCGTTCTGGTCAAGAAGGGTACGGATTGCAATCACATCATCTTCTGTACGTACAAAAGATGCCGCAATGAAATCCACATCCTGTTCAATACCGAAAATAATATCCTGCTTGTCCTTCTCACTTAAGTAAGGCATAGACAAGTGGGCATCGGGCACATTCACGCCCTTTTTATTGGAAACGGTACCGCCGTTTAAAACCTTACATACAATGTCCTTGCCCTCTAATTTCAGAACAATCATTTCAATAAGACCGTCATCAATTAAGATTCTGGTTCCCATAGACACGTCTCTGTAAAGTGTCGGATAAGAAAGGCTTACACCGCGCTCGGTTCCGGGCTGTTCATCGGAATATAAAACAAACTCCTGGCCTTCTTTTAACTCTACCTTGCCATTCTCGAAATCGCGAATACGAACCTCAGGTCCCTTGGTATCCAAAAGGATTCCCACAGGCTTGCCTGCAGCCGCTCTTGCAGCTTTCAAACGGTCCATTCTTGCTTTATGTTCTTCGTAACTTCCGTGTGAAAAGTTGCATCTTGCAACATTCATACCGGTTTCGATTAATTTCTCTACAACACCTTCTTTGTCCGTTGCGGGACCCATTGTACAGATGATTTTTGTTTTACGCATGCAAATACTCTCTTTTCTTTTATAATATGGGCAACGCCATTACTTTTAAAATAAAAATACGTAACCTATTATGGCAAATTATGGCAGAAGCGTCAACCTTTTTGAAAAGGATTTTCTTAATCTTTGCTTCCTATTCATAAGGTTTTCCACAAAAGTCTCTACATATACCAAAAAGCCGACGTTTGTTACAACATCGGCTCTTTTTATAAAATTATGCTGATTTCATCATATAAAATATCTCGTTAAACATTACTTTCCTCGCTTCGCCTTATATTCCGTAGGTGTACAGCCCAAAACCTTATGAAAAGTCTCCGCAAAATAGCTAGAACTTCCGAATCCGCAAAGCATGGCAATGTCCGTCATACTGTTTTTACCGCCAAGAATCAGCTCCACACTCTTGGAAATACGATATTCCGTCAGATATTCCACCGGCGACTTGTTTAGGTACTTCTTAAAAATCTGGCAGCAGGCGCTACGGGACACAAGCCCTGCCATCGCGATTTCATTTAAAGAAATCTTCTGCTGGTACTGCTGCTGGACATAGCCTATCATTCGGTGCATAGACTCTAACTTCTTAGCGTCCACGTAAGAGACCGTCTCCGGCGCTGCTTTCACCAAGTCTTTTAAAAGGAAACAGATGCGGTAAATCAACGACATCATTTCCAGTTCGAATCCTTCTTCCTTTTCACGGGTAGCCGTATTTAACCGTTCTACCAGACTCATTACTTCTTTCTCACGTATAATTTCGGGACGTAAAATCAGGAACGAGGGCATAGATTTCCCTGCAATTGCCTCCAAATACTTATGCGCCATCTTGGAATCCAACATTCCCGGGTGAAAAATCGTACAGCTAAAAGTGCACTTGTACACATCTTCCCAGAACCCGTAATGCATTCTGGCAGAATTCACGAAAATCATCTGGCCGGCCTTGATTCTACAATTCACGCCGTCCACGCAATACCACATCTCGCCTTCTTTGACGTAAATAAACTCAAAGTCGTTGTGCCAGTGATTCACCATAGGCTGCATATATTCTTCCTGACGGGTCACCGTTGCCTTGACGGGAATATCCGGAAGATTGTAATCCAGAATTTCCGAAGAATTATCCATAATTTCAATGGCGTATACGTGATTTACTTCTCTCTCCCACATGCGAAAACTCCTTTTATCCTTCTTATTCGTTAAATGACACGCACTTTTACCATCCGGTTCTCTAACGCTCACTCTACTCTTCTGCCAGCTTACCATCCGTTCTCGTCAGGTTCTTAAGCCACTTATATTTGCCAAAATTCCAGAATACCGCCGGAAGCTTAATGATTTCGTCCGTATTGATTAAAATATATACCCATAAAACCGGCAATTTTAAGATAAAAGCTGCCACCAGACCGATGGGCACCGTAACCGCCCACATAGTAACAATATCGCAAATGCAACCAAACTTAGAATCACCGCCCGCCGGGAAAATACCCGCCACAACGGTCATATTAATGGATTTGCCCGCCACATAATAAGAACATACAAGCAACATTACCTTCAAATATCCCTGGGCCGTATCCGTAAGACTGCTAAACATCGGTACAAAAGGAATTACGCAGAGTACGATTACACCTGCAATCACACCGGTAATAATGGCAATTTTTAATAAAAGCTTGCCATAAGCCTTGGCCAGGTCTCTTTTACCCTGTCCAAGAAGGGCCCCCACCATAACACTGCTTGCAATGGCTACACCGGTACAAACGCAGATGGAAAGGTTTTTGACAATGTTGGCAATGGAGTTGGCTGCTGCCGCATCACTGCCCATATGGCCCATAATAACCGAATACATTGTAAAGCCTAAGCCCCAGCCCAGCTGGTTTCCAAAAAGGGGAATGGTGTATTTCCAAAAATCTTTTACAAGGACTTTGTCACTGCGAAGTACATACTTCAAACGGATTTTGACACTGCCGGGCATACACATAATAATCATTGCCCATACTGTTTCCACCAATTTCGACAACACGGTGGCAATGGCTGCACCTGCCACGCCAAGCTCCGGAAAAGGTCCGATCCCAAAAATCAGCAAGGCATTAAAAACAATGTTTACAACCACAGATACCGAACTGATCAGCGCACACATTCCGGCTTTCTCACAATTCTTCATAATAGTAAGGTACACCTGTGAAATCGCAAGAAGCAGGTAGGAAAGTCCCACGTATCTTAAATAAATGGCACCGTATTCAATCAAAATAGGATCTGATGCGAAGGCTTTCATCATAAGTTCCGGTGTAAGAATCGCACCAAACATAAAAGGAAGGGATACCAACACGGTATACTTCAGCCCGATGCCAAGTATTTTCTCAATAGAATCCTTATCCTGAATCCCCCAGTACTGCGCCGCAAAAATCGACACACCTGAAGTTAAGGCAAATTCAAACAGGGTAAATACAAACATAACCTGCGTCGCCAGGGACACCGCCGATAATGCGTCCTGGTTCAAAAAGCCCATCATTACCGCATCCGACACGCCTACCAAAGCAAGCATTAACTGCTGAAAAGCCATGGGAATAACCAATCTTAATAATTTTTTATAAAATTCTTTTTTCTCTGCTTTATTCATAATACCTACATCATATACTCCTTTTCAGAATATTGCAATGTGATTTTAGTACCGCTTTCGTTTAATATCTATAACATTTTATGGATATTTTATAACAATCGTACAAAGACTATGTGTTATGGTTCATAATATACCAATAAAATTTAAAAAGGACCCAATAAGGGTCCTCGATTATGCAAATAAATTTTACACCATCTCATCCGAATCATAAATAATGGTAAAAGGCCCGTCATTCACTAAGGACACCGCCATATCCGCACCAAAAATTCCGGTTTCGGTTTTGATACCGCTCTCCCTGCATTTCCCTATAATATACTCGTACATATCATTGGCAAAGTCCGGCGCGCCCGCCCGTATAAAAGAAGGACGGTTGCCTTTTTTACAATCCGCATAGAGGGTAAACTGGGAAACCAAAAGAAGCTCTCCGCCAACGTCTTCCAAAGCCAGATTAGTTTTGCCCTCCGCATCCGCAAAAATGCGAAGGCCCAGAAGCTTCTTTACAAGCTTGTCCGCAATTTCCTTGGTATCTTCGTTAGACACGCCGATTAAAACCAAAAAACCTTTACTGATTTGGCCGGTAATCTTGCCTTCCACTTCAACTTTGGCTTCTTTTACACGTTGGATTACGAATTTCATAGTCTGTCTCCCTATCTTTGACTGGCTTACAATTGTCTGCTTTTATGAAAGAAATATTTAAAATAAATATCGTAACTATTCATTTTTATCACACAATTTTAACGTTATTTGTGCTATACTTCTCTTTAGGCGGTTGTACATCACTGCCGCCCGACTTTTATCAATATAATGTTACTATTCAGTGCACCATCCGCAAAATCGCATCTCTGGTGCTTGGCTCGGAATAGTTACAGTATAACATAAGAATGAGAGGAAATAAAAATGAATATTGCAGTAACTTACGAAAACGGACAGATTTTTCAGCATTTCGGTCATACCGAACAGTTTAAGGTATACGAAATCGACAACAACACAGTGGTAAAAAGCTTCGTAGTGGACACAAACGGCCAGGGCCACGGCGCGTTGGCAGGCTTTCTTTCCTTAAATAATATTGAAGTTTTAATCTGCGGCGGCATCGGCGGTGGCGCACAAATGGCTTTGGCGGAAGCCGGTATCAAACTCTATGGCGGTGTAAGCGGAGATGCGGATGCGGCTGTGGAAGCTTATCTTGCAGAAAACTTGGATTTTAACCCTAACGTGCAGTGTAATCACCACGGACACGACCACGGCGAAGGACATAATTGCGGAAATCACGGTTGCGGCAGTCATAGCTGTCATTAATTGGTTGGCGAAGTAACGGCTTCAACAAATGGAATGCTCCAAAGTCGGGATTTTGCAAAAGATGGTCTGAACAGTTACAATAATTTTTAATACATAAGAAATTTTTACACACAAGAATTTTTTTATAAAAAAAGTGCATAATTTTATAAAAAGAAATGGACAAGTTTCTTATAAAAAAATATAATAAAATCACAAAATTAAAGGAGGTTACACCTATGTCTAAATACGCAGGTACACAAACAGAAAAAAACTTAATGGCAGCTTTTTCCGGAGAATCAGAGGCCAGAAACAAATACACTTATTTTGCTTCCAAGGCAAAAAAGGAAGGCTATGAACAGATTGCTGCCCTTTTCTTAAAGACAGCTGATAACGAAAAAGAACATGCTAAATTATGGTTCAAAGAATTGGAAGGCATCGGCAATACAGCAGAAAATCTTATTTCTGCGGCAGCAGGTGAAAACTACGAATGGACCGATATGTACGCAGGTTTTGCAAAGACTGCTGAAGAAGAAGGATTCCCTGAGTTGGCTGCCAAGTTCCGAATGGTGGCTGCAATTGAGAAGCATCACGAAGAACGCTATCGTGCATTATTACACAATGTTGAGGCAGCAGAAGTCTTCAAGAAGAGTGAAGTGAAGGTTTGGGAATGCCGTAACTGCGGTCACATCGTGGTTGGCACAAATGCACCTGAAATCTGCCCGACTTGTGCTCACCCTCAGGCGTACTTCGAAATTCATGCAGAAAATTACTAAAATTTGCTTTTACGATTATTCCGTATATCGCAATATGATTTAATTACAATTTAAGAGGCCTGCCTTACAATACGTAGGGCAGACCTCTTTTTCATCTTTGACTGTTTTTTAATATTCCTTATTGTAGTTAGACTTGTTGTTTGACTTGTTTTCAGTTTTATCGGAATAGTTGTTCTTAGAAGCATTCTTTGCTTTGTTGTTGTTCTTATCTTCTGTCTTGTAACAATCCTTGTTTGCATTGTATGACTTATCGTTGTAGTTATCCTTCATGATGCACCTCTCCTTCCAATTGAAATCTTTTTTCTTTTCGCATTCTATTATTAAGGAAACGCCAATACGCTTTGCGCATCAAAACGTATTCACGCTTCTGAACATATTGTGTGCAGGTTTTAAAATTAATAAACTGGTAGATTTTGCAGTTTTTTGATTAACCCTGCATTTTTTACAAATTACGGATCTAATATTTTAAAACTTTTTTTAAAAAAAATTTCGCCAAATGAAACCTTCTCCCCAAAATCCGTGTTTTATAGACATAAGCGCTTAAACTTTCGGCATTCACAAAATGCCGTACTCGTAAACATTTGATTTAAAATATGGAGGATTCATTTCGATGAAAAAAAGAGGAAAAGTTCTTTTGGTTTTATCCGCAACAATGGTAACCCTTGTGGGATCCGTGCTTCCCGTTTCGGCAGCACCCACTTATGCGGATCTTTTTGATGCTGAATATTACGCGGGAGTTTACAGCGACGTGGCCGCAGCATATGGTGACGATGAAGAAGCATTATTCAATCACTATATAAACTATGGTATTTATGAAGGGCGCGTAGGCAGCGAAGCTTTTAACGTTTTAAATTATCGCGAAAGCTATGCAGACCTGGAAGCAGCTTATGGCGATGACTGGAAAAGCTATGTAGACCACTATTTAACTTTCGGTTTGACAGAAGGCCGTGACAGTGGCGGAATGTTTGACGCAGTTTCTTACGCAAACCGCTACCCTGACTTAAAAGAAACCTTCGGCTACGATGTGGGAAAGCTTTGGGCACATTATGAACAGTTCGGTGTAAAAGAAGGACGTAATCCTGTTTCGCAAACCTTAGTAAACGAATGGGCAGCTGCTGCCGCAAAAGCAGAATCAGCGAAAACAAATACCGGAAATAATACACCTACAGAAACTCCGGCAGAAACCCAAGCACCTCTCATTTTAAGCGGTAATGCGAAAGACTCCTATACAACCACCCGTCCGGAATATATCGAAACAGACAATTTTATTTTATACCTTGATGAAAATATTACTATTAAAGGAAATCTGATATCGATAATTGACGAATTATTGCTGATGGCAGAAGAACAAACCGGTCTTACTTATGCCGGAAATCCCAACTATGCATTTTCCCAAAATGTATTTATCCCGGAAGAATTTTATGAACCGGGCATTTTTCCGGAAATGGATCCCAATAATAAAAAACCGCACATTTTTGTGGTTGCTGATGAAAAATATTCTTCCTGTGCCACATCGGGCTCTGTTATTTTAAATGAATTTGATGTCAATTATGGCGGATTTCATATTCTGATACATGAATACATCCACTGCTTACAATTAACCAATGGTATCAGTATCGGTGACGTTATGGACGAAGGTTTTGCTACCTACCATAGCGGCCAGATTGTAAAAGAAAACCCGGATTTTTTCTCTGATTTTAATCCTGACTTAAATTATTCATTCTATGATCGGGAAATCACTCCCGAAAATGCAGAAGCCATCTTCATAGAAGAAAAAGAAGATGGTTGGGAAAATTATTTATACGGCTATCGTTTTTTAACCTTCCTTTCGGAGGAATACAGTGAACAGGTTTACATTGATATCCTTAATGATGCAACGGAAGATGCACAATCCTGGGAAGGTTGGTTTGAATCAGATAGAGTAATTCCCTACATCAAGGCAAACACTTCCGAAGATGTCTTTGTAGAATTTGCAAACTGGTTGGAAGAAAATAAAGAACGTATTGCCGCATGGGAATATGAATATTAATCCATTTCGCGTATGTTGTTCTGAATAGTTACCATTCTTTCTACATTATAAAGATGGGCACTGACACAAAGTGCCCATCTTTTTCCACGCAAATCATAAAATCTGTATTTTTATTTAACTTTTAATGCTATAATTTGAAAAAAGTGAAACCTTTTTGTAATTTTGTGTGTTTTACTGATATAAGAGCCTTATAAAAAGAATGTACATTTGAAACAAGGGAGAAAACAATGACAGAGGAATTATTCTGCCAACACTATGAAAAATATAAGAATACTGTGTATTCGGTGATATTTAATTACGTGCAGAATACGGAAGACACCGCGGACCTTTTACAGGAAGTGTTTATTAAACTGTTCGCTACGGAAGATGATTTCCAAAGCGAAGAACATATGAAGGCCTGGTTGATTCGTGTTTCCATTAATTTATGTAAAAATCACTTAAGAAGCGTAAAAATACGTAAAATCGTGCCTTTGGAAGAGGACATTCCGTTCTTTGACCAAAGGGAAGACAACGATTTGCTGAAAGTCGTTTTTACGTTACCGGAGAAATACCGAATCCCAATCCACCTATTTTATTACGAATCCTACAGCATTAAGGAAATCGGTAATATTTTGGATATGCCCGAGGCGACAGTGAAGATACGACTGAAACGAGCCCGCGAGAAATTAGCTAAAATCTTGAATAAGGAGGACTGGTTTTAATGAAAATAAATGAACTTTATATAGAACAGACCAATCAATTCTGTGAAGCCAATTGCAAGATTACCGCTGAAGATATTCTTGCCGAGGCAAAACAGAGACAGGCAGAAAATGTGTTAGCAAAAACACCTGCCGAGAAAAATGAAAAGGTAGTTACAATGCCTTCCGGCAAAAAAACAATGTTCCGCTTAAGTCACGTAGTGGCTGCATGTCTTGCAATCTTTGTATTGACCGGCACTACCATCCTTGCTTTTAGCGGTAAAATCGGTAACTTCCTTGGCGATGCCGGCACAACGGTAATTGCTTTTGACGAAAGAAAAATGGAACTCTTCTTCCGCGATATTCTGGGAGATGAAACCACTGCTGAACTGGTAGGTAAGGGATATTTATACGAAATCAACCAAACGCAGGAAGACGAAAACTTCCGCATTGATGTCGTTGCCGCCAGCGGTGATATCGAAAATGCCAAGTTAGCAGTTGACGTATATGTTAAGGACGATGAACTGGCAGCAGCAAATGACCGTATCTATCTTGTATGCTATATGACAAAACCCGGCGAAGAGGTTGTAAAAGACCCCAATGGTTGTAGCGTCAGCGGTGCGTACGGTATCAAAGACGAATCAATCGATAATCTGTATCATGTGCTTATAGATATCAGCTCAAATCATTCCGAGGTCGAATATCATTTTACGACTGTTATTACAACTTTTGCATCCGATGAAAACCGGGAATTATACGTTTATGATTGGCTGCCTTATTATATGGAAAGTCATCCTTTCTGGAGATTTCATTCGACGGATATACTTTTTGATATAACCATACCGGCAGAAGCATACAGCATCCTTCCTTCTCGTCAGTACAAAGAAGTTGTTTATCACGGTACAAAATATGAATACCATCTGGACTCTGTTGAATATGGTTATTATGATATGAAATTAAACTTCGAATTTGACTTTGAAAGTGATTTTGTTGCAGACAGCGAAGACGCGATGAGGACCTATGGTCGTTATATGTCTACGGAATTACACAGCATGTTACAGGACGCCGTATTAATCATAGACGACAAAGAATATTACTATGATGGGAAATTTGTTCCCGATGGTTACTGTACTTTCAGTGATAAGGAAGGCGCTTCCGATCATTGCGAAATTACTGTTTACTTCCCTGCGACCGATTACTTCGATGCCGATACCATTCTTTTACGAATCGGCGACGAAACCTATGATTTAAAAGAGAGTAAATAATATGAAAGCAAAATTAAAAGCATTTTTCAAAAAAAATTTACAAAGAAAAATATTATTATTTTTTCCGTTTGCCTGGTTATTTTTACGTTACTATTGATATGTTATATTGTCAACTCGAAAGTTTTCTTCGGAAGGTTCTGATCTCTCTGCTTCCTTTGCTACAACTACGGAACATGATGTAAAGCCCGGTGAAACCGTAATATTCACTTTTGATGCAGGAACCGTAAATGATTTCGAGAATATTGAACCCCGTGTGTTTGCTGCTTGGCACGCACACGATATTAAAGAAGGTTATGATACCGCTTATTAAAAAAGGAGTAACGGATGAGTAAAACGAAAAAAATAATTATCATTGCTGTAATTGCCGTACTTATATCGGCTGCACTGTATTTTATCATTCTTCATCCCCGTATCAAAACGTACTCAATGATAACGGCTATTTATGATGAATTCGGAGGTAATTATGATATTGGCGAGCCAATTATCGAATATGATCATAGCTCTGTAACAGATGAATCTCTGGTTATGACGGACTTCGGGACTTTCAGTCTCGGAGTCCCATCCGATTGGGAGAACCAGAGTAAAGAGGACTCCGAATTTACAATTTATCGTACCATCGGTACGGTAGCAGAGTCCGATGGAGATGATGGTGAAGGTATGGTTTTCAATCCTGCAGGAACTGATAATTCTTATATTGTAATTCTGAATAATGAAGAACCCGATCTTTCTGCCGGCGAATTAAAACATCTGAAGAAGGGCTTTGAGAGATTGGGTTACGGTATGCCGGATAGCGCTTATGCTACCTTAAAATGTGCTTATCTCCTTACCCCGGAAGATTACAACTTCTTAAAGTATGATGAATCTCTTGCTTATGCACATATCCTTGCATACAGAGCAGGCAGTTTGTACTACTCAAACGGAAGCACCGATCAGACCTACTATTACGAAACCAACGATAAGTACGTACTGATTTGCGAAAAGTACAGACCGGATTACGATGGGAAGTATCATTTTATGATGGAATTCTATGATCCGGATGATTTGAATACCGGATCCACGTTCTCTATGACCGTGGATGACAAGGAAACAGCTTATGCAATTATAAATTCATTGACCTTTAATGAATAAGCATACTATACTTCTTTTAGAAAGGCATATGGCTTTTCGTACAGTATTTTGTGAAAAAGGGAATGGTATAAAATGAATAAAAAATTAAAAATTATACTTATTATTGTGGGGGCGACACTTTTAAGCGTTCTTCTGTATTTTGGCATCCTTCACCCCCGGGTGAAATTGCTGTTTCAAACACTTCGGGTTTGTGCAGTAATGGGCGGTACTTCGGAAATCGGTGACCCTATATTGGCCTATGAAAAATATGATGTCAAAGACGATAGTTTTAAGATGATTGATTACGGAACTTATAGTGTTGGTGTTCCTTCCCATTGGACAGATCAAAGCGATGAAGACAGTATATTTATCACTTATGGTCGGAAAAGCACTACCGATGAGGATGTTCTTGCGGAAGCTTTGGCTGCTACCGGCAACGGTCAAGATTGTTCCAATATGATTCTGCTGAATCGGGACCTTTATGAATCCGATGAAATATGGTACAGCGTTAATAATGGCTTTGAACGATTAGGCTACGGTATGCCCACCACTGCCTATGACAGTATAAGAATTGCCCTTTCCATGGACTCCAAAGACTATAATCTGCTCAACTACAATAAATCTGCGGCTTTTACCTATGCTCTTGCTTACCGTGCTGGTTCCTTTTTTCTGTATGACGGTGTAACAAGTTGGTCCTACCTTTATGAAGACGAGAATAAATGCGGATATATTCATGAAGAATATCGGGAAGATTATGACTACTACAGATATACCTTCAGTTTCTATGACCCCGATGATTTAAACACAGAATATACAATTGTTCTTTATACAAAAGAGAAAGATACCGCTTATGCGATTATAAATTCGCTTGAATTTAATGATTAATGATACTGGCATCAAATCATAAAAAACCCTCCGCTCATATGATATGTACCCTCTTTACTGGACATCCAGTAAGGAGGGTATTTTTATGCGCTACTCATATGAGTATAAAAGAAAATGTGTTGAACTGTATCGACAAGGCATATGGCCACCAACACCGGATGGCATAAAGGACGAAAAAAATTTTCGTAAAATGATTCGTGGATGGTATCGAATTGAAGAAAATTGTGGGCCGGAAGCTTTAAAATACAAATCACAAAACAAAAGATGGACTCCACAAGAACGCTATGAATTAGTAGCCCAAGTTATTGTTGGACAATCCATAAAAGAAACTGCATTTCGTGCAGGTATTAATTCAGGAATGTTATATCAATGGGTACAAAAATACAAAACAAAGGGATATAATGGTTTGATAGATATAAAAAAAGGACGCCCACCGAAGGAGCCTCAAATGAAAAAAGAAATCAAACCGACACCACTTACCGAATCAGAGCGAGAAGAACTCATCCGTCTTCGGGCGGAAGTTGAATATATTAGAGCAGAAAATGAAGTAATAAAAAAAGAAATCGCCTTGAGAGAAGAAAAAGAAGCTGCGCGACTCAAGGCGAAAAAGCAGCAATTATCAAAGAACTCCGCCAAAAGGGATATCAGTTAAAATATCTTTTAAAAGCAATGAGAATGGCGAAATCCACTTATTATTTCGAGATAAACAAAGTGGATATTGTAAAAGTCCGAAATGAGGAATTGATGGCTAAAATTCAAGAGATCTTTGATTATAACAAAGGACGATACGGTGTTCGAAGAGTACATAGAGAACTTGTAAATCGCGGTTACAAAGTAAATCATAAACGAGTTCAGCGTCTTATGCATGCCATGGGACTGTTCGGAAAGCGTCCAAAAGAAAAATATCATTCTTATAAAGGCGAAGTTGGAAGGATTGCCGATAACATCATTGATAGAAATTTTAGTACAACTGCACCATTACAAAAGTGGACAACAGATGTGTCACAGTTTAGTTTTTCATGGGGCAAATGCTACATCTCTCCGATTTTAGACATGAATACAAATGAGATTGTTTCGTACGATTTATCTTTGAATCCAAACTTGGAACAGATTCATCGTATGCTTGATAAGGCATTTGAAAAATTCCCATCAGTTACAGGATTGATATTTCATTCTGACCAAGGCTGGCAATATCAGCATGCTTATTTTAGAAACACGCTAAAAGAGCATGGTATTATTCAATCTATGTCAAGAAAAGGGAATTGCTATGATAACTGTATCATGGAAACATTCTTTGGAAGGCTCAAAAACGAAATGTATTATGGATATGAAAAAGAGTATGCATCATTTGAAGAATTTGCTGAAGCTGTCAAGGAATATATAGACTATTATAACAACGAAAGAATTCAGGCAAAAACAAAATGGATGCCTCCTGTAAAATACAGGATAGCATCCATGTGTTCCGCTTAATTCATAAATCAATGTGTCCAGGATTCTGGGTACATATCACATATGAGCAGAGGGTTTTTATTATGATAAAATCTTTTTACTCTTCTGTATAAGGTGCTTCTTCTCTCAATTCAAATTTAGCAATCATTTCTTCCAAACCAATCGCCTGTGCGGAAAGCTCCTGACTGATTGCAGAAGTTTCTTCCGCAGACGCGGAATTGCTCTGAACTACTGTAGAAATCTGGTCGATTCTTGCCTGAATCTGCTTTAACATGTCAGCCTGTTCCTGAGAAGCCTCAGCTGCACCTGCTGCCGCGCCCGCAAAGGATTCCATATTGGAAAGTGCAGTACCAATGGATTCCATGGTATATTCTACCATAATACTTCCGTTCTCAATTTCAGTAAGAGACTTACTGATTAACTCTCTGGTGGTAACCGCTGACTGACGGCTGTCTGCTGCCAGCTTACCAATCTGGTCTGCCACTACCGCAAAACCTCTGCCGGCTTCTCCTGCTCTTGCTGCTTCAATAGATGCATTCAAGGATAAAAGATTGGTCTGCGCTGCAATACCTTCGATTGCTGCAATAATGTTTTCGATTTCTTTTGAAGTATTGGTAATACGTTCCATTGCTTCTGTAAGCTTACCGATTTTTTCACGGCTGCTTTCAGCATCTTCGGCAGCTTCCCTGGCACTGTTTGCCGCACCAATAGCATTTTGGGCACTGTCTTCAGCAATATTGGTTACATCCGCAATAGTAGCTGTAAGTTCGTCAACCGCACATGCCTGCTCGCTTGCACCTTCCGCCAATTCCTGTGCGCTGCCTGCCAACTGCTCGGAACCAATCATTACATGCTGGGATGATTCCTTAATCTGACGTAAAGTAGCATCCAACTGGCTGTTTAACTGGTTCATTGCAACAATCAAAGTCTCAAAATCACCTACATACAAATCTGCTGCAGAAGAAGTTACATTGAAATTACCTTCCGCCATTTCAGAAAGTAAACTTCCGGAATCATTTATCACAGCTTTCAATTGATTACAGGTATCTTTTAAATCCTGCGCAAGTTCTCCTAATTCGTCGCAACTTTCATATGTAATATCAATATCAAAATCGCCTGCTTTTAACTTATTTACAGCATCTTTTAATTCAAAGATCGGTACAACGATAGAATCTGCCAAACTTGTTGAAACGGTTTTACACAAAATGATGGTCAGCATTTCCACAATCAGTAAGACAACAATTACTACGATACCCAGCGTAATGGGCAATCCGTTCTTTGCCATATTAATACATAAAAGAATAATTCCTGCCATCGCAATCATTGCGGTAATGGAAACGCCTGCGATTACAGGTCCAAAACCCAAACTAAATTTCTTCTGCATCTTAGCATTTAAGAGTCTTTTGTTTAATTTTACTTTCTTCTGTTTCTTTGCCATTGTTAACCCTCCAATATTTTTATGATAATGCACCTCTTATCGGGATGCATTTTATTAAATTATCCGCATATTTCCCCTAAACGGACAAATTTTCATACACTTACGTTAATTATATCACTTATTGCCAAAAATAAAAGAAAAAATATAAAAAACTGCACCCGGCAGGATACAGTTTCTTACTAATAAACTTATTTCTTAACAAGCAGGCTGTCTACATATTGCTTCGCTGCTCTTGCGGACCGATTTCCCCTGCCGAGAACGAACCGTTCGGCACCGGCAAGTAGCTCTTCTTCGGGCATTTGAATGCCGTTTTCCTCTGCCAGATAACTTACGATATTCAGGTAGGTTTTTTTATCCGGCCGGTTAAAGGTAATCTGCAGGCCGAACCGCTCGGAAAGAGAGATGATTTCCTGCATGGTATCGTTACGATGTACGTCGTCGCCGTCCCTGTCGGAGAACTTTTCTTTCACCAAATGACGTCGGTTGCTGGTGGCATAAATTACCACATTGTTTGATTTGGCAGAAACCGAACCCTCCAGAATCGCTTTCAGCGCGCTAAAATTATCGTCGTCTTTTACAAAGGATAAATCGTCGATAAAAAGTATGAATTTCAAGGGGTTTTTGCTTAACTCATCTACGATTGCGGGAATTGTATGAAGCTGTTCCTTGCGAATTTCTAAGATACGCAGGCCCCGGTCAGACAATTCGTTTACCACAGCCTTAATTGTAGATGACTTGCCCGTACCCGCATCACCGGTCAATAAAATGTTGGCAGCAGGCTTTTCTTCCAGCAAAGCGTTGGTATTATCAAGAATCAGTTGCTGCTCTCTTTTATAATCAATCAACTCGGACAAACGGATGGGGTCCGGCGAATGTACCGGCGTAATCTGCCCCTCTGTATTCACATAAAACATACGGAATCTTGCATACATTCCATAGCCATATCGATGAATATTGGCACATCGGTGGCTGTATTCCTCCGCCAAACGGAGTTGCTTTGCCTCAAATGCCGGAAGATAACCGGCATAAGATAAATCCTCCCGGAGTTTTTGCGGAGTCAAGTCTGCAATCTGTTGCAGGATATCTAACTCTTTTAAAACGGCCTCTTCCATAAAAGACGCCGGCTTTTTACCCTGTCCCATACTTTGGATATATACGTTTTCATCGTCGTTTACGATTCTTTGGATATAATCCGCAAAATTGCTTTCGCCTGAAAGATAAAGCTTTCCCACGGTCTGACAATATCCGCTCACAGCAAGTAAAGGATCCCGGTTACCAAGATCCTTTAAATATTCGCATAGCGCCTCTATTATCGGGTCTTTCAGAAGATTACGAAAGACCGTCAAAGAATGTAAATGAATTAAAAATTCTTTTTTCATCTTAAAATTACACTTTCTGCATTTTACCTACAATCTATTGAAGCGCTTTACTCTAAAATCGCTCCCTTCGCACCGCTGGAAACCAAAGATGCATAGCGCTTCAAGTAGCCCTTTAACTCCTTAGTTTTGGGCACAAAATCCTTCATGCGGGCTGCAAGTTCTTCATCACTGATTTTTAATTCCAAGGTATTTTCAGGAATATTGATGCTGATGATGTCACCCTCTTTTACCACACCGATGACACCGCCGCTGGCTGCCTCGGGCGAAACGTGACCAATGCAGGCACCTCTTGTGGCGCCGCTGAAACGACCGTCGGTAATCAGGGCAACACTGCTGCCAAGTCCCATACCCATAATTGCTGAAGTGGGATTTAACATTTCGCGCATCCCGGGACCACCCTTCGGTCCTTCATAGCGGATAACCACTACATCGCCGGGATGAATGTGACCTGCATTGATTGCCGCCTGAGCATCTTCTTCGCATTCGAAAACCCTTGCGGGACCTTCGTGAACCAGCATTTCCGGCAAAACAGCAGAACGTTTTACAACACTGCCGTCCGGCGCAAGATTTCCGCGAAGTACGGCGATACCGCCGGTTTCACTGTAAGGATTGTCAATCGGACGAATTACTTCGTGGTTTAAGTTGATACAGTCTTTAATATTTTCACCCACTGTTTTACCGGTAACGGTAATACAATCGGTATGTAAAAGACCTTTCTTGGACAACTCGTTCATAACGGCATAAACACCGCCGGCCTCATCCAATTCCTCAATGTAGGTTCTTCCCGCAGGTGCAAGATGACACAGATTGGGGGTCTTTTCACTGATTTTATTTGCAATATCAAGGTTGATTTCAATGCCGCATTCGTGGGCAATTGACGGAAGATGCAACATACTGTTGGTTGAGCAACCAAGCGCCATATCTACAGTAAGAGCATTATAAAAGGCTTCCAAAGTCATAATGTCCAAAGGTCGGATATTCTGCTCCAGCATTTTCATAACGGCCATACCGGCGTGCTTTGCAAGTTCAATACGGGCAGAATAAACTGCCGGGATGGTTCCGTTGCCCTTAAGTCCCATACCAAGAGCCTCGGTTAAGCAGTTCATGGAATTTGCGGTATACATACCGGAACAGGAACCGCAGGTGGGGCAGGTTTTACATTCGTACTCGTGCAACTTCTCGATAGAGATTTTACCGGCATTGTACTCGCCAACCGCCTCGGAAATAGAAGAAAAACTGGTTTTGGCTCCATCAATATGGCCTGCCAACATAGGGCCACCGCTTACAAATACGGTAGGAATGTTAAGACGGGCTGCCGCCATCAAAAGGCCGGGCACGTTTTTATCACAGTTCGGTACCATAACCAAAGCATCAAAACCATGAGCATTTACCATAGCTTCCGTAGAATCTGCAATCAAATCACGGGTAATCAGGGAATATTTCATACCCTTGTGTCCCATGGCAATACCGTCGCAAACCGCAATGGCGGGGAATACAATGGGTGTTCCTCCTGCCATGGCTACGCCCATACGGACTGCTTCTACAATTTTATCAATATTCATATGTCCCGGCACGATTTCGTTGTAAGAGCTAACGATACCAACCAAAGGACGCTTAATTTCTTCATCGGTCAGACCCAGGGCATGATACAATGCACGATGTGGTGCATTCTGGGGGCCTGTTTTTAAGGAATCACTAAACATTTGGAAATCCTCCTAGTTGTTGATTAACTTATCTTCACCGTTCCAGCTGTAAAGCTTACGGATATCTTCACCTACAACCTCTGAAGGATGCTCTGCCGCAAGCTTACGCATAGCCTTGAAGTGAACCTGGCTTCCTGCATCAGACATATCCAGTAAGAAATCTTTGGCAAAAGTACCATCCTGGATATCGCTCAAAATCTTCTTCATAGCCTTCTTAGTATCTTCAGTGATAATCTTGGGTCCGGTTACGTAATCACCATATTC
>JAGAQZ010000112.1 GCA_017622505.1 Lachnospiraceae bacterium
AAATCCATTCATTTTTGATAATTATAGTCTTCATTGAGAAGAAAAACAACAGAAAAAAAGGTTGAAAAGGACGAAACCGGAAGTTAGTCTTGCAAAAAGTTTCAGAAGGGATAGAACCAGAAGTTAGTTTTGCATTCAACTAAATTTGTTTAATTATAAAAATAAAAAAGGAAATATTAACTTAACAACGAATATTAAAATTAGAGACTATCGTTTATTAGTTGACAGGAAGTCATTTGGATTAGGGATACGGATTCTTTAAAGTGCAAATCGAATGGCTTCGGAATGGGGCAAAACTATGACAATCCGTGAGAAACTGGAACTGTATGAGAAAGAATATTTAAGTCCTTATGCGATGTTAAGTATGAACTCAAAAGGACGCCTTCACCCGGAAGAGCAGTGCGATATCCGCCCTGTTTTTCAGCGTGACCGTGACCGAATCATACATAGCAAGGCATTCCGTCGTCTGAAAGATAAAACCCAGGTGTTTTTAACACCGGAAGGCGATCATTACAGAACGCGCCTTACCCACACTTTGGAGGTTTCCCAAAACGCAAGAACCATTGCCAAGGCATTGCGTTTAAACGAAGATTTGGTGGAAGCCATTGCTTTGGGGCACGACTTAGGTCATACACCCTTTGGACATTCCGGCGAACGTGCGCTTAACTTGGTGTGTCCTTACGGATTTAAACATAATGAGCAGAGTGTGAGAACTGTAGATTTTCTTGAGAAAGACGGTCAGGGAATTAATCTTACCATGGAAGTGCGTGACGGTATTTTAAATCACCAGACTTCTTCCATGCCGTCTACTTTAGAAGGTAAAATTGTACGTTTTTCAGATAAAATTGCTTATTTCCACCACGATATGGATGATGCAATCCGTGGTGGGATTTTAACGGAAGAAGATATTCCGAAGGAAATCGGTGAAGTGTTGGGATATACCACGGGCGAGCGTTTAGACCGTTTTATCCACGACATTGTTACAGCCAGCACGGATAAAGACGACATTGTAATGTCACCGGAAGTGGCAGAGGGAATGAAGAAACTTCGTCAGTTTATGTTTGAACGTGTTTATCAGAACCCTGAAGCAAAGAGTGAGGAAAGCAAGGCAGAAATGCTTGTAACAACTCTCTATGAATATTATTTGAAGCATTTGGAATTGTTGCCGAAGGAATTGCTGGTGATGCATGAGAACGGTACTGCCAAAGAAATTATTGTATGTGACTATATTGCGGCTATGACAGACCGTTTTGCCATTGCCCAGTATGATGAAATATTTATTCCGAAATCATGGCACGGCTAATAAGCAATGCAGGATAAAGAGAGCAGTACGCAGTGCTTTGTGTTGTTAAGCCCGTGAGCGGAAAAGAAGAGGATTGTAGATGTATTTTTCAGAAGAAATTATTGCTGAAGTACAGCAGAAGAATGATATTGTGGATGTGATTTCCCAATATGTTCATTTACAAAAAAAGGGGAGCAATTACACCTGTTGTTGCCCCTTTCATAACGAAAAGACGCCTTCTTTTTCCGTAAATCAGGCAAGGCAGATTTATAAGTGCTTTGGTTGCGGAGAAGGCGGAAGTGTTATCACTTTTTTACAGAAATATGAGAATATGACTTTTCCGGAAGCCATTAAGTTTCTTGCGGAACGTGCAGGCGTTGCCCTGCCGGAGGAGACGAATTCTAAGGCGAACAGGGCAAGAGAGAATCGTCGGGCAAGACTTCTTGAAGTGAATAAAGAGGCAGCGAAATATTATTATTATATACTTCGTTCTTCCCGCGGCGACGTTGGCATGGATTATTTGGAACGTCGTGGCCTTACAGAAGAAACCAGGAATCAATTCGGTTTAGGATATGCCACTGTTTCGGGAAACGATATTGTGGCGTATTTAAAGAGTAAAGGTTTTAAGGATGAAGAAATCAGGGATTCCGGGCTTGCGAGTTTTTCGGAACAGAAGGGCCTAAGTTCTAAGTTCTGGAACCGTGTGATGTTTCCCATACAGGACAGTAACCACCGGGTAATCGGTTTTGGCGGTCGTGTTATGGGAGAAGGTGAGCCGAAGTACTTAAACTCGCCGGAAACGGAGATTTTTGATAAAAGCCGTAACTTGTACGGACTAAATTTTGCAAGAACTTCGCGTAAAAAGAATTTTATTTTGTGCGAAGGATATATGGACGTTATTGCCTTGCATCAGGCAGGCTTTAATCAGGCGGTGGCTTCCCTTGGAACCGCTTTTACGTCGGGACAGGCTAATTTGCTAAGGCGTTATACAACAGACGTTTTATTGGCCTATGACAGTGACGGTGCGGGAACGAAGGCGGCAATCCGTGCAATTCAGATATTAAGAGAGACGGGGCTTTATTCGAAGGTAATCAATATGAAACCCTACAAAGACCCGGATGAATTTATTAAAAACTTGGGTGCCGAAGAGTTTCAGAAACGTATCGATGAAGCAGAGAACAGTTTCCTGTTCAGAGTCCGGATTGCGGAACAGAATTACGATATGCAGGATGCGGACGGCAGGACAAGATTTTATAAAGAAGTCGCAGGAATGCTTAGCGAATTTGCGGACGAAATTGAAAGAGAGAATTATTTAACTGCGGTGGCAAATCAATACGGCGTTAGCCGTGACGGCCTGCGGGAGCAAGTGGTGAAAAGTGCCATGCGTGGTGAAGTTAAGGCTTTGCAACGGCCGCAGTCGGCAATGGGCGCGGATAAAGCCCGTGCGGATGACAGCAAGCTTAAGCCGCAACAGCTTTTACTTACCTGGCTTGCGGAAGAGCCCGAATTATACAGCAGGATTAAACCCTACATTACGGCGGAGGATTTTACCGACGAATTGTACAAGCCTGTGGCGAAACGATTCCTGGCTGATTTGGAAGTAGGTAATGCCAATCCGGCATTGTTAATCAGTTTGATTGAAGACCCGGAAGAACAGAGTAAAATCAGTGCACTTTTTACAACGCGACTCGACGGAATCGAAACCAAGGAGGAGCGACAGAAGGCACTCCATGATATTCTGATGAAGGTAAAAACCAACAGTTATGAATATTATAAGGCCCAATCCGGTACGGACATTGATGCCATGAGAAAAATGATTGAAGGCAAAAAAGCCCTGCAGGAATTGGCGAAAACGCATATTTTTTTGGAATAAGACCAAAATATAGATAAAACGGAAGGATGGAACAAAATGGACGAAAGCACAAAGCAAAAATTTGAGGAGAAGTTAAAAGAACTTCTCGAAATCGCCAAAGCAAAGAAGAATGTTTTGGAGGATGTTGAAGTCAAGGCTCATTTTGCCGGATTAAATCTGGAAGAAGAGCATATGGATAAAGTATATGAAATGCTTGACAAAAACAACGTGGATTTATTGATTCAGATTAGCGAAGAGGAGGAAGAGCCTGTTGATGAGGAACTTCTCATGGCAGATGCGGAAGAACTGGAAGTGGATGTAGACCTTGAAAATCTTGATCTTTCCGTTCCCGAGGGTGTTGGCATTGAAGATCCTGTTAAAATGTATCTTCGTGAAATCGGTAAAGTGCCTTTGTTAAGTGCAGAGGATGAAATTGAATTGGCTAAGAAGATGGAAGAAGGCGATGAGGAAGCAAAGAAGAAACTTGCGGAAGCTAACTTACGTCTTGTTGTTTCCATTGCCAAGAGATATGTAGGTCGCGGACTTTTATTCCTTGATTTGATTCAGGAAGGTAATTTAGGTCTTATTAAGGCCGTAGAAAAGTTTGATTACCGTAAGGGTTATAAGTTTTCAACCTATGCAACCTGGTGGATTCGTCAGGCGATTACAAGAGCAATCGCAGACCAGGCAAGAACCATTCGTATCCCTGTGCATATGGTAGAAACCATTAATAAATTGATTCGTGTCAGCAGACAGTTATTGCAGGAGTTAGGCCGTGAACCGACCCCTGAAGAAATTGCAGCTGAATTAAAAATGCCGGAAGAACGTGTACGTGAAATCCTTAAGATTTCCCAGGAACCTGTTTCTTTGGAAACCCCGATTGGTGAAGAGGAAGACAGCCACTTGGGTGATTTTATCCAGGATGATAATGTGCCCGTGCCCGCAGATGCTGCAGCGTTCACACTTTTAAAAGAACAGTTGGGTGAAGTATTGTCTACTTTAACCGAAAGAGAGCAGAAAGTTCTGCGTTTACGTTTCGGTTTGGATGACGGTCGCGCACGTACATTGGAAGAAGTTGGTAAGGAATTCAACGTAACAAGAGAGCGTATCCGTCAGATTGAAGCGAAAGCACTCAGAAAGCTTCGTCATCCCAGCCGTAGCAGAAAGCTTCGCGACTATTTGGATTAAGAAAGGTTTGCCTGAAATGGATTTGGGAAAAAGACTTTCAAAGGTGGCGTCGTTGATCTTACCGGCGGAAACCTTGGCTGATGTAGGTTGCGATCACGGATATTTGTCGATTTATCTTGTGGAGAAGGAACTTTGTCGGCGCGTTATTGCTATGGATGTGAATAAAGGTCCTTTGCAGAAGGCGCGTGAAAATATTCACAAATACGGGTATGACGAATACATAGAAACCAGATTGTCCAACGGTTTGAACCAATTAAAAAAGGGCGAGGCCGAAGGCTATGTGTGCGCCGGAATGGGCGGTCCCCTGGCTTTACAGATTCTTTGGAATGACAGAGATAAGGTTTCGGCGATGCGACAGATTATTTTGCAACCGCAGTCGGAATTGTGGCTGGTAAGACGGACCTTAAAACAGTGGGGATTTGTTGTCGAACAGGAAGAAATCGAGTACGAAGACGGTAAGTATTACTTTATGATGCGAATCCGTCCGGGGGCTGATTTATGTATGGATGTTCCGGTAAATGAGGATGCAACATTGTTTGACGATATAGGCGGATGTGATGCTATGAAAGCCGGCGATAAGGCTACGGCGGATGGTAACGGCCGGATGTCGGAAGAAGGGTTGAAACATTACGCTTATGAATTGTTTGCCAAGGAACCTTTAGACAACAAAAATGCGCTTTTATGCGAATTTATTCGCAAGGAAGAAGAACGTTTATCTAAAATATATGATTCGCTTTGTGTACAGGAAGAGTCCGATAAATGCAGAGCGCGCAAGGAAACCGTAGAGAAAGAGCTTGCTATTCACAGGTGGGCACTTAGTCAGTTTGGAGTGGAGTAGCTATGAAGTGTAAGGATTTGATTACAAAGTTGTTGGAGGTTTCCCCTGCCATGTATTCTCTTGAGTGGGATAACTCAGGGTTATTGGTGGGCGATGAAGAGCAGGAAATCAGTAAAGTACTTTTATCCGTAGATGTTACGGAAGAAGTTGTGGAGGAAGCAATCTGTGTGGGTGCGGATATGATTCTTGCCCATCACCCGTTGATTTTTTCTAAAATCAATAAGGTGGTTGCATCGGATTTCCTGGGAAAACGTATTATCAAAATGATTCAGAACAATATTTGCTGTTATTGTATGCATACCAATTTCGACGTTATGGGTATGGCGGATGCGGCAGCAGACGAGCTGGGGCTTCTTCACAGTGAAGTATTGATGGTGACCTATGAGGATGATATATCCAAAGAGGGCATCGGACGGTTTGGATTTCTAAAAGATATTTGTTCCCTGCGCGAACTTGCGGAACAGGTAAAAGAGACTTTTGACATTCCGAATGTGACGGTGTACGGTGATACCGAGGCAAAAGTTGCCAAGGCGGCGATTTCTACCGGATCCGGTAAAAGTATGGTCAAATACGCATTACAGAAAGATTGTGATGTCATTATTACAGGAGATATTGATTATCATACAGCTTTAGATTCCATTGCCCAGGGGTTATGTATCATTGATGCAGGGCATTTCGGATTGGAGAAGCTTTTTATTACTTATATGCAGGAATACCTGCAAAGAGAAGTACCGGGGCTGTCTACAGTGAAGTCTGTACAGGATGAAATTGGTACGGTGATTTAATAAGATTTTTATAAAAGAAATTCATATAATGTGATATCGAAAGGTAATTTGGGGTACTAAAAATAAGGGGGTATGGGTTATGTTACAATTTATTATCAATGGTAAGAAAAAGGAATACGAAGAAGGTATTACCTTTGAAGAAATTGCCAAGGAGTATCAGCAGGAGTATTCCAGTACAATTGCTGCAGTAATTCTTAATGGTAAAATCAGCGAGTTAATAAAGAAGCCGATTCGTAACGGAGAACTTTCCTTCTGTGATTTAAGTTCTTCCATCGGACATTTGACCTATGTCAGAACAGCAACTTTACTTTTTGTAAAAGCGGCCCATGATGTGATCGGAGACCGTAACATTGATAAAATCAAAGTAGAATGTGCTTTGGGTTCCGGTTTTTATTTTACTGCAAAAGGTGACTTTGTGGTAACCCATGAACTGGCACAGAAGATTAAAGACCGTATGCAAGAAATAGTGGATGCCAAGACACCGATTCAGAAGCATTCCATGGCTGTGGATGATGCGGTGGCTATTTTTGCAAAACAGGGTATGAAGGATAAACAGCGCCTTTGTAAGTTCAGAAGAAGTTCTTTGATTAACGTATATGATGTGGACGGATATTATGACTATTTCTACGGTTATATGCTTCCGAATATGGGTTATGTGAAGTTGTTCGATGTTATTGCCTACAGTAATGGCTTTGTACTGAACTTGCCCAGAAAGAGTGCACCCAACGAATTAAAAGAGTTTGTGCCCCTTGAGAAACTGTTTGCAACCATGATGGAAGCAACCGATTGGAGCGAGAAGCTTGAAATCGATACCGTAGGCGAATTGAATGAGCGTATTTGCAACGGCGGACTGAATGAAATGATTCTTGTACAGGAAGCATTGCAGGAGCGTAAAATCGCAGAAATAGCGCAAGATATCGTAAGTCGTGGAGGTGTTAAGTTTGTTATGATTGCAGGTCCTTCTTCTTCCGGAAAGACCAGTTTTTCGCACAGATTATCCGTGCAGTTAAAGACTCATGGTTTAAAACCCCATCCCATTGCAGTGGACGACTATTTTGTAAACCGTGAAGACACACCTTTGGATGAGAACGGTGATTACAATTTCGAGTGTTTGGAAGCAATTGATATCAAGCTTTTTAATAAAGATATGCAGAACCTTCTTGCCGGAAAGACGGTAGAAATTCCTACTTTTAATTTCAAGACAGGACACAGGGAGTATAAGGGTAATTTTAAGACCTTAGGACCCGATGATGTATTGGTTATTGAAGGTATCCATGCTTTAAATGATAAAATGTCCGAAAGTCTTCCGGTAGAAAGTAAGTATAAAATTTACATCAGTGCGTTGACAACATTAAATATCGACGAGCACAATCGTATCCCGACCACAGACGGAAGATTGTTAAGACGTATGGTAAGAGATGCAAGAACACGTGGTGCATCCGCAACCAGAACCATTCAGATGTGGCCTTCCGTACGTCGCGGTGAGGAAGAGAATATCTTCCCCTTTCAGGAAAGTGCCGATGCAATGTTTAACTCTGCATTGATTTACGAGTTGGCAGTAATCAAGCCTTTGGCGGAACCGCTTTTATACAGTGTTAAACCTTCAGACCCTGAATATCACGAGGCGAAGAGATTACTGAAATTTTTAGAATATTTCCTTACGGTAGATACCGTAAATCTGCCTAACAATTCCATTGCAAGAGAATTTGTGGGCGGAAGCTGCTTTAACGTATAATGTTAGTTTAAAACCGAGTGGGATAAATGATCGCGCCTGTCTGTCCGCAAGGTGGCAGGTGAGGAAAGTCCGGGCTTCACAGGGCAGGATGCCGGATAACGTCCGGTGGAGGCGACTCCAAGGATAGTGCAACAGAAATAAACCGCCG
>JAGAQZ010000113.1 GCA_017622505.1 Lachnospiraceae bacterium
GACAGAAAGGGTGGCAGTGTGAGCAAAACAGCGGTTGTAATCCCGAATTACAATGGAATAAAGTTTCTTCCGGACTGCCTGAATTCCTTAAAACAGCAGTCTGCCAAGGATTTTGACGTGATTGTGGTGGACGATTGTTCCACGGATGAAAGTATAAATGAAATTGAATGCAACTTTTCTTGGGTGAAAAGTGTCAAAAGAAGTAAGAACGGCGGATTTGCAGCTGCGGTGAATGATGGAATTCGTTTTGCAAAGAAACTTGGCGCCGAGTATGTAATCCTTTTAAATAATGATACGGTTGCAGATGTTGCTTTTGTTGAGAAAATGACAGAGGCATTGGAGGCAGACGAGAAGATTTTTTCCGTACAGGCCAAAATGCTTTCCTTAAAAGAGCCGGAAGTGATTGATGATGCCGGTGATTTTTATACGGTTTTGGGCTGGGCGTATGCAAGAGGCAAAGGAAAAAGTGCTGCTAAGTATATTAAAAAGGGCAGAATTTTTGCATCTTGTGCCGGTGCGGCGATATATCGAATGTCGATTTTTGAAGAAATCGGTGGATTTGACGAAGCTCACTTTGCATATTTGGAAGATATTGATATCGGGTATCGCGCGGGTCTATACGGGTATTATAATATGTATGAACCGCAAGCGATTGTATATCATGCGGGAAGTGCCACTTCGGGTTCAAGATATAACGAATTTAAAATCCGGCTTGCGGCGAGAAACAGCGTATACTTAATTTATAAAAATCAGACAATTTTACAGATTATTTGGCATTTCTTCCCCTTGTTGGCAGGTTTTATCATTAAGCAGTTGTTTTTTATAATGAAAGGATACGGCAAAGTGTACCACAAAGCGGTGCTGGAAGGCCTTAAGCAGTGCAAAACGAAAGAGATGAAGGCTAAGCGTGTCGGCATTGTAAAAGGACATTTTATGGATGCCTGCAGACTTGAGTGGGAGCTTTGGATAAATATCCTGTGAAAAATGATGTAATAAACTTGAATTTTTTGTAACAATATTGTAATATAAGTGCTGTATGTAGAAATATAGGTGATGATTATGATCAAAGATAATCAGAGATATTTAAATCGTCTCCACGTTGTATTGGATATTGTGGTTACGATTGTATCATATATTGCAGCATGGTGGCTCCGTATTGTTGTATTTCAACAGCCCGGTGAGGGTACTTTGGAACCGGAGACTTATTTTGTTGCACTTTTAGGTATTGTACCTATATATATGAGTTTGTATTCCGCTTTGAATTTGTATAAGTCAAAGCGTTATTCCAGCGCAAAAAGGGAATTTTTCGATATTGTCAGGGCAAATTTCGTTGGTTTGGTAATTTTCTTCGTTGCCCTTTACATTATAAATGAACCAAATTTTTCGCGTTCGGTAGTGTTTATCTTTTGTGCATTTAATGTTATATTAACGATTGCAGTAAGAAACGGTATCCGACTATTTTTGCGCCAAATTCGTAAAAAAGGCTATAATGTTAAATATATTGTGTTGGTTGGATATTCCAGAGCTGCGGAAGAATACATTGATAGAATTATGGCAAACCCACAATGGGGATATGTGGTAAGAGGCATTTTGGATGACCATATTCCGGCAGGAACATTGTATCGCGGCGTAAAAGTTGTGGGCAGAGTGGACAATCTCTATTACGTATTGCCTGAAAATAAGTTGGACGAAATTGCTATTACACTTTCATTGGAAGATTACGACAGATTGGAAGAAATTGTCGGCTTGTGTGAGAAGTCAGGTGTACATACTAAATTTATACCTGATTATAACAGTGTAATTCCCAGCAGACCTTATACAGAAGATTTATCGGGACTTCCGGTAATTAACATCAGAAGAGTTCCATTAACAAATACAATGAATTGGGTAATCAAGCGAGTTGTTGATGTTATAGGTGCATTATTTGCATTGGTTATTTTTTCGCCTATAATGTTGATTTCGGCAATTGTAATCAAATGTTCCGGAGGCGGTCCGGTTATTTTTAAACAGGAGCGTGTAGGACTTCATAATAAAACTTTTAAAATGTATAAATTTCGTACTATGGCGGTTCAAAAAGAACAGGACGAAAAGAAAGCATGGACGGTCAAGAATGATCCGCGTGTTACAAAGTTCGGTAGTTTTTTGCGAAAAACCAGTTTGGATGAAATTCCGCAGTTTTATAATATTTTAAAAGGTGATATGAGTCTTGTAGGGCCCAGACCCGAAAGACCGGTATTTGTAGACAAGTTTAAGGAAGAAATTCCCCGTTATATGATTAAACACCAGGTGCGTCCGGGTCTTACCGGTTGGGCACAGGTAAACGGTTATCGTGGTGATACATCAATTCGTAAGAGAATTGATTGTGACATATATTATATCGAAAACTGGACCTTCGGTTTCGATATCAAAATTCTGTTTTTAACAGTATTTAAAGGATTTATTAATAAAAATGCTTACTAATGGAGGATGTTATGAGCACACAGCAGAAAGGCAGAAAGAATGCACGAAAGAAGAAAAACTCTAAGGGTAAATTGATTCTCTTGATTGTAGAGGTAGTTATTTTAGTAGGTGCAATTGCAGCATTGGGATTGATTTTGAAAACAACTGATAAAGATACTGGTATTGTAAGATACGATATTGACGATGTTGAAGTTAGTTCGGATGTAAAAGAGAAATGGTCACAGGTTGAAGAAACCTATACAAATATTGCTTTGTTTGGTGTGGATGCCCGTAATGGTAAGTTATCTTCAGGAACACGTACCGATACTATTATGATCCTTTCGGTAAACAATAACACCGGTGAAGGACGTTTGGTATCTGTATATCGTGATACCTACCTTAATCTCGGTAATGATGTTTATAATAAGTGTAATGCCGCATACGCGAAGGGTGGTCCCGAGCAGGCAATTTCTATGCTTAATATGAACCTTGACTTGTATATCACAGACTTTGTAACCATCGGTTTCGAAGGTATGATGGAAGTGGTTGATGCAGTTGGTGGTATTGAAATTGATATTAAGGAAAATGAAATTAAGCACTTAAATAACTACCAGGCATCTATGTATGCAACGGAAGAGAATCCTAACAATCTTACAACAGATTATGTTGCAATTACGGAACCCGGAGTTCAGACTTTAAGCGGTTATCAGGCAGTGGCATATTGTAGAATCAGAGCGGTAGGTAATGACTTCGGCCGTACCGAAAGACAGAGAAAAGTATTACAGGCTGTATTAGACAAGGCTAAAACCCTTTCACCCAGCCAGTTAAATGATATTGCAGACGATGTATTTCCTATGGTAGCAACTTCCTTGGAAATTGATGAGATTCTTTCCTTGGTCGCTAACGTAAGCAGTTACGAAATCGTTGGAAGCAGCGGTTTCCCTTTTGATACCAACATTACTACAGGTAAAATCGGTAGCAAGGGAAGTTGTGTTATCCCGATGGATTTAGCTACCAATGTTGAACTTCTTCACGAGTATTTGTATCCTGAAATTGAATATACTCCTTCTCCTGAAGTATTAGAGTACAGCGATATTATTGAGCAGCATACGTCACCTTACGTGGGTACGATGTCAGCCGATGAAGAATTAAATTAAACAAAGGCAAGGGACCCGAAAGTATTGGGTCCCTTATTTTAAATTATGGAAGGTGTTAAAATGCAAAAGCCGACAGTGGATATCATACTGTTAACTTATAAACCGCAGAAACGGTTAACCAAGGTAATAGAATTACTGGAGACACAGACATATCCCGTTAACAGAATTATTATTATGAATACGGAAGAAAAGTATTGGAATACTTTTTTATACGGAGAGAAATTGCTGAAAGTTTGGGATAACGTTGAGGTTCACCATTTATCTAAAATGGAATTCGACCATGGCGGAACGAGGAAGCAGGCGGTTAAGCGTTCCAAAGCAGATTATTTTATCTGTATGACGGATGATGCGGTTCCGGCAGATGAAAATTTGGTGGAAGAGCTTTTAAAACCGCTACTTGATAAGAAGGCGGAATTCTCTTATGCAAGACAGTTGCCCAATGAAGATTGCGCAGTGATTGAGCGTTTTACCCGCGATTTTAATTATCCTGCGGAAAGCTGCATCAAGAGCAAAGAAGATTTGGAACGTTTGCAGATTAAAACCTATTTTTTTTCAAATGTATGTGCAGCGTATACCAGAAGTATTTATGATAAAATCGGTGGTTTCGTGGATTGTGCCATTTTTAATGAAGATATGTATCTTGCTGCAGCGGCGATTAGGGAAGGATATCGTATAGCTTATACTGCGGATGCGAAGGTATATCATTCTCACAATTACAAAAATATGATGCAGTTCCACCGCAATTTTGATAATGGTGTATCCCAGGCTTTGCGTCCGGATATTTTTGAGCATATATCTTCTACCGGTGAAGGTAAAAGAATGGTAAAACTCACTATAGAATATTTAAAAGAACAAAAGAAGCAATACTTGATTCCGAAGTTGATTATTTCCAGCGGCTTTAAGTATATAGGCTTTAAATTGGGAATAAATTATAAAAGACTTCCGCATAATTTCGTGTTAAAATGCACTATGAACAGAGAGTTCTGGATGCGTCAGAGTATATTGACCGCAACCCGGAACATAGATCCGAACAGGGGATGCGGAATGTCCCCGGATGAACGTAAATAGGAGGCTTCTTTTATGTGTGGAATTGTTGGATATGTGGGTAAAGAACAGGCGGCGCCCATTATTTTGGACGGGTTGGAGAAACTGGAATACCGAGGATATGATTCAGCGGGACTTGCAGTATACAATGGAAATAAAATCCAAATCCGTAAATCAGTTGGACGATTAAAAACCTTAGTGGAACTGACCCACAGAGGTGAAATGATGCCCGGAAATTTGGGAATCGGACATACCAGATGGGCAACCCATGGGGCACCGACAGATGTAAATTCGCATCCGCATTATAACAGCAAAGAAACCATTGCGGTAGTTCACAACGGTATTATCGAAAATTATGTGAAACTCCGTAAAAAGTTAGAGAATAAGGGCTATGAATTTGTATCCGAAACAGATACGGAAGTGCTGGCCCATTTACTGGATTATTATTATAAAGGGAATCCCTTGGAGGCAATTACCAAGGTGATGCACCGCGTGGAGGGGTCTTATGCGTTAGGTGTTATTTTTGCTGAGCATTCCGACTGTATTTTTGCGGTGCGAAAGGCAAGTCCTTTGATTGTGGGACGGAGTGATGAGGGCTGTTTTATTGCATCTGACGTGCCTGCAATTTTAAAATATACACGCAATGTATATTTTATGGATAATTATGAGGTTGCATGCTTACGGGCAGATGATTTGACCTTTTATTCTTCCGATGAAGAAGTCATTGTAAAAGAGCCTGTAACCATCGCCTGGGATGCAGAAGCGGCTGAAAAGGGCGGTTTCGAGCATTTTATGTTAAAAGAAATGTATGAGCAGCCTAAGGTTTTGGAAGAAACTTTACGCAAATGCATTTCCAAAGGTGAAATTCAAATAGATGAATTAAAGATGACAGAGGAAGATTTCGGTAGGATTAGCAAGATTTATATTGTTGCCTGCGGTTCTTCTTATCATGCCGGAGTGACCGGTAAATATGTCATTGAAAATATTGCCAGAGTGCCGGTAGAAGTGGATTTGGCATCAGAGTTCCGGTATCGTAATCCGATTATTGATGAGAATGCCCTGGTTATTGTAATCAGTCAGTCCGGTGAAACGGCGGATAGTTTGGCAGCAATGGCAGATATGCGTGCGCGAGGCGTCAAAGTGCTTGGTATCGTAAATGTGGTTGGCAGCAGTATTGCAAGAGATGCGGATTATGTCATGTATACCTGGGCCGGACCTGAAATTGCGGTTGCCACGACCAAAGCCTACAGTGCACAGCTTATGGCTCTGTATTTGTTTGCTATGAAGCTTGGCAAAATCAAAGGCGTATTGTCGGAGGATGATTTTAAAACAATGCTTGATGATATGAAGCTTTTACCGCAACAGGTAGAGTTTCTTTTGTCCAACCAGCGTAAAATCCAGAAGTTCGCCAACCGTTACGTTGCGGCAAAGAGCATCTTTTTTATCGGGCGCGGCATCGATTATGCAATTTCACTGGAAGGTTCGCTTAAGTTAAAAGAGATTTCATATATCCATTCGGAAGCTTATGCGGCGGGAGAATTGAAACACGGCACGATTTCGCTGATTGAGGAAGGTACTTTGGTAGCTTGCGTGGCAACCCAGGAGCATTTGTACCAAAAGACAATCAGTAATATGGTTGAAGTAAAAGCCCGCGGAGCTTTTGTGCTGGCAGTAACCAATGAAGGAAACTATGAAATGGAAGCGTCAGCGGACTATGTGATTTATATTCCGAAGACGAATCGCTATTTTACAAATACGTTAGCAATCATTCCTTTGCAGTTGTTTGGTTATTACGTGGCAGTTGGAAAAGGTTGCGACGTGGATAAGCCCAGAAACTTGGCCAAATCGGTTACGGTAGAGTAGAAGGATGAATAGAGCATGAAAGAAACGGATGAAGAGTTAAAAGAGAAAATAAAAGATAAGATTGCGCCATTTAAGAGAAAGTTAATTTCGGCAATTATCGGTACTGTGGTTACTTCGATAATCGGTGTTTTCGGAGTCAAAGAAGTCATACCGAAATCCCCGCTTGAGGAAGCTGGCGAATATATGGAGTCGGATCAGTTTGCGGAAGATGTTAATAAATGGCAGAACGTAGCGCAATTGAATGTGGAGGCATCTAAATCTTTGGTGGGAATTTATCCCGATACAAAGTCGGAGGCAGATAATGTGAATTCTTCCGAATATGCAGACGCAACAGGCATTATTATTGATATCAGCAATGACAAGATTGTGATTGCCACGTCGTTAAGCCGTATCCCGGGAGATAAAATATGTGTGCAAATCGCAGAACAAAGTGATATAAGTGCGGTTGTCAGAAACATTGATTCCAATACAGATGTTGCAATTATAATTGTAAATACAGAAGATTTACAGACCGAGACGTTAGCACTGATTAAAGCCGTAACACCGACTTCAGAAGACGTTAAAAGAGAGATGACAGCATACGGGGCTGCGTTTTATTCAGATGGTAATGTGGGATTTTTACCTGCGGATGTTACAGACGCAAAGTATGAGCAAACTCTGCAGGATGGGCAGACCTTGTCCTTGGTAGAGATAGGTGGTAAAGATGAACAGGCAGAGACAAACAGAATCTATTATACGGAGAACAAGGAAGTGCTCGGTATCAGTTTTACCGGTGAAATAGATAATCCGGAAGAAGGATGCGATTATATTTTACCGATAGAGATTGTGTTGCAAATTGCAGGCTTGGATGCGAATTAACAATAACAGTTTCACCATATACTCATCACAGATTTGTCACAGGCAGACTATATAGTAACTTTCGTATAAAAACAAGATGTACCGTAAGGAGGGTTTTATATGAATGAAGAAATGAATAACGGCAAGAAAAATGGCGGATTTTGGAAATGCTTTTTTGCAAATATAGGATTTGGTATTTTATTCGGAGTATGTGCAGGTATCGCGTTTTTTGGCGTGAAATTGGTGTATGAAATTTCGCCGGCAGATGAATTGCTTATAATGAGCGGATTAAAAGAAGCACCTGAAGAGAATGAGCCGGAATTATGCTGGACATTTGGTGACAGCGGCGTGATTATTGCACAGACAAATGCAATGGAAATCGGTGCCGAGGAAGTAAGCGGAGAAATTCTTAACGTGCAGGAAGTCGTAAAACAGACAATGCCTGCAACCGTTAGTGTCAGTCTGACTGCAGATTATCATATCTACGGAACCGTACAGGAAGTAAATTCCGCAGGCTCCGGTATTATTGTAGGACAAAATGATGCGGAGTTGTTGATTGTAACCAATTATCACGTGGTTGAAGGCGGTAAGGAAATTACAGTGCAGTTTTGTGATGGTACGGAAGGAAATGCAACCGTAAAAGGACAGGACATTCCTATGGACTTGGCTGTTATGTCAGTGCCTTTGGATGAATTGTCGCAAGAGACCAAGGATAATATTAAAATCATCCAGTTGGGTGATTCGGATGCTTTGGAAGTTGGCGAACCAGCCATTGCAATCGGTAACTCATTGGGTTACGGTCAGTCGGTTACAACCGGTGTTGTCAGTGCCTTAAATCGTGAAATGACATTGGAAAATGGTGAGAAGGGCACTTTTATCCAAACGGATGCTGCGATTAACCAGGGTAATTCCGGTGGAGCGCTTTTAAATAATAAGGGCCAGTTAATTGGCATCAATTCCAATAAATTAGGCGGAACCTATGTGGAAGGTATGGGCTATGCAATTCCTATTAATGTAGCGGAGCCTATTATTTCACAGTTGATGAACAAAGAAGAGCTGGTGGCATTGCCGGAGGATGAGCAATCATACCTTGGCATAAGCGGTGCAACTTTAAGCAGCAGCCAGGCTGCGATGCAGGCCGTCAGACCGCCTGTAGGCGTCTATGTGGCAGGCATTATCAAAGGCGGACCGGCAGAACTTGCAGGACTGAAACGTGGTGATGTGATTACTAAATTCGAAGGAAATTCTATTGCAACCATGGAAGAGTTGCAGGAGTATTTGGCTGCATATCCTGCGGGAGAGACTATTATTTTAACCTATGAACGTTTAGAAAACGGTGAGTATGCAGAGTACGAGTGTGAAGTGATTTTACAGAAGAAAGAATCATAAAAAGATATAGAGGAGCGTTATGAGTTTAGAGTTTGATGAGTTGGAAGAAAAGAAGAAAGAAGAAGTAGCGGAAGCGGTTGATGTTGAAACTGTGGAAAAATCAGTCGGTGCTACAGATAAAGCGGACGATAAGAAAGAAAGTGATAAAGAGGACGATTACGAAGATGTTTGTTTTATGTGCAGACGTCCGGAACATATTACGGGTAAAATGTTTAAATTGCCCAATCATATTTGCGTTTGTAATGATTGCATGCATAAGACGATGGATACGGTCAGCCAGTATGATTACCAGGGAACGTTAAACCACCCCGGAATGATGATGACACCGGAGGAGTTTAACTCTTTCCAGAATCAGTTCCCTAATATTACTTTTATGAATTTGGCGGATTTGCAGGGACAGGGAGGTATTCCCAACAAGCAGAAGTTAAAAAAGAAGAAAACTGCAGAGGAAAGCAAGCAGGAAACTCCGGCAATTGATATTAAAAAGATCCCCGTACCCCATAAAATCAAAGCACAATTGGATGATTATGTGGTAGGACAGGAACATGCCAAAAAGGTGATTTCCGTTGCGGTTTATAACCATTACAAGCGCGTTGCCACCAATACTATGGACGAGATTGAAATTGAGAAGTCTAATATTCTTTTAATCGGTCCTACCGGTTGCGGTAAAACCTATTTGGTAAAGACGCTGGCAAAACTTCTGGATGTGCCTTTGGCGATTGCGGATGCTACTTCACTCACCGAAGCAGGTTATATTGGTGATGATATCGAAAGCGTATTAAGCAAGCTTCTTGCGGCAGCAGGAAACGATACGGAGAAGGCTGAACGCGGTATTGTTTTTATCGATGAAATTGATAAGATTGCAAAGAAAAAGAATACCAATTCCCGTGATGTCAGCGGTGAATCCGTACAGCAGGGTATGCTAAAGCTTTTGGAAGGTGCGGAAGTGGAAGTGCCGGTAGGTGCAAACAGCAAGAATGCCATGGTGCCGTTAACAACGATTAATACGAGAAATATTCTTTTTATCTGTGGCGGAGCTTTTCCTGATTTGGATGAAATCATCAAGCAGAGATTGTCAAAGCAGAGCGGAATCGGTTTTAATGCGGATTTAAAAGACCGCTATGACAAAGAAAAGAATATCTTAAAGAAAGTAACGGTAGAAGATATTAAAAAGTTTGGTATGATACCGGAATTTGTGGGCCGTTTGCCGATTATCTGTACCATGGAAGGCTTGGGCAAGGATATGCTTGTAAATATCTTAAAAGAGCCGAAAAACGCTATTTTAAAGCAGTATCAGAAGCTTTTGGAACTGGATGAGGTGCAGTTGCTTTTTGATGATGAGGCTTTGGAAGCCATTGCTGAGAAAGCTATGGAAAAAGATACGGGTGCCAGAGCGTTGCGTGCCATTATCGAAGAATTTATGCTGGATATTATGTATGAAATTCCGAAAGATGAGAATATCGGTACCGTAACCATTACCAGAGAATATATTGAGGGCAAGGGCGGACCGAGAATTGAAATCAGGCAGAATGCCAGGAAGAGCAAGGCGGAAGAATAATTGAAATATATGCGTTAAAGCAATCTTGCGTAGTTTGACGCGCAAATTCGTCTAAAAGCGTATTATGCGAGAGTGTTTTGCATAAACTGTAAAAATTGCAGTAAAGGCAGAATGATATGGATTGCAGAACACGCATTGTATCAAATGATTATGCCGATTTAATGGTTGATTTTGATTTGGAAGTGAATAATTTGGAAAATACCGCAGGTGACTTCTGCTTTTATCAGATAGAAGACAACCTGCGGATTTTTTATGTGAATAGGGAAGAATTGCCGGATTTGTCGGTGTCGGATTACAGATATTTGTACCTGCCGGGGTGTTACGGTTTGATGCAGGTTGGAGATGCAATTCAAGGCGTGGGTTTTAACACGGTAGCATTGGAGGCGGTAGGAAGTTTAAGGGTACAAAGAGAGCCGTTAGGACTGACGGGGCTTGGTTGTGTCTTTGTGTGTATCGATTCCGGAATTGATTATACAAGCCCTGTTTTTCGGCGTGCTGACGGTAGCAGTCGCATTCTTGCCATCTGGGACCAGGAGGAGCAGAGCGGAACGCCACCGGAAGGATTCTTGTATGGGAGTGAGTATGGGAGAGAGCAGATTAATGGGGCGCTTGGTTCGGATAATCCTTATGAAATTGTGCCCACAAGGGATATCGCAGGTCGTCATGGAACGGCACTTGCAAGCATTGCGGCAGGCAGCAGTTTAGAGGAAGGGACTGCTTTCTTAAGTGCGGCACCGGATGCGGATATTGTAGTTGTAAAATTAAAGCAGGCAAAGCCTTATTTAAAAGAGTATTATCTGGTCCCGGAAGATACGCCCTGTTACCAGGAAACGGATGTGCTTATGGCTTTAAAATACGCGGTAGGCTATGCGGAAGCCCTTCGCAGACCGGTTTGTATATGTTTGGGAATAGGGACGAGTTTTGGGGATCACGCAGGCAATTCCATATTAGAGAGATATATTAACCGCATAAATACATTGCGTAACATTACCGTGGTGCTTCCTGCAGGAAATGAAGGAAATGCAGGGCATCATTACAGGGCATTGTTTAGAGCGGATGATGTAGGCGCAGAGCAAAGCGCGGAAATAAGAGTTGGGGATGGAAAACGGGGGTTTTTGGCAGAAATTTGGGGGAGCGTTCCAAGCCTTTTTCGCATATCTTTGCGTTCGCCCGGCGGGGAAGAAATTAAGGATATTTCATTTCGGTTGGATACTACGCGGGTATATGATTTTGTTTATTCGGATACGCGGGTTACGGTGGATGCCCTTTTGGTAGAACAGATTTCGGGACAACAACTGGTGGTTATGCGCTTTGAGAATCCCACGCCGGGGATTTGGACCATAGGCATTGAACTGGAGGAAGAAAACGTTCCTGCGGTGTGCGATATCTGGCTGCCGATACAACAGTTTCTGACAGGTGATGCATATTTCTTGGAACCGACACCGTATATTACGCTTACAATGCCCGCAACCGGTGCGTCTGCCATCTGTGTATCAGCCTATAATTCGGATACCGGCGGTTTCTTTCAGGAGTCGGGGCGCGGATTTACACGGGCGGATGTGATTAAGCCTGATTTTGCGGCACCGGGTGTGAATGTGCCAAGTGTAATCGGAGCTGTCAGTGGGACCGGTGCTGCCGCTGCCTTAACAGCCGGCGCAGTATTGCAATTTATGCAATGGGCGGTGGTAGAGGGCCGCCGTCCGTTGGTAAACGGAGTAGAAATAAAAAATTATTTGATTCGCGGAGCGAGGCGTGAAGATAATCTTACCTGGCCCAATCGGGAATTCGGATATGGAAAGTTAGATATTTATGAAACGTTTGAACGGTTAAGGAGAGTGTAAAAGTATTAGAATTATTTTTACAAAAGAAAATACCAGGAGTGGCGTGGATTGGTTGGATTAAAATGTAAATTTTTTGACATTAAAAACACAAGAAAAATAAGTGATTTGAAGGTTAAAAATAGTCCAACGAATTAAATAAATTGTTAAAAGTGCCGATTTTTTATTTTCTGAAAAATCGGCCTTTTCTTTTGGTAAAACTTGTGTTATATTCGAAAATACCTTCTGAAATAAGCTTTGGGAACAGACCTTGTTTCAGTTCTATGCGAAGTTCAATTCGCAAGTGAGGCAATGAATTCTGCATTGCTGAAATTTCCATGGAAATCCAATTGAATATTGTAAAAGAAACGTTTCTCACAGAAGTTGTATGTATGAAAGGAGAAAATAGTTGAAAAAATTTATTCGTATGAAAAGACGATTTAGTTTATGTTGTGTTGCTTTTATGGCAATTGCATTAATTTGTATTCCGATGTATATTCACGCGGAGGATACGGTACTAACGTATCCTTTGTATCATAAGCATATTGCAGGGTGCCAAACTACAGTATATAAGACAATATCAGCGGATACGACAAGTGTGTTGCGTACAGTAAACACAGATACTTGTAGTTGTGGTGGTCATCATGATTATTATGAGTTTACAGCATCTTGTTCTTGTGGCAGAACTTGGCACACTACGGGACATGCATGTATCAACAGTCCGGCAGGAAGTTACCAAGGTAGTTGTGATAATTATTCACGGATTAATTGCGATACATTGCATTCACATCCTTATATGGATTATACCTGTGGAAAAGATGAGGAAACGGTGATTGATCAAATTAGCGTAAGCAGCAGTACCTTGTTACCGGCGCAAGAAGTATTATTAAAGGCGGTTACTGAGGGGCGGTTGGAGGACGTCCGTTTGGCATGGGGCGAAACAGAGAATTTGAGTGAAATTACAGTGACTGAAAATGGGGAATATTCGTTATATGCAACTTACACGGAAAGTGGTATTGAATATGTATCTCAACTCAGTATCAAGGTCGATAATATTGATCGTGAGTTGCCTGTTTTGAGTGATATTGTAGCTGATCAGAATGATTTTACATCAGGAAAAATCCGGTTGTCTGTAGAGGCTGAAGATGCTTTTGGCTTGCCGGAAGAATATGTAAGGTGGAATGGTGGTGAGTATGGAAAAGATAATTTTTACGAAGTATCTGAAAACGGAAATTACAGCGTTACCATAAAGGATATTGCAGGAAATACAGTGACAAAAGCAATTGATATCGGCAATATTGATAAGGCTGCGCCGGAGATAAAAGATGTGTGTATATTGCCCGCACCTTGGTATTTCGGAAATTGTGAGATTACAGTCATAGCTGAAGATGTTGGAAACGGAAATGCGGGAAGCGGTCTTGCAGAGCAGGCATATTCTTTTGATGACGGTCAAACATGGATTGAGAGCAATCAATATGAATTATCGGAACCGGGTATTGTAATTATAAAAGTAAGAGATGCGGTCGGTAATATTGCAGAGAATGAAATAGAAGTGGTAAGGCAGGCGTTACCTGTTGTTGATAATAGTAACGGTGGAAATGGTGCACCGAATAACCCTAATTACGAAGGAACAGCTCCGGAAACGAGTCCGACATTGCCGATAGAACCGAGCCATAAAGAGAATATTAGTAAAGCAGATGATGAGAATAAAGAAATCATTGAAGAGCAGAATAATCAAGGAAAGGAAGACAGTACTTTAAAATATACTTTTTTGCCTGAACCAAATTGGAGGGAAGAAGTAGTAGAAACTCAAGTGCAAGAAGGACCATTGTATGCTGAGATGGAAAACAATGAAGTAGAGGTCCTGGAGAATGATGGAAATGATACTAATTGGCTGTTGATTTCTGCAATATCAGCACTAGGGCTGTTATTGTTAGGTGCTTTTATCTTTTTCGTATACATATTGTTTGGAATGTGCCGAATTTACGAAGTGGATAATCGACAAAAAGAAAGACAACTTGGAACGACAGGCATTCGGTTGCAAAAGAAAGGGTATTCAGTAAAAGTAGGCGAAGCAATTATTCATAAAGCAAACAGCAGAATTTTAAAAGCAAAGTTGCCGAACTGGTTTGTCAAGCTTGCGGAGTACAAACCTTTTAAAATTATAGTTGGAGAATCTGTGATAGACAAATATGTAGAACGAGAAATTGATTTTCATATTAATTCATAAAAAAGGGGAAAGCATAAGCTTTCCCCAAAATAAAAGAATTTTTTATTTAAAAAGTTTATTTTTCATAAAGAAGATGGTTACCAATAAACCTAAAACCAAGGATGTGGCAACGATAATGACAAATCCAAAAGGACTATCTGCAAAAGGCATACCGACAGAAGCAACGTTCATACCGTAAGCGCTAAAAATCATGGTAGGGATAGATAAAACAATTGTAACAATCGCAAGGGTTTTCATAACCGTATTCAAGTTGTTGGAGATTACGGAAGCGAATGCATTGGTCATACCATTTAAGATGCCGTTGTAAATGTTTGCCATTTCGATCGCCTGCTTGTTTTCGATAATTACGTCTTCCAGCAATTCTTCGTCTTCCGGATATTTCTTAAAGCGTTCATTACGGAAAAGTTTTTCCATAACGACTTCGTTGGAACGAAGCGAAGTTGTAAAGTAAACCAAACTCTTTTCCAGTTTCAGAAGTTCAAACAAAGCACTGTTCTGAGTGGATTTGTGCAAATCATTTTCCAAAACTTCGCTTTGGCGTTCGATGTTACGCAGATACTGCAAATAAAGAGATGCCGTACGGTATAATATCTGCATCATAAAACGCGATTTCATTGCGGTATTAAAGTCACGAACACGTCCGTCGACAAAGGCTCTCAGAATAGGACTTTCTTCACTGCAAACAGTAATAATGGTCTTTTTTGCAATAAAAATAGACAAAGGAATGGTGTCGTATAATTCCTTCTCTGTATCTTCTTCAATGGTAGGGATATTTACCAAAACCATTGTGTAATTGTCCTCGTAAGCAAGTCGGGAACGTTCATCGGTATCCAATGCGGATTTCAAGTCATCTGCATCGATTGAGAATTTCTGTGAAATGTTAAGAATTTCACTTTCGGAAGGGCGGATCATAGAAATCCAGCAACCTTCTGTAGGTGCGTCCAGAGTACGTAAACTCCGGCCTTCTGAAAAATAGTAGTGTACCATTTCTAACCTTCTTTCTATGCCTTTGGGCACAAAAAAAAGAAGTTAGCCCATCAGCATTTCATATTCTTTTAAATCTGTATTTGCGTGATAGGGGTCCGCGTCCATTTTCATTACCTCCTTAAAGTGATAATTCAAGTATATTTCTCGAAAAGAAAAAAGTCAACCAAGGGAATGAAAAAACTTCTGAAACATATACTTTATTAAGATATAGTATGCGCAGGTAATGTAATGTGGGATAAAATAAAACAAATTCCAAGAATGGAAATTTTTCACAATCGGACCTTTTATAAAGTTGTATCAATTGCTGTTTTAATAGCCGGCATCGGTGTGTGTTTATATGCCGGCTTTCGTGAAGAAGAGGTTGTGGCTGCCGGTAATATGTATGGCGACCGTAAACTGCCTATTTACTGTGTGGAAACAGAGGAAAAGGTGGTGGCGCTTTCTTTTGATGCAGCGTGGGGAAATGAAGATACGCAGGAGATTCTTGATATTCTGGAACGGCAGGATGTTAAGGTGACATTCTTTATGACCGGAGGTTGGGTAGAAGCATATCCGGAAGATGTAAAAAAGATATATGAGGCAGGTCATGAACTGGGAAATCATAGTGAAAATCATCTGAATATGTCAGAACTTTCCATGTCGGAAATTGAAGAAGAAATTATGCTGGTGCATAATAAAGTAAAAGAGTTAACGGGATACGATATGCAGGTATTCCGCACGCCTTACGGAGATTATGATAATGATGTAATAACCGGCGTGGAAAACTGCGGATATTATGCCATTCAATGGGATGTTGACAGCTTAGATTGGAAGGACTACGGCTGCGAGTCTATCATCAAGACGGTAACCTGTCATAAAAACTTGGGTTGCGGTTCAATTATTTTATGCCATAACGGTGCGAAGTATACGGCTGACGCATTGGAGGAGTTGATTATAGCCCTAAAAGAACAGGGATATTCTTTCGTTAAAATGTCAGATTTGATATACAAAGAAGATTACAGGATGGATGTAACGGGACGGCAGTGCCCTTGTGAAGAAGAATAGAGTGATAGTCAAAGTAAAATTGTCAGATGCAGGAGTTACAATTTTATATTGACAAAAAAAGACACAACGTCTAATATAAATTCGTAACTAAATATCAGATATACGCTAGGGGTGCTAATTTGCTGAGACGGGGCTTTGGTCCTAACCCTCATTACTTGAACCGGATAATACCGGCGGAAGGAAGCAGTAATATACAAATTCGTTCGAATCCGGATTTGTATGTTTGATTCGAGAGTAACCTCCTGCGTATGCAAAGGAGGTTTTTTTATGTCATTCTTTTTTACTGCAGAAGAGTATGACGGAGTAACATCCTACCTTCCTACAACTGCGGGTTATGCCGTGCTGATTGCGGTTATGTTGGCAATTCTTTTGATTGCCTGCTACTGCAACGGAAAGAAAAATGCAAAGCTTAGCAGTAAGCAATTGGCGTTTTCGGCAATGGCAATGGCACTTGCGGTGGTAACTTCAATGATTAAATTATTTGAGTTGCCTATGGGTGGTTCAGTTACTTTGTTTAGTATGCTCTTTGTTGTATTAATCGGCTATTGGTTTGGTCCGAGAGCCGGTCTCATGACCGCCATTGCATACGGATTTCTCCAGTTGATTCTGGAGCCTTACATTATTCATCCGATGCAAATGCTGGTGGATTACATTTTTGCTTTTGGGGCACTTGGCTTGTCCGGTATTTTTGCCAATAAAAAGCATGGGCTTTTGATTGGATATTGGGTAGCGGTGTTCGGACGTTTTGTATTTGCATTCATGTCGGGGATGATTTTCTTTGGATCTGCGGCAGCAGATTACAATATGTCCATTCCGGTTTATTCGGCAGTGTACAATGGTTCCTACCTTTTGGCAGAGGGACTTATAACAACAATTATCATTTGCATACCGCCTGTGAATAAGGCGCTTGCAAAGGTAAAAAATATGGCTCTTTCCGATGACAAACGAAAGATTAAAGAAGATAAGCAGGAAGTTTAAAAAGATATAACCCGGGAAAAAAAATAACCGTCTGTTCTGTTAGGATACATTCTATGTCGCATAAGGCGGCATGAAAGTAACCTAAAGGATGGGCGGTTTTTGTTTGGGTTGCTATTTTGGGTAAAAAGGAAGTGTTTCTATATTACTGTTTCAAAACTCTTTGCTGAGATTTTACCCTTATTTTCCACTCTTTGCTTGTAAAGAATTGTGAAATTGAGTATACTAGTGCAGAAAGCGAATTATAACTAAGTGCAATAAATATCGGCATTGGTTCAAATATAAATATTCGCATGGAGGAATATGAGCTGGGAAAGTAATGTACGAAAAGTGGTTCCTTATGTGCCCGGTGAACAGCCTAAGGTAGCCAATATCATAAAATTAAATACAAATGAAAATCCCTATCCCCCTGCACCCGGTGTGACAGAGGCTATGGAGAGATATACAAAGCGTTCCGAAGAACTTCGTCTTTATCCGAGTCCAACGGTAGAGAATTTAGTGCAGGATTTGGCGGAGTATTATAAGCTTTCGGAAGAACAGATCTTTGTAGGTGTGGGTTCGGATGATGTTCTGGCAACGGCGTTTTTGACCTTTTTCAATTCAAAGAAGCCGGTATTGTTTCCGGATATTACCTACTCTTTTTATGAGGTGTGGGCACAGCTTTATAATATCCCCTATGAGAAAAAGGCTTTGGATGCTGATTTTAAGATTAGCAAAGAGGATTATTTCGGCGAAAACGGCGGTATTGTAATTACCAATCCTAATGCGCCGACCGGTATCGCGGAAAGCAGAGAATGGGTTGAAGAAATTATCAAGGCGAATCAGGACAGTGTTGTGATTGTGGACGAGGCCTATGTTGATTTTGGCGGTGAAACCTGCCTTCCGTTGATTGAGAAATATGACAATGTTTTAGTGGTACATACCTTCTCGAAATCACGTTCCCTTGCAGGGCTTCGTGTAGGCGTCGGTATGGGTAGCAAGAAGTTGATTAAATATTTGAATGATGTGAAGTTTTCAATCAATTCTTATACCATTAACCGTCCGACATTGGAGTATGCTTCACTTTCGTTAAAGGATGAATGTTATTTCAAAGAATGTGTGGATAAAATTTGTGCCACAAGAGCTTGGACGATGGAAGAGTTATCGAAACTTGGCTTCTCAATGACAGACAGTAAGACCAATTTCTTATTTGCAAAACATGCAACAGTGCCTGCGGAAGAATTGTTTGAGATGCTGAAGACAAAGGGCGTGTATGTAAGATATTTTAAAGCACCCCGCATCAATGAATATCTTCGTATCACTATCGGTACAGATGAAGAGATGCAGGTATTGGTTCGTGAGTTGAGCGCATATTTGAATCAGTAATTAATTTTTATAAATGCAAAAAAATAAAAGTATTAAGCATAAAAATATAAACGCAGAAATGCGGGCTAAAGGAGATTTTGTATGACAGCAGTAGCAGAATGGTTTGCCCAGACGTTAGGGCAGTATATATCACCGGAGTGGGTTGTTTTTATCATTTCCATGATTCCGATTTTGGAGTTGCGAGGAGGCTTAATTGCATCTTCTATTCTTAATATTCCAATCGTAAAAGCAATTCCGTTTTGTATTGCAGGAAATATTATTCCCATCCCTTTTATCTTACTTTTTATTAAAAAGATTCTTAAGTGGATGCAGAATATTAAAGGTTTGCGCGTGATTGCAAACTGGCTTGAAAAAAAGGCGATGAAAAAGAGCGACGCATTGAAAAAAGGAGAATTCTGGGGCTTGGCATTGTTTGTAGGTATTCCTTTGCCCGGTACAGGTGCGTGGACCGGTTCTTTGATTGCCGCTTTGTTTGATGTAGATATAAAGAAAGCCGTCCTGGCAGAACTTTTGGGTATTATTATTGCAACCATTATCATGTCAATTCTTTCCTATGGTTTGTTGGATGTAATTATGGGATGGTTTGCATAGTTTGACAGAGGTATGTGATGGAAGCTTATACAGATTTTGCAAGTGTGTATGACACTTTTATGGATGAAACGCCTTATGAAGAATGGGCGGAGTTTCTTCATAACCTGATAAAAGAATATGGCAAATCCGAACCTGTGCGTAGTGGGGAGACGGAAGCTACAGCGGAAACAAACGATGCAAGTACAGTGTCGGATAAGGAAGAAATTCTGGATTCGGAAAAGAATCTTGTGCTTGATTTGGGGTGCGGTACCGGGACATTGACCGAATTGTTATATCGTAAAGGTTACGATATGATTGGCGTGGATTTTTCGCAGGAAATGCTGAATATTGCAATGAATAAAAAAGAAAAGTCCGGCAGTGACATTCTTTATTTGTGTCAGGATATGCGTGAGCTGGATTTATACAGTACCATCGGTACCGTAATCAGTGCTTGCGATTCGGTGAATTATTTGTTGGAAGATGAAGAAGTTATTGAGACGTTTCGTCTGATCAACAACTATTTGTATCCCGGCGGTGTTTTTATTTTTGATTTTAATACCGTGTACAAATATGAGCAGGTAATCGGTGATACTACCATAGCGGAGAATCGGGAAGAATGTAGTTTTATCTGGGATAATTTTTATCACGAAGAAGAGTGCATCAACGAGTACGATTTGACCATTTTTGTAAAAGAGGAAAATGAGTTATTCCGTAAGTTTACGGAGGCACATTATCAGAGAGGCTATACCCTTGATGAGATGAAAATGTTCATCAAGAAGGCGGGACTTCAATTTGTAAAAGCCATTGATGCGGATACGCACAAGGCACCTACGGAGGCAAGCGAACGCATTTATGTGATAGCCAGAGAGCAGGGGAAGTAATCAGTGTAACTTCCTTGTGTAAATTGGAAAGGAGACCGGCGAAAGCGGTTTGGGATATGAGTGATTATATTGTAAGAGCAACGGCGGCTGACGCGCAGATACGTGTGTTTGCGGCCTATACAAAGGATATGGTGGAAGAGGCAAGACGGCGTCACGAGACCAGCCCGGTTGCAACTGCAGCACTGGGACGTTTGATGACTGCCGGAGCAATGATGGGAAGTATGTTAAAAGGTGAGAAAGACCTTCTTACGTTACGCATTAATGCAAGCGGTCCGATACAGGGGATTACGGTTACTGCGGATTCAAAAGCCCGTGTAAAAGGGTATGTAGGAAATCCGAATGTAATACTGCCAGCAAATAAAGTCGGAAAGTTGGATGTAGCAGGTGCTGTCGGCATCGGTTTCATGGATGTTATTAAGGATATGGGACTCAAAGAGCCCTATGTAGGACAGACGGTGTTACAGACTTCCGAAATTGCGGAAGATTTGACTTTTTACTTTGCAAACTCTGAGCAGGTACCTTCTTCGGTGGGGCTGGGCGTTTTGATGAATAAGGACAATACCGTAGCTCAGGCCGGCGGTTTTATTATCCAGTTAATGCCTTTTGCATCGGAAGAAGTCATTGCACAGTTGGAAGAAAATTTAAAAGATATTACCAGCGTAACAACATTATTAGCGCAGGGGAATACACCGGAGGATCTGGTGAATATTCTTTGTAAAAATTTGGATCCTGTGATTAATGATAAGCTGGATACGGGATTTTACTGTAATTGCGACAGAGCCCGCGTAGAAAAAGCATTAATCAGTGTGGGACGAAAAGAACTGCAGGAAATGATTGACGATGGTGAAGAGATTGAAATGAAATGTCATTTCTGTAATTCGGCCTATGTGTTTACAATTGAAGATTTGAAAGGTTATATAGCAAAAGCAAGAGCATAATAAAACTGCCTTTATGATATGTGTCCGGAATTTCGGATATATATCAACAAAGGCAGTTTTTTGATTGGATATGAAAGATATTCTAAATAGTTATCCCAAATGATATATGAGAAGAAGGTTTTATTCTTCCGGTTCTGTCATTGCCTGCGGTACTCTTGCTTTATCAAGAGAACTTTTAATTGCTTCCAAAATCACCAAAGAAGTATATTTGGCATCAGAAGAATATGTAACGTCGTCAATGGACTGGGTACTGATAATCTGTTTAGCAATGTTATTAAAAGAAGGCTCTACCAAAGGAAACATGGTCTCTACATCTTCGCTTAAATTCACTAATTCTACGGAGGTAATGGTGTTGGCATCTACCATCACTTCGATGTCTATGGTCTGATTACCGAGGCTCACAGTAGTGGAATATATACCCGGTATGTAAGCGGATTCAGAAACCGTCGGAGCCGGTATTTCGGGCGCCGTATCTTCCGATTTGTCAGGCACAAACATAATAATCAACAGAACAATAAATAAGATTCCCAGCAATGCAAAAATTGCGCTATATATTATTTCTTTCATACGAAGTACAACAATTTTGGTTTTATTACTCATATGCGTCACCACTTCCTTTTCTTATGTTTTAAGTGTATTCGCGGACGGGAACTTTTATGATAAGGAATCGACGGAAGAAGGTTTTTTATAAAAGGGACACAAGAGGAAAAAGGGCTTAAAATACGTTTTTCTTGTAGTTTTATGCAGAATATCATATAATTAAACTGGTATGTTATAGGCATATGGAAACAATGCTGGATGATAAGATATCTGTAATAAAAGATAAGGCATATATATCAGTTGAAATATAATATAGGGTTCGGAGGAGAAGTGATATGAAATTTACCAAAATGCAGGGATGCGGCAACGATTACGTCTACGTAAACGGAATGAATGAAAAGGTTGAGAATAAAGCGCAGGTTGTGCCGGTGTTAAGCGACAGACATTTCGGCATCGGTGGCGATGGCGTGATTTTTATTAATAAAGGTGAAAAAGCGGATTTTGAAATGGAGATGTACAACGCAGACGGCTCCCGTTCACAAATGTGCGGTAACGGAATCCGTTGCGTAGGCAAATTCGTTTATGACAAGGGACTTACCAATCAAAAAGAAATTACCGTAGAAAGCTTTGGCGCGGTAAAATATCTTACCTTAACTGTAGGCGAAGATAACAAGGTGTCTAAAGTTAAAGTAGATATGGACGAGCCTGAATTACAGGCGGACAAAGTGCCTGTAAAATGCGACAGTGAGCAGGTGGTTAAAATGCCTGTGGAAATTAACGGCAAGACCTATGAAATGACTTGTGTATCCATGGGTAATCCCCACGCGGTTATTTTTGTAGATGAAATTACGGACGATATGGTCTGGGTGGATGGTAAGGCTTTGGAAGTACACCCCTTATTTCCGGAGAGAGCAAATATTGAATTTGTGCAGGTTATCAACCGCAACCATATCAAAATGCGTGTCTGGGAGCGGGGTTCCGGGGAAACCTTTGCCTGTGGTACCGGAAGTTGTGCCTGCGTAGTGGCAGGTGTTTTGAACGGTTTGACAGACCGAAACGTGACGGTGTCCTTATTGGGCGGTGATTTGGAAATTGAATGGAATGAAGATAACAACCGCGTATATATGACCGGACCTGCGGTTACGGTTTTTGAAGGAGAAGTTTAAATTTGAACATGAGGAAGAAGCCTGAAGGGCGAATTTCGAATGTGCATGGCGGAATAGAGAAGAGAATTTAGAGTTTTACCCATAAAAATACACAATCAGAACCGTATCTTAATTAGCAGGCGGTTCGGAAAGGGGAAAGATGACCCAGCCGGAATTCGAGGCAAGTATTGCCAAAATTCAGCGTGGCGACAAAGAGGGCCTTCGGGAAATCTACGAAGCATACATCAGTTATATCTACATGATTGTACTGGGCCTGGTGGGGAACCGGGAGAATGCGGAGGACGTCACGTCGGAATTTTTTATTAAAATATGGACCGTTGCGGACAGTTATCAAAGCAACGGCGCACACAAAGCGTGGCTTGCCACAATCGCGCGAAATATGGCGTTGGATTTTATCAGGAAAAATAAAAGAGAGATTCCGACGGAAGAGTTTGCGGAAGAAATCAGTACGGAAGAGACGCCGGAGGAACAGACTGTGGGAGAAATGTCCGTGCAGGAAGCGTTGGCGACCTTAAGCGAGGCAGAACGTCAAGTGGTGGATATGAAGGTCCTGGGTGAGATGTCTTTCCGGGAAATATCCGAAACGCTACATATCCCTATGGGTACCGTCACGTGGCGGTATCAAAATGCAATCAAGAAGCTAAGGAGGTGCGGTTATGAATAGAAACTTCGAAGAAGCATACAAAGCAGAAGTACAACAGAATATTCCCGATTTGTGGAACCGCATCGAAAGCGGTCTTCCGGAGAAGAAGGTAATACCGGAGGTGCCTGTTGCAGCGGTAGAATCAAAGCCTGTGCAAGAGGTAAAAGAAGTTCAAACAAATCTTAATCATAAATCAAAAAAGAAGAATCCCTATGCGTGGATGAAATGGGCGTCACTTGCAGCTGCGGCTATGCTGGTGATTATACTGATTCCCACGTTATTGGGAATTGGTGCTTTGTTACTGATGTCAGATAAGAGTTCAAGCACAGATATGGCAATGAATGAAAGCGTTGCAGAGCAAATGGTAACGACGGATGGTATGGCGGAAGAAGATGTTAAATTGGAATCTGCTGATATGGAGAATATGGCAGAGACACCGGCGATAAATCAGGACTACGCAGACAGTGAACGTGCAGAAGGCGAGATGGCAGAAGAAAGCATTATGGGCGCAGAGCCTTCAAGTGATGTTTTGAGTGATGTCCAGTCGGAAGAATCAGAAAGCGAATATCCTTGGGAGTTGTATGCGGAAGGTTTGTATGTAGAAGTAATTTCTGCAACGGCAACACAAGACGGTTATGAGGTAGAGTTAGAGTTGTACAAGTTACATGATAATCTGGCGGGGCCGGTTTTGGAGAACTCGCCGTATTATGATAACGGTATCATACAGGCAACCGTTTACAACGGCGAAGGAGAGGTGCCGGTAGTTGGTGAGAAATATACTGCAACTTTGTATGGTATACCTGAGCAGTATTCACTGATTTTACCCTTTAAGGCTGTCTTGGAGCTGAAAGAATAAAAGCGCAATATAAAGGTAATTTACATGGGTATCGACGGGGTGTTTTACTGCGGCAGAGTAATATTGTGGTAGAAAGTCAAAGCGAAATCATGGTATAATGTGCGTGAACACAATGAGCCAAGCGGCTGCGAAGCAGACATTTGGCGAATGTGCACGAACCATGATGAGCAAAGCGAAATCATGGTATAATGTGCACGAACCATGATGAGCAAAGCGAAATCATGGTATAATGTAGCAGAGTATGCTTCCGGGACGGATTCCCGGAAGATTGTTGTATTTTTGTGTACCGCCTAAAGCGGTTATATAAAAGTGAAAAGAGGAATCAGAATGAAAAAAGGAATTTTAAGAAGAAGTCTTATCGTCATTATGGTGGCAATCTGCATGTTGGGACTTATGGCATGCGATCATGGCCGTGTGGACCAGAACAGATTTGATGTGGACTTAAAGGCCGGATACGGTAATACCATTGAGATTGGTTCGTATGCGCCTTTTTATGTGGAAATTACAAATAACGGAGCGGATTTTGAAGGTTCTGTACAGATGATTATTCCCGGCAGAGTCGGAAATAATGTAATGTACGAAAAAGAGCTTTCTCTTCAGGCCGGCAGTAAGAAAACCGTGGAACTTGTGGGTATGATTGATAGGGTTACCCGTCAGGTAAATATCCGCGTGGCAGATACCAAGGGAAATGTGATTTGGTCTTCGTTGGAGAATTGTACCACTTCTGCAGATTTGTCCGATGTTAACGTGGGTATTTTAAGCGATGACTATTCTGCATTAGGCTATATGGACCATAAAACTTTCAGCAACAGTAAGGAACTGACTACACAGATTTATGAACTGACCAAAGATTCTTTCCCTACAGACTGGCATGCCTTGGAAATGCTGGATGTTATTGTGATTTCTGATTTCAGTACGGATATTTTAAGTGAAGAACAAATAAATGCATTGGGCCTTTGGGTAAGCGACGGTGGTTTGCTTATGGTGGGCACCGGCAGTACTTCCAATAAGACTCTGGCGTCATTAAACGGCAGATTTTTTGACGTGGAAATAGGTGAACTTGTAAGTTATGAAACCAAGTTTGGTTTGACGGTTGCGGATTATACATATGATTACGCATATGATACTCCTACCTACAGTCCTTACGAGGATGATACTTATACCACCTTCTATGAACAGAATTATGAAGACCTGCGTGAGTGGCTGGAAGAAGAATTTATGGACCAGTTCAAGGATGACTATTATTATGACGACCAGTATGATACTTGGGATGAGTACTGGGAAGACAGTTTTTACTGGTATTGTTATGATAATTTTTATTCTATATACTTGGAAAGTATCAATGCCGGTTCCGGCGGTTATAACACTATGGACGAGAACCCTTATGTAAAAGCGGATGTGTTGGAGTTGACAGGTTCCCTTCTTTCGGACCCGTCCACCCTTGTTTTTGAGGGGGACCGTAAAGACGGAAGAACTTACGATTTGGCATATGCGATTGAGCAGGGCGATGGTTATATTTTATTAAGCAGTATAGATTTTACGAAAACTCCATTCAGCAGTTTTGAAGGAAATTCCACAATGTTTATTCACTGGGTGGAAACTTTAATCGGACAGAAGTGCTATGAAGAGGCAATGAATTATTCCGATTATTCTTACGGATACTATAATCCTTATGACATCAATTATGATGAGGAAGAGATTTTTAACGGAACCGCGTCAGCTACGGTACCGCCTGTATTGGTTTATATTTTATTGATATTGGCTTATATCATTGCAATTTTAGTGGTTTACCTTGTGCTTCGCCATAAGAAAAAGACAATGAAACTATGGTTGTTATATCCGATTGTGGCAGCAGGATTGTCCATTATTATTTTCTGTATCGGTTTTTCAACAAGAATTTACAGACCGGTCATTAATGCTACAACTTTGATTACGCCGAATGGTAGTGCGTCTGTGCAGGAAACCTATGTAACGGTAACCGTACCCGAGAATAAGTCTTATGACGTAGGTTTCTCGCCGAGCCAGGGTGTTGAGTATATGAATTTGGACTATGACTATTATTATTACGATGATGAGGAAGAAATCGATTGGGATTCTTACAGTATCGGATATAAGTACGGCTATGAATCCGTAGATGTTACTTTGGGTGAGCATGAGGCTATGGCCGGAGTGAATTTCAAGTTGGATTCTGTTGTGGCAGACTCGGGCAACGTAATTATTCGTGTAAACGGCCCTATGGTATCAGATATTACAGTGAGCAATGCATATGGTTGCGATTTGGAAGATGCTGCTTTGATTATCGACGGCAAGGTATATGTAATCGGAGATATTAAGCAGGGATCTACCGTAGAAGGTTCGCGTTTAAAGAAAGAAGATGAGATGACCTTATACAGGGACGGTTTGGGTTCCATTATTCTTCAGGATGAAAGCATGAAGGGATTTTTAGGATTTATGCTGGGTTCCATATCTTCGACTTATGATGAATATTTGTGTAAACTTCGTGCGCTGAATTCAATGTCAGACTACGTGGATCGTGAGGCATCTGAAATTGTATTTGTTGCAATTCCTTCGGAAAGTTCCGCAGCAAAACTGCAGGGAGCAACTGATTACAATGAGCGAAGAGTAGAAATCATATATGTGGAAAGCAATTTTCCGGCAGTAGGTTGGTAAAGAAAAGCGGAGGAGAATCGATATGTTAGAAATTAAACATTTATATAAAAGATACGGCCGCTTTTTGGCCTTAAATGATATGAACCTTCACGTAGAACAGGGTGAGCTGTTCGGATTCGTGGGTTCAAACGGTGCAGGTAAAACCACAACCATGAGAATTTGTGTAGGGCTTTTGGAAGCCACTGCCGGTGAAGTATATATTGGCGGGCAGGATGTGCTTCAGAGTCGTAAAGCCATGAGTGAAAGAATCGGTTATGTACCTGACTTTTTCGGTGTTTACAACAGTTTTAGTGCTTTGGAATATTTAGAATTTTTTGCGGCGTCTTACGGAATTTACGGAGATGAGGCAAAACAGCTTTGCTTGGATCTTTTAAAACTAGTAAAGCTTTCCGACAAGGCAAATGCAGACGTTAACGGATTATCCCGCGGTATGAAGCAGAGAATGTGTCTTGCAAGAGCACTTGTACATAACCCGGATATTTTATTCTTGGATGAACCGGCCAGCGGTTTGGATCCTAAGGCAAGATTCGAGTTAAAAGAAATTTTAAAGAATCTTTCTTCCATGGGTAAAACGATTGTAATCAGTTCACATATTTTACCGGAGCTTGCGGAAATGTGTACCAGTGTAGGTATTATTGACCGCGGTCATATGGTGTTAAAAGGTACCATTGACGAAGTGCACAGAGCTGCGGCCATGTCCAGCCCGATTCTGATTACCGTAGCAGAAGAAGGCGTTGATCAGACCTTCTCGTTGTTACAGGAAGTGCCTAATGTACATAAGGTAACGGCACAGGGTAATCGTTTGTCGGTTATGTTTGATGGTGGTAAGGAAGAAGAAACCGCACTTTTAAAGAGAATGGTTATGGAAGATATTCCGGTATATTCCTTCACCAGACAGGAAGGCAGTTTGGAAAGCCTGTTTATGCAGATCGTAGGTAAAAACAGAAATGCAGGCGGAAAGGCAGGTGGCAGACGATGAAAAAGATAATGATTAAAAACGCAGTATTGCGTAAAGATATGATGCTTGATATGAAAAAACCCAAGGTGGCAATCATTATGTTGATTTTTAATGCCGCGTTGGCCTTGGTCGCATTACCGTTTCTTGCATTTACGACTATGTTTGCCAGTGCATATGATTATGGTGTTACAGAGGTTTCATATCGTACATTAATTGTTATGTATATGGTATTGGTATGGTTGGAGACTGTAGCAATTTGTTTTCTGACTCCGGCGTTGACGGCGGGATGCGTTTCCATTGAGAAGGAACGACAGACAATGGATGTTTTGTTGACAACTAGAATGTCCACCTGGCAGATTATCAAAGGCAAATACCTTTCATCTATCATGTTAGTATTGATGCTGATTATATCAGGATTGCCTATTATGTCATTGGTGTATATCTACGGCGGTATCAATCTTTGGCAGATGTTACTTATGATGCTGGTACTGATTTCCACTACGATGTATTTGGCATGTTTTGGCGTATTCTTTTCTGCGTTGGTTAAGAATACGATTGTAGCGGTTATTTTGACATATATTTTCTTAGGTGTGATGCTCTCACTTACATTTAGTGTATCCTTTGGCGGTGCTGCAATTATGGCGGCAATCAATGATTATTTGGAATGGGAACATAATTTACACCTGGATTTGCATGGAGACTATTTCCTTTTTATTCTTTGGTGGAATCCGTTTGTAACTGTGTTTGACAGTACGGCGCAGATTTTCGGTTATGGTTTTGACAGTTCCAGCGCCTTTAACGGAATGCAGGATTTGGGCGGTGATTTGTTCGTGTCTATGTCAGATAAAAATATTATTCTTAAGTGTTGGTCGTTAATCAGTGTTGCGGTTCAGCTCGGTACAGCATATTTAATGTTAAGATGGTCGGCTTATCTGATTAAACCGGTAAAGAGAAAACCGAAGAAGTTTGTCAGCAATTTTAAAAATGCAACGCCGAGAAAAGTACAGCCGGCAGCAGTGCAGAATATGCAGGCAAATGCACAACCTGAAGCAGTGCAGAATGCGCAGGCAAATGCGGAACCTGTGGCAACAGAAAGTGCACAGGCAAATATGCAACCGACGAATGTACAACCCGGCACGGAGCAGATAACGAATCAGTAGGATATTATAACGGAGGCTTAAAAGATGAGTCAGGATCATATCATACTTCATTTTATTAAAAAAGTACGCAGACGTTTATGCAGAAATGTATTTATAAGCACTATGTTATGGGCATTGTTTGCAGGTATGGCAGCGTGGGGAGTGTTTAATCTCATCGCGTTGTTCGTGCCCTTTTACGCTGCGGTTTTGTATGGTTTCCTGGCTTTTATTGTGTGCATTATTGCAGGTGTTATAGTTGCAGTGCGACGTTACCCGAATTTAAAGAGTACTGCCCTTAAGATTGATAGCAAAGGCATAAAAGAGCGTGTTACTACAGCGTATGAGTTATCCGGTAAAAATGATATTTGCAGTCAGTTGCAGAAGAATGACACCTTGGAAAAAATACACGGCATTAATATACGAAAAAGTTTTCCGCTAAAAGTAAAAAAGAGAATTTATCTGTTTTTATTCGGTGCGCTGGTGTTTTTGGTGACGACGGCGGCGCTTCCGGCTAAAACAAAGCAGGAGGCGAAAGAAATCCATGAGTTAAAGCAGGAAATCGAGGAAATGGAAGACATTCTCGAAGAGATGGCAGAAGAAGTGGAAGATAATTATGAGTTGACGGAAGAGCAGAAGGAAGCGTTGGAAAATATGCTTCGGGAAGCGAAGGAAGAACTTCAGGATGCCACAACACAAGAAGAAATGGCTAAAATAGAAGAGCGCTTTGAAACAAAACTTCAGCAACAGTTTATTGATCCGTTGGAGCAGAAAAAAGAAGCGGCGGCGATTGCCAACAGCTTGGAAAGCATTCAGGAAGGCAAGGAAATGACTGCGGAAGAACAGCAGGCGGTAGCGGACCAGTTTGAAAAGCTTGCGCAGGAAGCGCAGGAACAGCATATGCAGGAAATGGCGGAGCAGATGCAACAGGAAATGCAGGAAAATGGTGAAATTTCGCCAGAGACTGCATCCCAGGCACAGCAACAATTGCAGGAGTATATGCAGAATCAGCAGAATCAGGTAGGACAGCCACAGCAAGGTCAGCAAGGCCAGCAGGGTCAACAGAGTCAGCAAGGCCAGCAGGGTCAGCAAGGCCAGCAGGGTCAGCAAGGCCAGCAAGGTCAGCAGGGTCAGCAAGGCCAGCAAGGTCAGCAAGGTCAACAAGAACAACAAGGTCAGCAGGGCCAGCAAGGCCAGCAAGGTCAACAGGGTCAGCAGGGCCAGCAGGGTCAGCAAGGCCAACAGGGTCAGCAAGGTCAGCAGGGCCAACAAGGCCAGCAAGGTCAGCAGGGCCAGCAAGGCCAGCAAGGTCAGCAGGGCCAACAAGGTCAGCAAGGTCAACAAGGTCAAGGTGGTAGCGGTTCCTCCAATCCCGGTCAGGGTGGCGGTCAAGGCAGTGGCTGGTATGATGGCAGCCAGTATGCCGAAGAACAGGAAGGTAATTCCAATGGCGAGCGAGTTATGATTCCCGACGGCGATATGGGAACCAATGAAAATCTCACCGGGCAGGCAAACTCCAGCGGGGATTCTTACCTTACCCCTTCGGACCAGACGGCAACTTGGAGCGGTCAGTCAGTGGATTATAATCAGGTCATCGGTGATTATACCAATCAGGCATATACCAATATGGACAGCAGTAATATTCCGGATTCAATGAAGGATTTAATCAGAGATTATTTTACGGAATTAAATGAATAAATGTGTAAGCGGATGGAGGATAGTATGATACAGAACGAAAATGAATTAAGAATGATGATACAGAAGTTAAACGTTGCCGAAGCAGAAATCGGCAATGCGATTATTGGACAGAAAGCGGTAATTCGCCAGGTGTTGTTGGCAATGCTTTCCGGCGGTAATGTTCTTTTGGAAGGTGTGCCGGGACTCGGGAAAACCCAGCTTGTTAAAGCAGTGGCATCCGTATGTTCCATGGAGTTCTCACGAATCCAGTTTACACCCGACTTAATGCCTGCCGACGTAACAGGTACCAACTTAATTGTAAAAGAAGAAGGCAGAAACGTATTCCAGTTCCAGCAGGGGCCTATTTTTGCTAACTTGGTATTGGCGGACGAAATTAACCGTGCCACACCCAAAACCCAGTCAGCGCTTTTGGAAGCCATGCAGGAGCATACCGTAACCGTAGGTAATGAAACCTACGCGCTTGCGGAACCTTTTATGGTATTGGCAACCCAGAACCCTATCGAAAATGAAGGTACCTATCCTTTACCGGAAGCCCAGCTTGACCGATTTTTATTTAAAATCCAGGTGGACTTCCCCAGTATTGAAGAATTAAAGCAGATTATGGATATTACCGTAACCAACAAAAATGTAGAATTGCGTCCTGTATTGACAGGCGAAGATATTGTAGCTATGAGAAGTGCCATCCGTGACATTCCCATTGCGGATGCTGTGGCAGAATATGCATTGAAAGTAGTTGTTGCGACTCACCCTGAAGTGGCAGGTGCTTCCGAATTCGTAAAACGTTATGTATCCTGCGGTGCCAGCCCCAGAGCGGCACAGGCAATTTACCAGACTGCCCGTGCGAAGGCATTGCTTGAGAACCGCTTTAACGTATCCTTTGATGATATTAAGAGCGTGGCTTACCCTGCACTTCGTCATCGTTTGGTATTAAGCTTCGAAGCCCTTGCAGACGGTGTTTCTGCAGATGCAATTATCAAAGAGATTTTAGACTCTGTTAAAACCAATTAAACTGTTTTGATAAAACTGCAAGAAATACAGTTTTTAATATAAAAACAGTCAAGAGGAACATAAATGGATAAAATATTTAATAGTGAATTTTATTCCAAATTACATACATTGCGCATGTCCATTGCCATGAGACTTGCTGCCGGAATGAGTGGTGGCCGTAAGTCCAATGCAAAGGGTAATTCCGTAGAATTCTCGGATTTCCGGGAATATCAGTTGGGCGATGATATCAGGCGAATTGACTGGAATGCGTACGGGCGTTTCGATAAGCTGTATATCAAGCTTTTTATGGAGGAGAAGGAAGGTATTTTTCAAATCTTTCTGGATACCAGTAAGTCAATGGATTTCGGCGAGGCAAATAAGGGTGTGTGTGCAGCAAGAATTGCAGCGGCATTATCTTATGTGGTACTCGAGAATTCCGATCGTCTGTACCTGAATTTGATGAAGGAAGGCAAGCTTGAAACGCCGAAAAGTTATACCGGAAAGCAGGCATTTTCTAAGGTAATTGATTATCTCGAAGGCGTGAAGTTCGAAGGCGCCGGCGATTTGTTGTCCAGCATCCATCGCAAAAAGTTCGACCGTCGCGGTATGTCTGTTTTGATTTCGGACGGATATTGTGATGATATGGAAGACGTCTTCCGTTATATGAAGTTTAAAAATCAGGATATCGTTTTTATCCATGTACTGGCACCGGAAGAACGCGACCCTTCTTTTGAAGGCACCGTAAAACTTATTGACAGTGAGACGGCGGGCGATATGCGGCTTACTATGAGTGCAACGGCCTTAAAGTCATACAAAAACAGTTATCAGAATTTTATCAGGAATACAGAACTTTTATGCAAGAAGTATTCCGCAATTTATATACCGGTAAGTTCCGACGACAGTCTGGATACCTTGTTCTTCGGAGCACTTGCCAGAATTTCACCAAGAAGGTAATACATAATAGGAGAATTGCACGTGAAATTTTTATATTTATGGCCTTTCTTTCTGTTGCTTTTGATACCGATTATCATCATTATGTATCTTTTGAAACAGAAGGCAGTGGATATGCCTATATCGTCCCTGTTTCTCTGGAAAGAAATGTATCGCAACGTTGAGGCCAATACACCTTGGGAAAAATTAAAAAAGAACTGGTTATTGATTCTGCAGATTATTACAGTGATTGCATTAATCATTGCACTGGCGTCCCCTTATATTATGAGCGGCAGCGCAGGGGCGGATCATGCAATCATCGTCATTGATAACAGCGCCAGTATGAATGCGTTGTATGATGAGGAACATACCAGACTGGAAACGGCTGTGGAAGAGGCAGAGGATTATGTCAGAAGCCTTAAAACGGGTACCGGTATATCTATTATTACCAGTAACTCTAAAGCGACGCTTGTTTTAAGTAATTCCGATGATAAAACCCAGGCAATCAACGAGTTAAAAGCAATTGAGCCAAATTATACGGCAGGCGACTGTGTTGCGGGTATTGAAATGGTCAAATCCATGCAGACCCAGTGGGACAGCGTGGAAACGGTATGTTTTACCGATACAAACGTATCTATGGAGCAGGTGGAAGGCTACATTGTGGATATGTATGTACCGGTCAACAATACCAGTGTGGATTATGTGGGACACGGCGTGAATAATGGGAAACTTGTGGTGCTTGCAAAGATATCCAATCACGGTAGCGAACCCATTACCATGGATGTGAATCTGTACGGTGATGAAGAGCTTATTCAGATTAAAACGCTTACGATTGATGCGGCTTCTTCGCAGGTGGTTTATTTCGATGATGTAGTGTTTGAAGGCAATGCCTTGAGCGTGGAAATCAGCGGTCAGGATGGGCTGAAAGCCGATAATGTCTGCTACGATGTGTTGGAAGATGAGAAGACAACGAAAGTTCTTCTGATGACGGAAGCGAATGTGTATTTGGAGAAGGCGTTGATGTTGGTGGACGGTATTGAAATTACCAAATCTAACGACATTTCATCTTTTACGGATTTTACGAGCCAGGAATATGATTTATATATTTTTGACGGTATGGCACCGGATGTATTGCCCACGGAAGGCAATATGATTTTTATGAATGTAAGCTGTGATGAGTTGTATGAAACGGTTTCACCCATGGGCGGTGTAATGGTTTCGGCGGCAAATCATACTTTAACGGAATATCTGGATGAATTGTCCTTCGGTGTCAGCAACGTTTATGCATTGGAAAAGCCGGATTGGGGCGAGACCTTCCTTGAGGTTGGAGATACCTGCGTCGGTTTTATCGGCAAGAAGGATAGTCAGACCATATGCGTAATCGGTTTTGATTTTCACAATTCCGATTTGCCTTTGAAAATGGAGTTCCCGATTTTAGTTTATAATATCGTGAATGAGTGTACGTCTTCCGGTCTGGTCGGCGAGACAGTGGTAAGTGCAGGAGATACCGTATCCATAAACGGTAAATTGAATGTAAAATTGCCCAAGGTTACAAAGCCCGACGGCAGTGAAACGGAATTGACGGATTATCGTATGAATTATACAGATACGCATCAGTTGGGCGTGTATCTGGTGGAACAGCATCAGGGAAATGCCAGGGTAGAGAGGGCATTTGCCGTTAATTTCCCTTCATCTGAAAGTGTAATTACTCAGGCTCCTTCGGCAATGGTGACGGAGGAAAATGCGGATACTGTTAAAACTACGGTAAACGGTATGTTAAACCTTCGAAATCTGGTTATTTTAATTGCACTCGGATTGCTTGGTGTTGAGTGGATTGCCTATATCCGCAGATAGGATTGTAAAAGGTATAAAAGATGTAAAAGTCCGGCATAGGATTATGCTTAGGCTGATATAGAGGTGCAAAAATGGATATTTCTTTCGAAAGACCGTGGTTTTTACTACTGATTCCGGTAGTCATCGGTTTGTTGATTTTTTCCATGCGCTATATGATTGCGCAGAATAAGAAGACAAGAATAGGGCAGGTTGTGGTGCGTTCGATTTTGGCTACAGCCTTGGTTCTTGCGCTTGCGCAGGTGTCAATTAAATGGGTGGGACGTGACGTTACCACCATTTTTCTCGTGGATGTTTCCGACAGTGTAAGGGAGCAGCGGGAAGAAGTTATTGAGTTTGTTAATCAGGCTGTGGAGGAAAAGGGGAAGCATGATTACGTGGGTGTCATTGCATTTGGTAGTGACAGCCGTGTGGAACAGTTTATTTCCCAGGATATTTCTTTCTCGGAGTTCCAGACAGATGTTACAACGGAAGCGACGGATTTGGAAGAGGCGGTAAACATTGCCCTGGCTGAAATGCCGGAAGATTCCGCAAAGCGTATTGTTTTGATTACCGACGGTAACGAAAACGAGGGAAGTATTCGAAATACGGCGTCTTATGTGGTGGCAATGGGTTGTGATTTTCAGGTAAAGAAGCTGGAAGAAAACCTTGCCAATGAAGTGTATGTCAGCGATTTGTCCATTCCGGAAGAAGTGGGCATCGGCGAGAATTTTAACATTAATGTGGAAGTAGAAAGTAATGTTGCCTGTCAGGCGGTAGTAAGCCTGTATTCCGGCCGAACCTTAAAAGGGCAGCAGACCGTTATGTTACAGGATGGGACCAACCGCTTTGTTTTTATGGATACCCAGACGGACGAAGGTTTGAAGACCTACCGAGTAACAGTGGAGGCGGCAGAGGATACCGTTACCATTAATAATGAATTTTCGGCGTATACCAATATTGAAGTAGAACTCCCACTGCTTTTGGTGGAAGGTTCCGAAGGAAAGGCGACAGAGTTCAAAGGAATTCTTGACAGTATCGGTGTGAAATATGATTGCGTGACGCCTTCCACGGTGCCTGCAACCTTGTCTGATTTTACAGAGTATTCCGCAATTATTTTTGTGGATGTTTATGCGGATGACTTGCGTGACGGTTTTATGGAAAACCTTCAGACCTATATTAAAAATTACGGCGGCGGTTTCATTGTAACCGGTGGTCAGAACAGTTTTGCCCTGGGTAATTACCGTGATACCGTAATCGAAGAAGTTTTACCTGTTAAAATGGATTTACAAGGCGAGAATGAAGTGCCTGTTATGGCATTGCAAATGGTCATTGACCAGTCAGGCAGTATGAGTGACGGTAACGGTATTATTACGAACCTTGACCTGGCGAAAGAAGCGGCCAATGCGGCGGTAGAGAATGTGCGTGACACCGATTATGTGGGTGTTATGGCTTTTGATGACAGCTATGACAGAGTTGTACCTTTACAGTTGGCAACGGATAAGGGTGCTATTTCCAGTAAGATATTTGCAATCGGTATCGACGGCGGTACGTCTATTTATCCTGCACTTTTAGCAGCCGCAACGGATGTCAGCGAGTGCGAAGCGCAGATTAAGCATATCATTCTTCTGACAGACGGCCAGGATACCTATGGCGATTATGATGAGTTAAAAGAGACGATTAACGAGGCAGGCATTACTTTGTCTACCGTAGCGGTAGGAACAGGTTGTAATGATGTTCTTTTAAAGGATCTTGCAGAAAGCTGTAACGGACGTTATTTTTATACGGATATCACAACGGATATTCCGAGAATTTTTGCCCAGGAAGTATTTTTATCTTCGAATACATATTTGATTCATGAGGAGTTTACACCGATTGTTTCTTCCAATGACGCGATTCTGCGTGATGTGGTGGTAGACGGATTGCCTGTCTTAAAAGGATATGTGGCAACAACACCGAAAGAGCGAAGTATCCAGTTATTGCAGTCGCATTACGGGGATCCTGTTTTATGCTATTGGCAGTACGGATTGGGTAAAACCGTTGCCTGGACTTCCGATATGACCGGTGAGTGGTCTGCCAATTATTCGGGTTGGGAGAATACCCAGCTGATGTGGCACAATATTATCCAGTATGTTACCCAGGATATGGGGATGGAAGGTGCATATGTGGAAGTGCAGCAGAACGGAAGCCGTTCGGAAATTCACTACACCACAGAAAATTTCAGTGCAGATACCGAAGTAATTGCAATGGTATTTGATGATGAAGGTAATGCGACAGAAGTGGTTTTGGACCCCGTAAAACCGGGAGAATATATTGCGGAAATTGATACTGCAACCACAGGTGTATATACGATTAACGTACAGCAAAAAGAAGGGGAAGAAGTGGTCAGCAGTATGAATACGGCGGCTATTAACCAGTATTCGTTGGAGTATCGTTTTTATCCTGAGAATACGTTGATGGAAGAGTATGTGGCTTCCGTGGGCGGTAGTATTATAACGGAAGCATCGGAAGTGTTTGCAACCCAGCCCGAACACGTAAAGAGCCGGTGGAATTTGTCTACCATTCTTTTGGTAATGGCGGCTGTTTGGTTTGTTTGGGATATTGCGGTAAGACGATTCCATTTGGATTTATCCAAACTGGTGCCTGTAGAAGCTATGAAGCGTAAAAGTGCGGCCCGCAAGGAAAAGGCAGATGAAAAGCGCCTGCTTAAGGCTGAAAAGAAGGCACAGAAGGAAGCCACAGCAGCAGATAAAAAATCATCGTCCAATGCGGCACTTCAGGCCGGTGCCATGATGGCAGAAAGAAGCTATGAGAGTAGTGTGTCCCAGGTGAATAAACAAGTGACAGCGCAGCCGAATAAAGTAACAACTGCAACACCGCAGACAAATCAAAGGGCGGGAGCATCCCGGATGCAAGGAAATGCAATGCAGAATTCCGGTAATATTACGCAACAGATGAAGCGCAGTTCTAATGTAAGGGTTTGGACCAAAGGCGGTGGCGAGGTAACCGGTCAGAATATGAACCGAAACAACGCCGGTACAATGCCTGCGGGAAATCAAACGGCGCAACCGAACAATGCAGTGCAGAAAAATGCTAAAAGTGCAAATAAAGGTAAGAAAGAGTTATTGAATACGCAGGCACTTTTAAGAGGTTTGGAAGAGGATGAGTAAAATGTCAGACAAAAAGAAGAACGTAAATGAAGCGGTAGAAGCTGTTACAGTGGAAGATAGCACTGTAGAAAAAATAAATGAAAGCGTGGCGGAAACAAAAAAAGATAACGGTCAGGTGCAAAAACCTGAAAAAAAGAAAAAATGGTGGTTGATCATTTTAATCATCCTTCTTGTTATGGTAATTGGTGTAGGTGCTATGATTGCGGCTGCATTCGCAATTATTAAGACGGTAGTAGGCGAAAAGGAAACTGTGGCCGAAGGTAATACCGAAACGCAATCGGTGGAAGAAACCGTATCGGAAGATTCTGTGGAAACAGATGGGGATAATTTTACCGGAAATACTACAAATACTAATATTAATACAGGTGAACTTTCTGAAAATGCAACTGAATATGAGGGAAGAAAAGGAACCGGTAAATACAATTACGGCGAGGCGCTTCAAAAGGCAATTCTCTTTTATGAATTACAGCGTTCCGGTGATTTGCCGGAAGAAACCAGATGTAACTGGCGCGGGGATTCCGGTTTGTCCGATGGTGCGGATGTTGGTCTGGATTTGACCGGCGGTTTGTACGATGCCGGCGACCATGTAAAGTTTAATTTACCTATGGCGTATACGTCATCCACTTTGGCATGGTCTGTGTATGAAAGCTATGACAGTTATGAAGAAAGCGGACAGCTTGTATATATTCAGGATACAATCCGCTGGATTAATGATTATTTTATAAAATGTCATCCGGAAGAAAATGTATTCTACTATCAGGTTGGTGATGGTTCTGCGGATCACTCATGGTGGGGACCTGCAGAGGTAATGCAGATGAATCGCCCTGCTTATAAAGTGGATATGCAGAATCCCGGCTCTACGGTAAGTGCAGGGGCTGCGGCATCGCTGGCGTCTTGTTCGGTTGTTTTTAAGGATGAAGATCCGGAATATTCCAAAGAATGTTTGGAGCACGCAATTCAGTTGTATGAATTTGCGGCAGAGACGAAAAGCGATGCGGGTTATACTGCGGCAAACGGCTTTTATACATCCCATAGCGGCTTTTATGATGAATTAACCTGGGCAGCAGCCTGGTTGTATATTGCTACCGGAGATGACAAATATCTGGCTGATGCCAAAACTTATTTTGCCCAGGCAGATACCAATCCGAAGTGGGCACATTGCTGGGATAACGTATCCATCGGTGCTGCAACTTTATTGGCTATGGAAACAGGAGATGCTACCTACAAGCAACTTGTGGAAGACAATTTGGATTATTGGACCACCGGCTTAAACGGTGAACGTATTACCTACTCCCCCCAGGGCCTTGCATGGTTGGATTCGTGGGGGTCTTTGCGATACTCTACAACAGAAGCTTTTGTGGCTTTGGTATACAGTAACTCTGACGTTTGTCCCGACAGCAAAAAAGCGACATATCATGACTTCGGTGTGGCGCAGGTAAATTACGCGCTGGGCGATACGGGAAGATCATATTTGATCGGGTTCGGAGAGGATTATCCCCAGAACCCCCATCACAGAACTGCGCAGGGTTCATACAGCAACAATATGAATGAGCCTGCAGAAGCAAGACACACTTTGTACGGTGCACTGGTGGGCGGACCGGATTCCAATGACGGTTATCAGGATGAGGTTTCAAACTATATCAATAACGAAGTTGCCTGCGATTACAATGCAGGTATTGTTGGCGCGCTTGCCTGCCTGTACGAAGAGTTTGGCGGCCAGACACTGGTGAATTTTGGTGCGGTGGAAGAAGTGACCGCAGATGAGGTTTATATCGATGCATGCGTAAATGTAACAGGGGATAATCATTTGGAAGTAAAAGCATATGTAACCAATGCTTCCGCATGGCCTGCAAGAAGCTTGGATCAGGTAACTTTGCGTTATTTTATGGATTTAAGCGAAGTGTATGCAAATGGCGGAAGTGCAAGCGATATATCATTGAATACAAACTACAGCCAGGGCGGAACGGCAGTAGGTGTTATGCCTTGGGATGAAGAAAATCACATTTATTACGTGGAGATTCAATTCGCAGGCGAACCGATTTATCCGGGCGGACAGAGCAGTTACAAAAAAGAAGTGCAGTTTAGAATGACTTCTGCATCTGCTTGGGATAACAGCAATGACTTCTCTTATCAGGATATTGCAGGAACGAACGGCAATAGCCTTGTAAAAGCATCTCATATGGCTTTATATGCCGACGGAGAATTGATTTTTGGTTCGGAACCAGACGGTGAAGGCGTAGCTGTTTCAACACCGGTGCAGAATGATGCGGCAAACAATAATGCTACAGGTAGTCAGCAGAATCAAGGCGGAAACAATGGGCAGAATAATCAGCAGGGAACTACAACAACACCTGCAGGTTCTAATACAGCAAGCGGAAACGGACTTACCATGACAGTAGATAATCAATCCAAGAGCGGCAGCGGTTCCAGTATGTCATTTTTTATCACAGTCCGTAATGACGGCGAAGAGGCAGTAGCACTTTCGGATTTGGATATTCAATATTTCTTTACGGATGACGGCGATAAGACTGTGAATTTCTACTGCGATTACGCATGTTTGTCAGGCAGTACTTATTCTGCAATTACGGATAAAGTGAACGGTAGTTTTACGGCAGTTTCCGGAAATAAAACCAATGCGGATACCAAGCTTTCCATCACTTGTGATTCTAAGGATGCATTGCGTCCTGGCGATGAAGTAACCATTCAGGTTCGCGTGGCGAAAGAAGACTGGAGCAATTTTAATTTCAGTAATGATTTCTCGGCAGGCGGTGCGGATAAAATTGCTGTGTTCTGTGAAGGAGATTTGGTTATCGGAAGTCAGCCATAAAATAGCGGTTTAAAAATTTTTATATCTTAAAATCTACCAAAAAACACTGGATTTCTTTTTAAAATATGGTAAGATATAAATAAATCACAGAAAGTTCACATTTTTCTTCAAAAATATAAGAAACATCTGTGAAAAGGGAAAAGCAAATCCATTGGGGAATGGTTGATTTTGTGTAAAATATAACGAGGTGGGACTCGAAAGGAGGATAACCGTGACACATACATATGAGTTATCAGTTATTATGAGAGAATTGTTGGCAGGAAATAAGAAAGCGTTTCAGGATCTTTATGATTTGACCGCAAATGATTTCTATTTCCACATTAAGCTGATTGTAAATAATGATGAAGAAGCAGCTAAATTAATTGTAAAAATATATAAGAGTATGGCGATGCGTCTTGGCAGACTTCAGAAACCGGAAGATGCAGTGAAGTGGATGAACGGTATTATGTACGGACATTTGATGGATTGGATGAATGTACACTGTTCTACGATGCTTATGGACGAAGAAATGGGTAGATTTGATCAGATGCCTGTTGTACCTGTTGTAGAAGGCGGCGCAACTATGTTTACTGAAGCAGAGACTGCAACACTTGCTGCAAATTATATCTCACAGTTGCCTGAGGTACACTTGATTACCGCACTTGCATATTTCTATGATAATATTGAATTACAGGAAACTGCTGAATTGCTTCAGTGCGAGGATACCAGAATCAAGACCAGAGCGAAATATGCAATTCGTCTCATCGAAAGCTATTGTAAGGATTATGCAAAGCAGAACAATATAGAGATTCAGCCGGTTGATACCCATATGATTCTTCTCGCATTTGTACTTCTTGCCAAGGATACCGTATTACCGGGCAAGAGAGAGCTGTATTTTGATATTGCACAGGCGGTATCATAGGAGCTGTTGCAGTAAAATAAGATTAGTATTATATGAACCATTAGGTCACTTTTATCATGGGTTTATACCTTGGTAAGAGTGGCCTTTTATGTTATACTTATTCATAGAATTATACGTAGTATTTATTATATAAATATCCTTGAAAGAGTATATAAGTTGAAATAAACAGGAGACATACATGGCATTACAGTTTTGGTTCGGAGCATCCGGCGCAGGGAAAAGTACGGGTGTTCAGGAGAAAATGATAGAAGAGGCAATTCAGAATCCGGACAAGAATTATTTTATGATTGTGCCGGATCAGTTTACGATGCAAACACAGAAGCAGATGGTTAAAATGCATCCTGACGGAGGGATTTTAAATATCGACGTGTTAAGTTTCGGCCGCTTGTCTCATCGCATCTTTGAAGAGGTGGGAAGGGATGACCGCTTGGTGCTTGATGACACCGGAAAATGTCTTTTGCTTCGTAAGGTTGCCGAAGCGGAGAAAGAGCATATTCCTGTTCTTGCCGTAGGCTTGAAGAAACCAGGCTATATTCAGGAAGTGAAATCGGTCCTTTCGGAATTTATGCAGTACGGATTGAAGCCGGAGGATGTGGAGAAACTTTCGGAATATTCCGAACACAAAAGACCGTTATATTTAAAATTAAAAGATTTAAGTCATATTTACAGCGCCTTTTTAAAAGAATGCGAAGATAAGTTTATCACCAAAGAAGAAACCTTGGATTTGCTTACAAAACGCTTAAAATTGTCTGAGACAGTGAAGCGAAGTACTTTTGTATTCGATGGTTTTACAGGTTTTACACCGATTCAGAATAACGTTATTGAAGAGCTGATGTGTCTGTCGGAGAACGTCATTATTACGTTGGAGATGGACCACAGATACAGCCCCTATCGTATGGAAGGAGAGGACTTCTTATTTCATTTAAGTTGTCAGACGGTAAGGAATTTACAAAAGAAGGCTGAATTAAACCGCATTCCGATGAAAGACGAGATAATGCTTTCCCATACACCGGTAAAGCGCTTTGAAAACAATGCGGAACTTTCCCACTTGGAGCGTAATCTTTTCCGTGAAAAGGGAGGTACTTACAAAGAAGCTGTTTCGTCAATTCAAATAGTCAGGGCGGCTAATGTGCGTGAAGAATGCAGTTGTTTGTGTGCCGAAATGTTTGGGATGATTGAAAAGCAAGGGTATCGTTATCGCGACATTGCCGTGGTGACGGGTAATATGAGCCAATATGAGGCACCTTTGCGTCAGCAGTTTGAAAAGTATGGCGTACCCTATTTTATGGATGCAACAAGGGATTTATTGAGCAATCCTTTTGTGGCATTTCTTCGTAATGCCATTATAGTGTTGCGTTATGGATTTCATTATACGGATGTATTTCGCTTCCTTCGCAGTGGTATGACAGATTTTACGAGAGAAGAAATTGACAGACTGGAAAATTATGTAAGAGCAAGAGGAATCAAAGGATATCCGGTATGGAATTCGCCTTTTAAGTATGCGCATAAAGAGAGTAAAAAGGATGAAAAGGCATTTGCAAGCATTAACGATTTGAGAGCGCGATTGGCAGGCATATTTGCTACCCTTGTGTCAGAAAGTCAGGGAGGCGTTCTTCCGGCACGCAAATGGTGTGAAGTCTTTTATCATTTCTGCGTAGCGCAGAATGTAGAGAAGAAACTGGAAGATTATGCGGTACAGTTAGAAGAGCGAAATGATTTGTCGGGAGCATTGGAATATCGGCAGATTTACAGACTGATTATGGATTTATTTAATCAGATTGCGGAATTGCTGGATGGAGATTTATTGTCACTGCAGGAGTTTTCGGATATTTTGGATGCGGGCTTTGGTGAAATTCGTGTCCGTACCATTCCGCAGGGCGTGGATTTGCTTGTAGTAGGCGATATCGAGAGAACCAGACTAAAAGATATTAAAGCACTGTTTTTCCTTGGTGTTAACGATGGCAATATTCCCCAGAGCAGCAGTAAGGGCGGTCTTATTTCCGATATGGAAAGGGAGTTTCTTTTAAGTTCCGGTCAGGAGCTTGCGCCTACACCGGCATCCCAGATGTTTATTGAACATTTATATTTATATATGAATTTAACAAAGCCTTCGGAGCATTTGTATTTGTCCTATGCGGTTATGGAAGAAGACGGCAGCAGTAAGCGTCCGGCTTATCTGATTACGGAATTAGAAAAGTTGTTTCCGCTACTTGAGACAAAAACACAAAGCCAAAACGCGGTAATTTTATCTGCGGAAGATGCGAAAAACAGAATCAGTATGTTACTGCGCGAATATGTTTCGGGCAATTTGTCTGAGGAAGACTGCAGGGAATTATTTGCGTTATACGGTGACTTGTCCGGAAGGGAAGAGTATAAGGAATGGCTTTCTGATATTACGGAAGCAGCTTTTATGCGTTACAATCCTACCGATTTGGAACAGAAGCTTGCGATGGAATTATACGGTAAAATATTAGAGTGCAGTATCAGTAGTTTGGAGAAGTTTGCCGGGTGTCACTATGCGCATTTTATCTCTTACGGATTGCATTTGGAAGAGCGTGAAGAATACGGCTTTGAGAATATGGACATGGGTAATGTAATGCATGATATTCTTCAAATGTTCGGTCAAAAGCTGGTGTCCGAGAATTTGGACTGGATGACGATAGACAGTGATGTGATTGATGATTTTATCGAAGAAGCGGTTGATAAAGTGGCGGTGAATTACGATGGTGCCATTTTACAGGAAGGCGCGAAGAACCGTTATTACCGTAACCAGTTAAAGCGTATTGTACAGCGTAGTATTAATACATTACAGGTGCAGTTGCAACACGGAAGCTTTCAGCCCTTTGCATATGAGAAACAATTTACGGATATTTACAATTTCGGAACCGGGGATGGAAAAGCAAAGGCGGGAGAACAAGGTCCAAATAGCCCGAACGGACAGCTTCTTTTAAAAGGTCGTATTGACCGCATTGATGCCTGCGTCCAACCGGATGAAGTGTTTGTAAAAGTGTTGGACTATAAATCCGGTCAGCATGAGTTTGATATTAACAGCCTTTATTACGGTGTTTCTCTGCAGTTGGCAGTATATTTGAGTCAGGCGGTTAAAATGTTGCGGGAGAAATACCCGAACAAAGATGTGATACCGGCAGCCATGCTTTACTATTGCACACAGGATCCCATTATTTCGACCGACAAGGTTATGAGTCCGGAAGAGAGTGATAAAGAGATACTTCGCGCACTGAAGACCAGTGGGGCAGTAGCTGCAAGGGCAGGGATTGTAGATGCCTTGGATCATGATTTGAAACAACATTCCATGGTGGTGCCGGTCAGTGTGACCAAAGACGGAATTAAATTAACCAAAAGTGTTTATGATCCGGTGGTTTTAAATAAAATCCTGGATTATGCGAAAGAGAAAACCATTCAATTGGCAGAGCAGATTGTGAACGGTAAAATTGAAGTTTCGCCCACAATCATTGGGGAAAAGGATTCCTGTACCTACTGCGCATATAAAGATGTATGCGGATTTGATGCCAAGATAAAAGGATATGAGAAAATACAACCGAAAGTGATGAATTTAGAGGAGTTTGAAGGGAGTATAGCCGATGGCGGTGAAGTACACGGAGGATCAGCAGAAGGTAATTGATCTGAGGAATTGCAATATATTGGTATCTGCAGCTGCCGGCAGCGGTAAAACGGCAGTGCTTACGGAACGTATCATTCAAAGAATTTGTGATAAAGAGCATCCGATTCAGATTGATCGTATGCTGATTGTCACTTTTACAAATGCGGCAGCGGCTGAGATGCGCGAAAGAATCGGGAAGGCAATGCGTAAAAGATTGGACGCGGAGCCGGATAATAATCATTTACGTAAGCAGCTTACTTTGCTGAATAATGCGCAGATTACGACAATAGACAGTTTTTGTCTTTATCTTCTTCGAAATCATTTTCATGAAATTCAGTTGGATCCGGCGTTTCGTATAGCGGATGACGGAGAAGTGAAACTTTTACAACAGGAAACTCTGGAAGAATATCTTGAGCAGAAATATGATGAAAGCCAGCCGGAGTTTCTGGAACTGATTGAAAAATATGCAGGCAACGGGAAAGATAAAGACTTGAAAGATATGCTTTTACAATTGCATCTTTTCTCGCAGAGTAATCCGTTTCCGGAAGATTATTTAAACGCCTGTATAGCCGAGTTACAGAGTGAAAACGGCGGCTTCAACAAGGAACTTGAAAAAGTCATTTATGAGTATGAGAATGCTGTTTTTGAGATGTGTAGAGAAGCTTCCGGCGAGGCGATTGCGTTGTGCGGGCAGAATGGCGGACCCTATACTTACGAAGAAGCCTTGACGGATGATATCGAATTTTATAAACGATTGGCAGGGGCCACAAGTTACGATGAAAGAGCGCAGTTGTATGCAACGCATACGTTTAAAGCGTTTTCCAGAAAAAAGATTGATGACGTTGATGAAACCATAAAAGAAGAAGTAAAAGACCTGCGCGAACGCTGTAAAAAAAGTATTAAGGATATTACGAAACAATTTTACTATGCGTCGGTAGAAGAAATGACAGCGGATAATGCAGAAGCCGGTAAAACCATTGCCGCATTGTTAAAATGCGTGCTGGAATTTGCGGTTTTGTTTGAGTGTAAAAAACGTGAAAAGAATATCGTTGACTTTTCGGATATGGAACATTTGGCGCTGAAGATTTTGCTAAAAAAACAAGGCGATGAATATGTTCCAAGTGAAGTTGCAGTGAACTACCGCGAATATTTCGAAGAAATTATGGTAGATGAGTATCAGGACAGTAATCAGGTGCAGGAGTGCCTGATTGACAGCATAAGTCGTCAGGAAGCGGATTTTGGAAACCGCTTTATGGTGGGTGATGTAAAGCAGAGTATTTACCGTTTTCGTCTGGCAAGACCTGAAATTTTTATGGAGAAATATAATGCTTTCGATGCGGAGACAGGGAAAGACCGTCTGGTGAATTTGTCTATGAATTTCCGCAGCCGTAGGGAAGTAATCGAAAGTGTAAATGCGGTTTGCGAGCAGTTGATGATTCCGGAGGTCGGCCGTGTAAAATATGATGACCGTGCAAAACTTTATCTTGGCGCAACATATGAGCAAACAGAGAGTAATTACAAGACGGAAGTTCTTTTATACAACAAAGAAGAATTTGCACAGAATCATCTTACGGATGTAGAGGCTGAGGCATATATTCTGGCGTCGCACATCAAACAGCTTGTGGGCGAGACGTTAGTCAAGGACAGTAAGACCGAAAAGATGCGCCCGGCGCAATTTAAGGATATGGTGATACTGTTGCGCAAGGCCAACGGCGTGGACGATATTATCAAGAAAATCCTGGAAAAAGAGGGTGTTCCTACCTATGTGGCGTCCGGAACGGGATATTTTGCGGCAACTGAAGTGAAGGTGATTTTGAACTATCTGACGATATTGGATAACCCAAGACAGGACATTCCGTTACTTGGAGTTATGCATTCGGTTTTCGGTAAGTTTCGGGAAGAAGAAATTGCCCGTATTCGTGTTTTTAACAAGAAGAAGGGACGTCTTTATGACAGCTTGACAGAATATGCCCTGAAGGGAACTGATCCGAGCTTAAGGCAGAAGACGGAGGCATTTATACAGGAAATTGAGCACTGGCGTGAGGAAACAATTTATCACAGCGTTTACGAATTGATGGAAGCTATTTTTGAAAAAACAGGTTTCCTGCATTATTGTACGGCTCTTCCCGGAGGTGCCCAGCGTAAAGCAAACTTAATTGTTTTGTTGCAGAAAGCTAAGGCTTTTGAAAGTGGCGGCTACACAGGGCTTTTTGATTTTATTCGTTATATGGAGATGATTAAGGAGAAAGAGGTGGACTTTGGCGAGGCGAATATTTTGGACGCTAACGCAGATGTGGTCCGCATTATGACGATCCATAAAAGTAAGGGCTTAGAATTCCCGATTTGCTTTGTGGCCGGTTTCGGTAATGCTTTCGTTAAAAAAGAGTTTTCATCGTCCTTACTGATGGATGCGGATTGCGGTATCGCAGGGGACTGTATCGACCTAACCCTTCGTTGTAAAAGAAAGACGCAGATGAAGAACGCCATTGCGGTAAAAAAGAAAAATGACAGCCGCGGTGAAGATTTGCGTGTTTTATATGTTGCAATGACAAGAGCCAAGGAAAAACTGATTTTACTTGGAAAAGGTGTGATGCCGGAGGTTGTCAGAGACAAAGCAAACGTGTATGATATTCTGAAGGCTGAGTCTTTTATGGATATGGTATTGCCCATTGCATTGCAAAATGAGGATTTGTTCGAGATAAAAGAATACACCACGGATATTCTTAAAATGCAACAGTCAGCAGAACAGGTAGAAACAGGTATGTTGAGGGAATCATTAAAAGGCTTGCCTACTTGCGCTACTTGGGCGGCCTATGAATATCCCCACACTTCTTTAGAGGGGCTTTATACCAAAACTACGGTCTCCGAATTGAAAAAGGCAGCGTATGTGGAAGAATCGGAAGGCTGTCAGGAATTATATCAGGAAGAAGAATTTGAGTCCTATGTTCCCGCTTTTATTTCGGAGGAAGAAGAGGTTATCACCGGCGGAAGACGCGGTAGTGCATATCATCGCGTGATGGAGCTTATGGATTTTACTATTGCTTTAAATTGCGATAATATGGTTGAGGCGATTGAGAGTGTGAGAAAGCGTTCCATTGAGGAACTGCGTATTTCTGCAGAAGATAATCAGCTGGTGAGTGCGTCGAAGGTGTCGGCTTTTATGCAGACGGATTTGGCAAAACGAATGGGCGAGGCGCAGAAGAAGGGAAAACTTCGAAGGGAGCAACCTTTTATGATAGGTGTCAAGGCCAATACCGTTAGGGAAGAATTTCCGGAAGAGGAAGAAGTTTTGGTGCAGGGGGTCATTGACGTTTATTTCGAGGAAGAAGACGGCTTGGTGCTGATGGATTACAAGACGGACCGTGTTTCGGAGGCGGAAGAACTGGTGAAAAGATACCATACACAGCTGGAATACTACGCACAGGCCTTAGAGCGTCTGACGCATAAAAAAGTAAAAGAAAAACTGATTTATTCCTTTGCCCTTCATCAGGTCATTGCGGTAGATTAGAAAGGAAATGATTATGTATAAAGTTGTATTGTTTGATTTGGACGGAACCCTTACGGATTCCAGAGAAGGAATTTGTAAGTCGGTGCAGCATGCTTTTATCAAATTGGGAAGACCGGCCCCCACGTTAAAGGAACTTGAGTGTTTTATCGGACCGCCTTTAAAGACAAGTTTCCGTGAATTCTACGGAATTGTAGGTGAAGAGGCCGACCGTGGCGTGGCTTTTTACAGGGAGCGTTATTCCGTGGTAGGCAAATATGAAAATATGCCTTACGAGGGAATTGCGACTATGTTAAAAGCGTTGAAAGACGCAGGATACACACTTGCGGTAGCGTCCAGCAAGCCGGAGGTATATGTGGAAGACATTTTGAAGTATTTTGATTTGTATGATTATTTTCATTATGTGGCCGGCAGTGATATGGAAGGGAAGCGCGGTGAAAAGGAAGATGTCATTGAGGAAGCCTTCCGCCGTATGGGCTTAGACGAAGAAACCCGTAAAAAGCAGGCTGTTATGGTAGGAGACCGCCATTTTGATATTAACGGCGCTAAGTTCTTTGGTATCGACAGTATTGGGGTGACGTATGGATTTGCCAAGGATAATGAATTGGTGGAGGCCGGCGCGACCTATGTGGTAGATACGGTAGCGCAGTTGCAGGAACTTCTGTTGAGTAAGTTGGATGCATAATTATATTTGAATGTAACATACGTAAAAGTCGTGGATTGTCGGGCGACAGTCTTTTATGGCGGAGTTAAAAATGGATAAAAAAATAAAAGTATTCCGGACGCTTTTTATGATTTGCGGAAGTGTTGGCATATACATTGTGGGTTATTTGCTTACGCTGTCGTTGTTGTCGTGGATACCCGGTGTGCGGGAGTGGCACAGCATGTATCTGAATGCTATTGGAATGGCTGTGGCGGCACTGGCGGTTATTTGCACTATAAAAAGCGCGGAAATCGATTTGAAAATGAAATATAAGCCCGTATTGCAATTACTTATTGTTGCGGTGATGGCTTACAGTGCATCGGCATTGTTTAACATTCTTCTGGGTATGATTCCTTGGAATGAATTATTTGCAAAGCCTGTGGCACCGGCGGAAAGTACCTTCTTTGGTATACCCTGGTGGGCAAGAATTCTCTGTTACGAGATTGTTGCGCCAATATCAGAGGAGCTTGTATTCCGACAGGTGATTTATAAAAGATTGCGAGGGATTTCACCCTTGTGGGTAGCGGTTATAATATCGGCCCTGATGTTTGGCTTATATCACGGAAATTTAGTGCAGGGCATTTATGCTTTTATCATGGGATGCTTATTGGCTTTGGTGTATGAATGGACGGGAAGTTTTGTGGCACCGGTTTTGTTTCATATGATTGCAAATCATTTGTCTGATATCGCGTATGAATTTGAAAAAGTGAGTAATGCAGTATATTCGCCTGTTGGTGGTATTGTATCTGCAATAGTGCTGATTGTGTCTGTAGGATTTATGATAAAAATAAGAACAAATGTTCTAAAAACCATTGTAAGCGAAGCGAAAGTGTGATATTATAGCAATACAGAGTAGAGAGTAGAAGACGTCGATGTGTTAAGTTTCATAAGAAACTTAGCATATCGACGAAGATGCCCCTATTTCAAGGAGTGGCATCGGGAGGACTAACAAGGTGGAAATCCATATTTCAGTCCGCAACCTGGTAGAGTTTATTATGCGTTCCGGGGATATTGATAGTCGTCATACGGCGAAGGCAAGCGAGCAGGCTATGCAGGAAGGTAGCCGAATTCATCGGATGCTTCAAAGAAGAGCAGGAAGTGCTTATGAGGCTGAGGTACCGATGCGGTATCGGTTTGTTACAGACGATTATACGATTATAATTGAGGGACGTGCCGATGGCGTAATTACAACTTCTACAGGCATTGTAATTGACGAGATTAAAGGAACTTATCGTGAAATTGATAAATTAGAGGCACCGCAGCCTGTGCATCTTGCCCAGGCAATGTGTTATGCCTTTTTTTATTGCGTCCAAAATGACTTAGAGGAAATTTCGGTCAGAATGACGTATTGCAACTTGGAAACTGAGGAAATACGCTATTTTGAAGAGGAATACAGCCGGGAATATATTACCTTGTGGTTTGATGACTTGATGAGTCAATATAAGAAATGGGCTGATTTTGAAGTGAAATGGCGTGAAATACGTCAAAATTCCATCAAAGCTACGGAGTTTCCTTTTGAATACCGTGAAGGGCAGAAAGAATTGGTTACGCATATATACCATACGATTTGTCATCAGAAGAAATTGTTTATCCAAGCCCCGACGGGAGTCGGTAAAACCATATCCACACTGTTTCCGGCCGTTAAGGCGGTGGGAGAGGGTAAGGCCCAGAGAATCTTTTATCTTACAGCGAAGACCATTACCAGGACAGTAGCAGCTGAAACTTATGATATTATGCGTCGTGAAGGCTTAAGGATGAAGACCGTGGTCATTACTGCGAAAGAAAAGATATGTCCCATGGAAAAGGTGGAATGTAATCCTAAGGATTGTCCTTATGCCAAGGGACATTATGATCGCATCAATGACGCCATGTATGACTTGCTGACCACGGAGGATGCTTTTACAAGGGAGAAAATTGAAGAGTACTCCGAGCAGTATATGGTATGTCCTTTTGAGTTCTGTTTGGATATGAGTTTATATTCCGACGGTATTATTTGCGATTATAATTATTTGTTTGATCCGCATGTCTATTTGAAGAGATTCTTTGCGGAGGGGACAAAAGGCGAGCACTTATTTTTGATTGATGAGGCCCACAATCTCTTGGAAAGAGGGCGTGAGATGTATTCTGCCCAAATCGTAAAAGAGGATTTGTTGGAGTTAAGGGCAGCGATTAAGTATTTTATGGATAATAAAACGAAACTGTATCCGGAGCTGGAAGCCATTGTGCGTCAATTAAACAGTTGTAATAAAGAGATGTTGAATTTAAAAAGGAGCTGTGAAGGTGACTTCCTGGAGTTGGATGCGCCGGAACGGATTTCTTCTTTGGTATTGCGCCTTAATAACCTGTACAGCAAGATTGAAAAGTATTTAGAGGATGAAGAAAAAGAAACTGACTTACGTAGTCAAACACTTGATTTTTACTTCGAATTGTCCCATTTTCTGTTGATTTGGGAAGGCTTGGATGAGAATTACAGAATATATTTAAAGTATGAAGGGCAAGACCGTTTTGTATGCCGCTTGTTCTGTGTAAATCCGTCGTATCACCTGCGAACCTGCATGGACAGAGGCGTGAGTTCTACGCTTTTTTCGGCTACATTATTGCCGATTCAATATTATAAAAGTCTTTTGGGCGGGACGAGGGAGGACTATGAAGTATATGCGAAGTCCGTATTTGACCCTGATAAAAGAGGACTTTTTATTGCAAAAGATGTTACCAGCAGATATCGGAGCAGAGGCATTGTCATGTATGAAAGGATTGCTTCCTACATACGTAGCATTACTTCGGTCAAAAAAGGTAATTACCTTGTATTTTTCCCTTCTTACGCGTTTGCCAACGCAGTATATGACTGCTTTACTCCGGCTGAGAAGGATGAAATCCTTATGCAAGGAGAAAGCATGCGTGAGGATGAGCGAGAAGCTTTTTTGAAATGTTTTGAAGAAAATGAGTCTGCCGAAAAGAGCCTGGTGGCCTTCTGCGTGATGGGCGGTATCTTCTCGGAAGGCATTGACTTAAAAGGTGAGAGACTGATTGGTGCAATTATCGTGGGAAACGGAATGCCGCAAGTGGGACCGGAGCGGGATATTCTGCGAAAGCATTTTGATGAGACAGAGCAGAAGGGTTTTGATTATGCATATACATTTCCGGGAATGAATAAAGTATTGCAGGCGGCCGGACGTGTGATTCGTACGGCTGAGGATGTGGGAATTGTTGCACTTCTTGAGGAACGTTTTTTGGAAAGTTCTTATCAAAGACTTTTTCCGCGGGAATGGAATTCCTATGAGATTGTCGATGTGAATAATGTTACGGGAGCAGTCGAGGCCTTTTGGGAGCAAAGAAAGGGATTGTAGCAGGAAGTCAATGGGTCAATGGATTTTTAAGATGTGCATAATGAAAAGTGGTTAATAATGATGTTATGTAACTGCATTTCGACAAAAAAAGACAAAATGACACTCAAAATGACACTCGTGTCCTATCAGAACGACAATTTTTTGCAAGATTCGATATGTGGATAAAACGGTGGAAATGGTGGATTTGTTGGATGAAATCGTTAAAAGTTATCCACATAAAGCAATTGTGTCACTAATTTAGTGTGGAAAAAGCAAAAATAAGTGGATAAAAGCGAATATTTTTTATGTAAACACCATAAAAATTAACCAACTCGGTCAAAAATGTAAAAAAGAGAAGAAATGTTGTAAAACAGATAAAATAATAATATAATACTAAATTGAATGTTATTAGATTCCAGCATTTTATTGAGAAAGGAGCGAGTATGAGCGAGCACAAAGCGGAACAGAAAAATTTAGCTTTGGAAATGATTCTTGCAATCTGTATTCTTTTTATTCCGCTTGCATTTGTGAATGCTTTGGCTATTTTGCTTTTTGCGTGCTTACTCGTTTTATTCTTCAGTATCCTGTTATTGGCCATAGTGGGTTTGGGACAGTTGATTGCTGGTGTGGCAATGGTCGGAATCGGGATCGAGAAACTTTTTTCCATGCCTATGGGTGCCGTTGCGGTGATGGGCTTTGGTGTGTGTAATGTCGGTGTGGCTTTGTTGCTGGAATGTTTTGTGCTTTGGTGGTATGGTGTGGCAGTGCCGGTATTGTTCAAAAAGATAACGGGCAGGGAGGATAATCATGAGAAGAAAGATTAAATCCCTGTTTAAAATTGCAATTATATGTGTTACCGTCGGAGCGATTATGGTGATTGCCGGTCTTTTGATGGGTGGTGCCGGAGAATTAAGCAAAGAAGTAACGGAACTTGTGCATCTTGTTCGTGTAGGGGTGTCAGAAAGCGTGGAGCGAATTCCGTTATTGGAGCGTATTACCAACATTAACGGATTTACGGTAGATATCGATGAATTTTCGGTAAAAATAAACGAAGAATATGAAACAATCGTCGGCGACTATACGAATTTGTCACTGGCAGATGCGTCAGAAGTAACCAATATGGATATCAGCGTTTTTAACGGAACCTGCAGAATTGTACCTTCCGGGAACGATTGCTTTGGCGTGCAAAGTGTCGGTGCGGAAGAATTCCAGTGCTATGTGGCTGACGGAACATTATATCTGAGCGTTGTGCCACAGGATTTAGGCAATGAAGAAAAGTCGGAAATTACGTTATATGTACCGGATGGGCATACTTACCAGAAAGTTTTTCTTTTCTGTTCGGCGGAGCAGGTTGAAATTTCGGCATCACTTAAGGGCGAGGAGCTGAGCATGAGTTCCATCTGTGGCAGCAATATAGTGAATGGTGAAATTGATTTCGATCATACAACGATTACGGCCGGAATCGGAGAACTGTCCGTGGAAACATTGGTTGCAGACGAATTGAAGTTAGAGATTAGTACCGCAAAGGCTGTTATCGGAAATATGGCTGCGAGTACTATGGAAGTGAATCTTGGTATGGGAAACCTTGAAATAAAAGGTATTACAACGGGCGACATCATTTTAAACTGCGGTATGGGACATCTGGATATGGATTTGGCCTGTGCGCAGGAGGATTATAATTACGATATATCCGGTTCGGCAGAAAGCGTGCAAATCGGTACGGATACCTTGGCAGGAATGGTAATGGAACGCTGGATTAACAACGGCGCAGAGCGGAAGATTACCATGAGTTGTTCCATGGGAAGTGTCGCCATTGAATTTGATGAATAATGTATTACTCAAAGAAGGTTGCCAAATATAGCCTAAAAGTTGTAAAATAAAGTTTGATGTATTTTATCTAAAGTAAAAAGTTATATACATATATAGTTTGACAAAACGAAGAAATCTAGGTATGTTTTAACATAGAATAAAAAAGGAGTACTTGAGAATGAGCAAAGAACTTGCAAAAACTTATGATCCTCATGGCATCGAGGACCGTCTTTATGAAAAATGGCTGGAAAAGAAATATTTCCACGCAGAAGTGGATGAGAATAAAAAACCTTTTACCATCGTGATTCCGCCTCCAAACATTACAGGCCAGCTTCACATGGGACATGCATTGGATAACACAATGCAGGATATTTTAATCCGTTTTAAAAGAATGCAGGGATACAATGCCCTTTGGCAGCCCGGTACCGACCATGCGAGTATCGCAACCGAGGTTAAAATTATCGAGAAGTTAAAAGAAGAAGGCATCGATAAAGCAGACCTTGGCAGAGAGAAATTCTTAGAACGTGCTTGGGATTGGAAGAGAGAGTACGGCGGAAGAATTATCAGCCAGTTAAAGAAATTAGGTTCTTCCTGTGACTGGGACAGAGAGCGTTTTACCATGGACGAAGGCTGTAACAAGGCAGTTACGGAAGTATTTATTAAGATGCACGAAAAAGGATGGATTTACAAAGGAGCAAGAATCATCAACTGGTGTCCTGTTTGTAATACTTCCATTTCGGATGCAGAGGTTGAATACGAGGAGCAGGCAGGTCATTTCTGGCACATCAAGTATCCCATCGTAGGTACTGATGAGTTCCTTGAGTTTGCAACCACACGTCCCGAGACTATGCTTGGTGATACTGCGATTGCGGTAAATCCTGAAGATGAAAGATATACCCACTTGGTAGGTAAAATGGTGAAACTTCCTTTTGTTGACCGTGAAATTCCTATCATTGCGGATTCTTATGTAGATAAAGAGTTCGGTACAGGTGTTGTTAAAATTACTCCTGCACACGACCCTAACGACTTCCAGGTCGGACAGCGTCATAACCTGCCTTTGATCAACATTATGAATGATGATGCTACCATCAACGAAAACGGTGGCAAGTTTGCAGGTATGGACCGCTATGAAGCAAGAGCACAGATTGTCAAGGAACTTGACGAAATGGGTCTTTTGGTAGAAATCGAAGAGCACGTACACAATGTAGGTACTCACGACCGTTGTAAAACAACTGTAGAACCCCTTGTAAAACAGCAGTGGTTCGTTAAGATGGACGAGTTGATTAAGCCTGCCGCAGATGCAGTTCGTAACGGCGAAATCCAGCTTGTTCCCGAAAGAATGGAAAAAGCATATTTTAACTGGACAGATAATATCCGTGACTGGTGTATTTCAAGACAGTTGTGGTGGGGACACAGAATTCCTGCATACTACTGTGATGACTGTGGTGAAATCGTGGTTGCAAGAGAGATGCCTGATGTATGTCCTGTTTGCGGACAGAGTCATTTTACACAGGATCCCGATACTTTGGATACCTGGTTCTCATCAGCACTTTGGCCCTTCTCAACTTTGGGCTGGCCCGAGAAGACCAAGGATTTGGAATACTTTTATCCTACCGATGTGCTTGTAACAGGTTATGATATCATCTTCTTCTGGGTAATCCGTATGGTATTCTCAGGTTATGAGCAGATGAAGGAGAAACCTTTTAAGACTGTTTTGTTCCACGGTTTGGTTCGTGATTCTCAGGGACGTAAAATGAGTAAGTCCTTGGGTAACGGTATCGATCCCTTGGAAATTATTGAAAAGTACGGTGCAGATGCACTTCGTCTTACATTGATTACCGGTAACGCACCGGGTAATGATATGCGTTTCTACTATGAGAGAGTAGAGGCGAACCGTAACTTCGGTAATAAGATTTGGAACGCTTCACGTTTCATTATGATGAATATGGAAGGCAAGGAAGTGACCACACCTGCAGTTGCAGATTTAGAACCTGTTGATAAGTGGATTCTTTCAAAGCTTAACAATGTAATCAAAGAAGTTACCGACAATATGGAGAACTACGAGTTAGGTATTGCCGTTCAGAAGGTTTATGATTTCATCTGGGATGAATTCTGCGACTGGTACATTGAAATGGTAAAACCCCGTCTCTATGCATCTGACAATCAGGTATCTTCCAATGCGGCACTTTGGACATTAAAGACCGTATTGATTGATGCGTTGAAATTATTACATCCTTATATGCCTTTTATTACAGAAGAAATTTTCTGTACTTTACAGAACGAAGAAGAGTCAATTATGATTTCTTCATGGCCTGTATACGCTGACGAAAGAAACTTCGCGAAGGAAGAAAAGGAAATCGAAATCATGAAGGAAGCGATTCGCGGTATCCGTAACGTAAGAACATCCATGAACGTTCCCCCTTCCAAGAAGGCACAGGTTTATGTAGTATCAGAGAAACCTGAAATGAGAGCGATTTTTGAAGAAGGTAAGTTATTCTTCGCGTCTCTTGCTTATGCATCCGAAGTAATCGTTCAGGCAGACAAGAGCGGTATTGCCGATGATGCGGTATCCGTAGTGATTGCCAATGCAAACGTATACATTCCTTTTGCTGAACTTGTTGATATTGCACAGGAAATCGAACGTCTTGAAAAAGAAGAAAAGAAGCTTGCCGGTGAGCTTGCCCGTGTAAACGGAATGCTTAACAACGCAAACTTCGTATCGAAAGCACCTGCTGCTAAGATTGAAGAAGAAAAGGCAAAATTAGAGAAGTATACACAGATGATGGAGCAGGTTAAGGAAAGACTTGCACAGCTTAGATAAAGTAAGTATGCCCGCCCGGTTAGGGCGGGCTATTTAATTGTTGCCCGCAGAATAAAATAACATCTATATCTATTTCGAAAAATAGCATATAATGAGTATATTAAAATGTAAAAGGAGCACCGTATGAAGTATCCCTACGATAAAGGCTTCCGCAAGGTGGCGTTCAATATGCCTTTTAGCGGTTGGATGTGTAAGATAACCCATAAGCCCTTAAAAAGAATGGTGGACAGAATGAAACCGCCTAAAGGGGTGACTTTGCGCAATTTTACGATTGAGGGATACAGCGGAGAACGTATTGATGTAAAAGAAATCACACCGGAGAATCCTACTGATGTTGCAATTTTGGATTTGCACGGAGGTGGCTTTGGTTATAAAACATCACCCGGACAGTTACAATTTGCCTATGAGTATGCGAAAGCCTTGAATTGTCGCGTTTTTATGCCGGATTACCATTTGTTGCCGGACTATCCCTTTCCTGCGGCATATGAGGACGTAATGCTTACATATCAGTACATGGTTGACCATGCCACAGAACTTTCGGTTAATCCGAATAAAATCATTGTGTTGGGCGACAGTGCCGGAGGTGCATTGGCGGCAAATGTATGCAATACCGCGGAAACAAGAGAGTTGCCGCGGCCTATGTGTCAGGTGCTTATTTATCCTGTTACAGATGATGAGATGAATACAGAATCCATGATGCTTTTTCCGGATACACCATTATGGAATGCAAAAAATAACCATAAAATGTGGCCAATGTATTTGAAGGGAGTTACAGAGGAGACGCGACAAATTGCAGTGCCTATTAGGAACCCATTGCCCCAAACGTTGCCGCCTACTTATATCGAAACAGCAGAATTCGATTGCCTGCATGA
>JAGAQZ010000114.1 GCA_017622505.1 Lachnospiraceae bacterium
AATAATTTCAGAATAAATGGATTTACATAACACTCAAGTAAAATTCCCATTATGACAACTGCAACCGGGGACAGTTTTTTTATCAGATTTTGTGTATCTATATTGCTAAAAGATATCTTTTTTTGACTGCCTTGGTTAATGTTTTTTTGTTTTTTCGTTGTTTTTATTATCCAATGTAATAAACACGTATATCCGTACGCATAACATATATAATGCGGAAATATGCTGACAGCAAATAACAGACTTCCAAGAATTCCTTTTGCTACTACAAATTCCGTAATGTAGAATCCTGCAAATCCGCCCGCAAGTCCTACTCCTCCTAAAAGAAAAAACTTTCCTCTTCCGGATATGCAAAGAAGAATTATAATTGCAATAATTATGCATCTTCGCTTTAAGACATATAAAAGCAAATCACCGTATTGTATTTCACCATATTTTACATATTGTATAATTTGTTCAAGCCACAATACGCCTTGCACGTTATTTTTATGAAAGAAAAAAGATAGCAACATTCCAAGCAAAAAGCTTACTATAAATATAATATAAATAAAGTTTTCCGGTTTTATATACCGTTCATAATGTCTATATTTCAATGCAAACCCCATTGTTTTTTATCAATGTATGCTTGTTTTTATTTATATATGTTTGTTGATATGCAAAAAGTCCTGTACGGAACATTCCATACAGGACAAAATATACTTTGTTTAATTATTTTACGTACTTATTCTTGTACGCCATAATAGCAGCAACCGTCTTGGAATCCGTGATTTCACCTGCATAAATGAGACGTTCCAACTCGCTTACTTCGTAAGGAATCACATTAATAAACTCATCTTCGTCTAACTCCTGGGCACCGCCGTTTCCGGAAATATGTGCCACATAAATAGAAATCTTCTCATTACAGAATGCCACTGTAGTGTTTACTGCAATTAAAAACTCCAATTTATCAGTAGTATACCCTGTTTCTTCCTTCAGTTCTCGCATTGCCGCATCATAATGGGGTTCATCTATACTATCCACTCCACCGGCCGGAATTTCAATTGTATAACGATCAAGAGCATTACGATACTGTTTTACCATAAGAATTCTTCCGTCTTCCAGTACGGGCACCACCGCAGCAGCACCCTTATGCCCGATAAAATCCCAAACAACCACATTTCCGTTAGAAATTTGAACTGTGTCATGATAATAATCTAAAATATGCCCTTTCGCCACTAATTCTCTTTTTATTCTCTTGATATCGTCCACTGTTTATCTCCCTTATTCTTAATATCAAACTAATACTTACTTGTATTCTAGCACAAATAACTGAATTATTCAAATATTATTAACTTATATAACAAAACGAGCAGGTTCCCCCACTCGTTTTATAGTTTAAGCTTCTAATAATTTTTCAACACTAACCAATTTTACACAGAGCACAAAAAGGTTTGTTGCCATTGCCATTTCTTCCGGTGTCGGGAACGAAGGAGCAATACGGATATTGCAATCTTTCGGATCTTTGCCATAGGGATAGGTTGCACCTGCACCCGTAAGTACAACACCTGCTTCTTTACATTTTGCAACAATTGCCTTCGCACATCCCTCTAAAGAATCGAAGGAAATAAAATATCCGCCATAAGGTTTGGTCCAAGTACCGATACCAAGACCGCCAAGCTCTTTCTCCATAACATCCAAAACTGCTTCAAATTTCGGACGAATGATGTCAGCATGCTTCTTCATATGTTCTTCCAATGTAGTTACCTGGTTAAAGAAACGTGCGTGACGCAACTGGTTGATTTTATCATGACCGATCGTCTGAATTGTCATCTGACTCTCAATAAACTTAATATTCTCAAGAGAAGATGCTACTGCTGAAATACCGGAACCGGGGAAACTAATCTTTGAAGTAGATGCAAAGATATATACCATATCAGGATTTCCGGCCTTTTCACACTCTTCTAAAATATTAAGAATTTCATCACGCTTATCATCATACAAATGATGAATACCATATGCATTATCCCAGTAAATTCTGAAATCCTCAGCAGCAGGCTTTAAGTTTGCAAAACGCTTGATTACTTCATCTGAATATGAAATACCCGTAGGATTTGAATACTTCGGAACACACCAAATACCTTTTACAGCAGGATCGTTGTTTACATACTGCTCTACCATATCCATATCAGGGCCATCGTCATACAAAGGAATATTAATCATTTCAATGCCGAAATATTCTGTAATTTTAAAATGTCTGTCATATCCGGGAACAGGACATAAAAACTTAACCTGATCTAATTTCGCCCAAGGCGTAGAACCATTCACACCCTTAATCATTGAACGCGAAACTGTATCATACATAATATTTAAGCTGGAGTTACCGCAAACTACAACATTATCTTTCTGAACGCCCATCATAGTAGCCATTAATCTTCTGCACTCACCGATACCATCCAAATCACCATAGTTTCTGGTATCGTTACCAAGAACAGTCTTCATATCGGACTGACTGTTAATAACGTCTAACATAGGCATAGATAATTCAAGCTGTGAAACGCCGGGCTTACCTCTTGACATATCTAACTTCAAACCTTTTCCTTTAGCATCTTCATATTCTGCCAAAAGCTGTTCTCTCAATGATAAAAGTTCTTCTCTGCTTAATTCCTGATATTTTTTCATGTCCGCTCCATAAAAACGATTTTATTATCGTAATGTTTATTTTTTATTCCATAGTATAATACTACAAAAGCACGTGTTACACAAGGAAAAATTAATATTTTTTATCACACTATTTATAACATCAAAACTATAGTTTTTGAAATATGTATAAAAAAACCTCTTACGGAAAATCCGTAAGAGGTTTTAAATTATTTTGCGTAATCAATTACACGAGATTCTCTGATAACATTAACCTTGATCTGTCCGGGATAAGCCAATTCAGCTTCAATCTGTTTGGAAATATCACGAGCTAATAATACCATGTCATCATCTGTAACTTGTTCAGGAACTACCATAACACGAACTTCTCTACCTGCCTGAATAGCAAATGACTTGTCTACGCCTTTAAAATTGTTGGTTATTTCTTCTAATTGTTTCAAACGTGATGTATATGTTTCAAGGGTTTCTCTTCTCGCACCGGGTCTTGCAGCCGAAATAGCATCTGCAGCCTGTACAATACAAGAGATTAATGATGTAGGCTCTACGTCACCGTGATGTGATTCAACGGCATTGATAACTGTAGCAGATTCTTTATATTTCTTACACAAATCTGCACCCAACTGGATATGGGAACCTTCCATTTCCTGGTCAACGGATTTACCGATATCATGTAATAAACCGGCTCTTTTAGCCATTCTGACATCCAATCCCATTTCTGCAGCCAAAAGACCTGAAAGCTGTGCAACTTCAATAGAATGCTTCAACGCATTCTGACCATAACTGGTTCTGAAACGCATCTTACCAAGAAGTCTTACAAGTTCAGGATGTACGCCATGCACACCAACATCAAGACATGCAGACTCACCTTCTTCTTTAATCAATGTTTCAACTTCTTTTCTTGCCTTTTCAACTGTCTCTTCAATTCTTGCAGGATGGATACGACCATCTACAATTAACTTCTCAAGAGCAATTCTTGCTACTTCTCTACGAATAGGATCAAAACCTGAAAGAACAACTGCCTCCGGAGTATCATCAATAATTAATTCCACACCGGTCATTGTTTCTAACGTACGGATATTTCTACCCTCACGTCCAATGATTCTACCCTTCATTTCATCACTGGGAAGCTGAACAACTGAAATAGCCACTTCCGATACATGGTCTGCCGCACACTTCTGAATTGCATTAACCACATATTCCTTAGCTTTCTTATCTGCTTCCTCTTTCGCTCTGCTTTCCATTTCTTTAATAAGCACAGCAGTTTCATGTTTTACATCTTCTTCAACAATTTTCAACAAGTATTCTTTTGCTTGTTCAGAGGTTAAACCTGAAATTCGTTCAAGTTCCTGTACTCGCTGCTCGTTTAACTTTGCAATGA
>JAGAQZ010000115.1 GCA_017622505.1 Lachnospiraceae bacterium
CACCAAGGTAAGAACCGCCGATACCAACAACCAAGAGAACTTCTGAATCGTTCTGAATCTTCTCTGCTGCCTTCTTAATTCTTGCAAACTCTTCCTTGTCATAGTCTACGGGAAGATTGATCCAACCAAGGAAATCATTTCCTGCACCGGTCTTAGAAACCAGTAATTCTTTTGCGTCAAGTGTAAGCTTCTTCATCAGTTCCATTTCATTAACGCTGATAAAGGGTGCTGCTTTGGAATAATCAAATGCTACTTTTTTACTCATGTGATTTTCTCCTTTTTATCCTTTATTTATTGAAACATTTATAAAATGTCAAGTTCCTTGTAAAGTGTAGCAAAAATAAGGCCTTTTTTCAAGATAAAAATTCCTGTAGCAGCTGTTCTAACTCTTGTCTTTCCTTTCGTCCGAATTTCGGCGCTTCATTCTCCATCAGCGGTGCATCCATAATTTCTTTGGCAATCCGCTCTTTTGGCAAAACTTTTAACCGGCTTACCATATGATTTTCTAAATAATCGATTATGTTGATTTTCAGGACTTCTTTCTTTCCTTTGACGTCTACCAAGGAAGAGATGCTAAAGTAGGCATATAAACCAAACAGACTGACAATATAGTAAGGAAACAATTGAACTACATAGTCCCCCGCCGTGATGCGACGATAGATACCCACTCCGCACAACAGTACGGACAGAAGCATCATTTGTCCCGAAAAAGCTGACAACCCAGGCAAGGTAAGAAAGCCTATTTTCATTCGGTTTATAAACTTGTCCACAAAAATCGGTATATTGGAAACACCTCCGTTTAATTCAAAACAATTAGCAAATTTCAGCTTACATTGTTTCAAAAGTTTATTATCTGTTGCCGACATATTATCGGTTTCCTGTATCATACTTTGATATAGTACCCCTGCCACAATCTGGCATATTATGCTTAATGTAATAAGAAAAATCGATAGTTTAATAAAAATATCATTTTCTAATAATTCCATACCGTCCTCCGTTTCATTTTAGTAATTTAGGGAATAGTAACAGTATAGAAAAAACTTTTTTTCGAAACAAGAGAGAATCCCTTTGTTTTTATCGACAAAATCCTCTTTCATTTTCCACGAAACAGTGGAAATCGACGTTTTTTTCTGTTATAATCCTTTTTAATATAGATAAAAAAGCAGAATGAGGTGAAATTATGCGATATATTCCCAAAGACGTCTGTTCCCAGGCAATTGACATTGAATTAGACGGCAATATTATAAAACACGTTCAGTTTACCGGCGGTTGCCACGGCAATTTGCAGGGTATTGCACGATTGGTGGAAGGAATGGAGGCAGAAGATGCCATTGCCAAAATCCGCGGTATCCGTTGCGGTTTCAAAAGCACCTCTTGCCCTGATCAGCTTGCAAATGCTTTGGAAGCAGCGTTGAATCAGTAAAACAGCTTTAACGCTTTTATAATCCATAATTTATTATAATAAATATCAAATATTATTGTATTAAAAATATAACACCTTACCTTAATCAATAATATCTTAAACTATAAGATAACAATACTTCACTCCGGAGGTCGTTTTATGAAACGCATCGTTCTTACAGGTGGTGGCACAGCCGGTCACGTAACACCGAATATTGCACTTTTACCGAAATTAAAAGAATTGGGATATGATATTCATTACATTGGTTCACATGACGGAATCGAGAAAAAATTAATTACTGATTTTGAAATTCCGTACTATGGTGTTTCAACCGGTAAGTTAAGAAGATATCTTGCACTGAAGAATATTTCTGACCCCTTCCGCGTTATGAAAGGCTATGGTGAAGCAAAGAAACTCCTGAAAGAATTAAAACCGGATGTAATTTTCTCAAAAGGCGGTTTTGTAAGCGTACCTGTTGTACGTGCAGCAGCATCTTTAAAGATTCCATGCATTATTCATGAATCAGATATGACACCGGGATTGGCAAATAAACTCTGTATCCCCGTTGCATCCAAGGTTTGCTGTAACTTCCCGGAAACCTTAACAAATCTTCCGGAAGAGAAGGCGGTTTTAACAGGATCACCTATCAGAAGCGAATTAATGCGCGGTGATAAAGTGGCAGCCTTGAATTTATGTAAATTTACCTCTAATCTTCCTGTTATTATGGTAATCGGCGGAAGTTCAGGTTCAGTTGCCATTAATAAAGCAGTACGTGCCGCCTTACCTAAACTGTTAGAAGACTTCCAGGTTGTTCATATTTGCGGAACAGACCGAGTGGATAATCTCCTCTTAAACCAAAAGGGATATGCACAGTTTGAATATTTAAAGAGCGAATTAAAAGATGTACTTTCCATGGCAGATATCGTAATTTCCAGAGCTGGGGCAAATGCTATTTGTGAGCTTTTGGCATTGAAGAAGCCAAATCTTTTAATTCCCCTTCCTGCTGCAAGCAGTCGCGGTGATCAGATACTGAATGCGAAATCCTTTGAATCGCAAGGTTTTTCACTTGTATTGGATGAAGATGATTTAGACGAAAGCACTTTAGTTGAAAAAGTTTATGAACTTTACTGTAATCGCAAGACCTACATTGAAACAATGTCTCAAAGTTCACAGTTAAATGCAGTTGATAAAGTAATAAGCTTAATTGAAGACGCTGTTATTAACAGACCATAAAATAATGAAAGGAGCATACATATGAACCATACCAAGGAAACCGGACACTTACGTATCCTTTCTATGGTTTATTGCTCACTTTTTACAGTTATCATTGCCCTTTGTTCCTACATTACAATTCCTACCGTAATTCCTTTTACTCTTCAGACGTTGGGAGTATTTATTACCTTAGAATTGTTAGGTGGGAAGAAGGGCACTTTTTCTATCCTTTTGTATATCCTTCTTGGCGCAATCGGCGTTCCCGTATTCTCCGGTTTTCGCGGTGGCATCAGTGTCCTTTTAAGCAATACCGGAGGATATATTGTCGGCTTTGTTTTGTTGGCACTGATTTATTGGTTATTCACCACACTTCTCGGCCAACGTCTTTACGCACGAATCATCGGTATGATACTCGGTCTTATAGCTTGTTATATCTTCGGAACTGCCTGGTTTCTTTTTGCCTATTCTGACATAAAAAACATGTCCGAAATGATTCCGGTTCTACAAATTTGTATTCTTCCCTTCATCATTCCGGACATTGCCAAAATGTTCTTATCCATAGGTTTTAGAAAAATGATTTATCCGGCTCTTCCGGAACAATTGAAAACTTCTAAAACCAAATCGTAATATACTTATAAAAGCGTGGCTTATTTCACTACGCAATCGTGCAATAAATCTACCCAATTCTTAATTACTTCTGCTTCTTTTTCTGCTTCTTTTCTGCAAGCATTTTCTTTCACGGCTTTATAGACAGGCGCTTCCATTGCGTCTTTCTTTCTCTTAATAATCAAATATACTTTCTTCTTATCAAAAAAAGCTGCAATCGGTCCGCCACCTGAAAATCTGCTAATTTTACGCATTAATTCTTTATCAATAAAAGATGACGCAATTTCCTGTTCTGCAGTGTATACAACGAATTCTTTATTAAACTTCTCATCATCCGTTACATATTCCTGATAACCTTCCGGCATCTCATACAATTGCTTACCAATTTTAAAATCTCTCTGTATAATCTGCACTTCGCCATCCAACTCAGTTCTGTTAGAACAGGCAATCAATACGCAATCCGAAACTTTACGGCTCTTTTTATAAGATAATTCCATATCATAGCGAAGAAAATCCACACCTTTATAAGTTCCTTCGATACAATCATTGGCGTTCGCCGAACGCGCCTTTCGAATCATAGAGCACTCGCTAATTTCTTTAATGGAAATGCGGTCCTTTGCCTTATAATCTGCCTTCGGAAGCTCTGCATTGATTTTTTCCTGAAGGAATACATTCTTGTACTCTGCATTATATGCCTTAAATTTGGAAGACATTTTGAAAAGCAACGGAAGAATGTATAAACAAAACGGAATCGCCAACAAGAAAACACAAGCCACAATGACACGAAGCAAGCCGTCATCAAATACAATCTTCATATATGCCATATAAATAAACGCAATTGCAAGTATTATTACAACAACCGTAATCAACTTCCACAAAAGGTCAGCATTACGATATTTCTTACGCAATTCATTTAACTTCTCAACCTGAGTCAACTCAACCGCTATAGTTGCAGTTCCTTCTTCAAGCACATTCTTTTCGGGATCCATCTCTTCCTCCACAACTTGAAATAAATCTTTATTACACCGTAAATCTTATACCTACTTTGTTAAAATACTATGAACTTCCTTTAACTCGTCTGCAGTAGGCGAAGTAGGGTTCCATTGAATCTTCTGATTATCACCAATATATCTGGGAATAAGGTGATAGTGAAAATGAAATACCGTCTGACCTGCGCATTCATTATTGTTCTGAACCAGATTAAAACCATCACAGCCTAACTTCTCAGTCATCATAGTTGCCATTTTCTTTGCAAGCACCATAACATCTGCTGCCCAATCCTCCGGCAACTCATAAATATTTGCAAAATGCTCCTTAGGAAGAATCAATGCATGTCCCTTAGTCGCAGGACTCATATCAAGAATCACCCGAAATCTCTCATCTTCATAAATTGAATTTGTAGGAATCTCACCATTGGCTATTTTACAAAAAATACAATCATCTTTTTTCATCTTCTATACCTCTTTTAATTTATATTTTATACGAACATTCCATCGTCGGTTATATTGCCCGAAAAAGGAAAAATGTGGTCCATATTGCGAAGGAGCTTGAAGTCTCCCTTCATTGTCATATTTCCACTCATAAAAGCATTCTGGAATGTAGTTTTGCCCGCAATAATGCTCTCGATTACACTTTCTTCTGTCTGCAATTCAACATCAGCATATTCGGAAGTTCCGTAAAAACATTCCAACTTAGCATTCTGGATACGAAGAATCATGGGTTTGTTGTAGTTCTTGATTACAACGCGGAAAATCGCATTGAATCCCGGTTGCGGTGTGAAACGTGCCTTAAAATCACCGATAAAGCTTTGCTTCTCGTCCGTCTCCCTATTCTCCATCATATCCTTAAACATATTGGTTAATTCTTTAATATCCTCTTTCTGCTGCTGTACATAATTATCGTCAGAAGCATACATAGACAACTGTTCTGTCTCCTGGGGTGTCAGGGCTATATTCTGCGTAAAAGAAACCTTCTGCTTAACAGCCTGATTACTTGCAGGAAAACTAGTCAGTTTCTGGTTAATGGTTCTGTACATATTCTCTGCTTTTTTTTCAATCAGACGGTCATATTCTTCCTTACATTCCAACATAGAGATTTCCGGAATATATCCGCAAATACCGCTACAGGGACGACCACCGAGAATTTCCCAAGCAGTAGCCAAAGTAAGCTTACCGTCGCGCTCGCCATAGGTTGTACTCATTACAACGGGGCACATATAAATCTGCGCCAATTTCTCTTTATCCGCATAGAGCCAGCAAGCATCCAAAAACGACTGCATATAACCACCGATTCCATACCATTCCACAGTACTGGCAAGAATGATACCATCCGCGTCTTTTAATGTATTGGGTAAGGTTGTAATGGAATTCTTGCTTTCATATAAATCATAGCGCTCCACCGTTACATTTAACTCCTCCAACACGCTTGCCATTTTATTAATCACATATAACGTAGGATCTCCGATTAATCCTCTTCCGCCGTAATAAATATTAACTTTCATGTTTTTTCATCCTCTTCTTTCTGAGCTGATTAAAATACCATGTCATTCCGATAATTGCACCCATACAAAGTCCGCTTACATGAGCCTCGTAATCAATTCCTGCGGTTCGTGAATCTACATACAAACTGACACCAATACACAATATTACTAACAACAATCGCTGTATCGTAAAAAAATTGATACGTCGCCAATTAATGGTTGTAAGTTCCGTAACCAATGCAATCCCGAATATACCATAGACTGCACCGCTGGCACCAATGCTGTTCGCATCCATTCCGCTGAAATACTTCGCTCCCAGCGAAATCAGTCCGGCAACAATTCCGCATATGAAATATGACGTCGCAAACTGCCATCTTCCAATACGCTGCTCTACCATATTTCCTAACAAATATAATATGAGCATATTGTTAAAAATGTGTGTGATATCACCATGCAAAAACATAGATGTTAGAATACGGTACCACTGTCCGTCTCCTATCACGGTTGCAACACTCATTCCACCTACATTATACAACAATTCGCCCGTTGCTGTACATACAATATATACCACAATATTGATTGCAACCAATACGTATGCAACCCAGGGAGCATAGATGGTTTGAAGCAATTTCCTTTCCTGTTCTTTTAACTCAGTCAAAACCTTCTCTTTGGTTTCTTCTATCTCTCTCGATGCCGCTTCGGGCGCCGCTAAAAACTTCTCAAAAGAAGCCCTCATCCCATAGAAATCTTCTACCTTATCCTCACCGATTACCAGCTGTTTCTCAGCGCGATTGATTACCCAGGCATATCTGTCCTCGTGGCATACTTCCAGTGCATGCTCCGGATTATCCGAAATAATCACGGTCAGAATGTGCATTTCTGTAATGCCGTTCTTCTCCAAAAGTTTACCCGCGCTCTCGTAAACGCCGTTGTATCTTTCAGTCGTAAAAGTAGAACCTTCCTCTAACTCCATAACGTAAATTACACTTACGTGTCTATATTCTTTTTTCAAAAAAACCAGAAATTCCGGCAAATTGGAAGTAACGGTTGTATAGCCTTCCAATGCCAAAAAAGCCTTCAGTTGTTCTTTCATTTTCATCATCCTCGTACATATAAAATATACGATTTTTGTGAAGAAAAATCAACTACTCATATATGTATCTTAAGTTACCGAATGTAATTTCATCACCTATCTTTAATTTTACGATTTCATTACTCTCCAACTCTAAATTGTTTATATATGAACCATTGGTGGAATTCAAGTCCTGCAAATATAATTCGCCGTTCTCTTCAAATATACGCGCATGCATACGACTAATGCTTTGATCCCATAAAACAATATCTGAACACTCTTCCATTTTCCCCAGTATACAAGGAAGTTTTTGCAAGGAAATATACTCCGCATCACTTTTTGATAAACTTCTAAGTCGTCGTGTCGCCTTTATACTTTGAACTCCCATAACTACCGTTTCACCTTTATAGTTTTCATATTCCTCCAATCCGTATGTTTCCCAATTAAGAGAATTGACCGTCTCAATTCTCTTTCCCCATTTATTCGTTTTTTCTTTACTAAAAATTCGTACTTTTGTATGTATTAATTCTTTAACCTTTTCCCATACCGTATTACTTTTCAAAGTGTCATTTCCACAATCCGCTTCCTTATACTGTACTGCAAGTTGCATATCCTGTTCGTATCCGAAATCATGCTTTTGACATTTCAACGGTTCATACGTTTTATCACTTTCATATTCCTCAATTAACTTGTCCAATTCAGCTTTTGTCACCATTTCATTTCGCACCAATTTGTAGAAATGATACACCATATCAACCGCCGTTCGCTCTCCGTGATCTACCCGATCAATTAGAAATTCTGCCAGCTTCCCCATACTACTTTCACTTTTACGTTGCGGATAAAAAATCCACTCCGACTGTTTTGTCTCAGGATTGCAATAACAATACTCGGCATCAAATAAAATACATTCAAAACTTAATAAATATTTTTTTAACTCATCCATAAGTAACCGGATTGATAATAGTATTTTCCTAACATCTTCTGCAGTTAACTCCTTCTTTAAATATACCCGACTTAGCGGTTGTTTGGACGTAATGTTATAATGCAATTCCGTCTGTCCATTAAATAGGTATCTTCGACAATCTAACAATCCTTTAATTTTGTTGTTGCAAATCATGTTCAGCTCATAAGTTGCTTTTTCTTCACAACCTAATATCAGATAATTACTATTCATATCCTTTTTATATCTAGCTTCCAACATCCATTCCCTCCTTCAGCGTAAACTCATTTACAATATTCTCAAGATTTTGTCCTTTTATGATTATTTCCGCCGGATTATATCTTGCTTCTTTTGCATATATTTCATAGTTCCATAACTCTTCAAACACTGTTCCTTTCGGCGATATTATTTCCGGAACATTTAATCTTCCATCTACCGTAATTTCAACTCTATCGGCCGATACTTCTATTTCAACTTCTGCATTTTTTACCCCAACCAACGAATTTTCTAAATCTTTTAATACTACTCTACTGCATTCTTCTTTTATATATTCATTACTTTCACTCGAATAGTAAAACACCTGTGTTACACCTCTGTACGCGGCATTTTGCATAACACTGCGGTTATACATATACAAAACAAAAAAGAAAACTATTAAAATCACCATTAAAACAATCGGCATAATTAATGCGGTCTCTACCGTAAAACTTCCTCTTTGATATTTTTTCAATATAAAAATCTCCTTTTATGTAATGACCAATAATAATAAATAACCCGGTAGTATAAAAGGAACAAACGGCAGTTCCGTTTTTTTATTAACCTTCTTGAACGCAAGCAGACAAATTGATGCCCAAGATGCCAAAAACAATGATAATAACAAAAGATACATATTACTATGAAACCCCAAATAAATTCCTGTCACCACGAAAATCCAACCATCGCCATACCCAATTTTTTCTCTGGTTATTTTAGCCAACGACAATAGCACAATGCCAATGAGTATTCCGCCTATAATTTTTAATCCGTTTTCTCGAATGATTCCAAACTGAAAAATCACCCCCAGTATACCGGCAATCATAACCGTAATCATTGAAACCTTATGTTTTTGCAAATCACGAATCCCTTCAATTAATAAAAACACTCCCAATACAACTATTTTAATTATTTCCAGCATCCCAATCATATTCTTCCATACACCTTATACATAATGGTTTATTCCCAACTCCGCTTTCTTTTACAACATAAATGGTTCTTTTCAATCCGGTGCAAGCCACTGACGAATGATATCTGTTGCCTTGCATTGCGATGTAATAATGTCCGCCTGACATCTCTTTATCAAAGCATACTTCACATGGTTTATATTTCTCACCGTCTTTGTTCCGTGCTTTTACCAATTCAGCTTCACCTACCATTGAAATAGATAACTGAAGGTGTGTGCAACTTCTGCTCAAATGATAAACATCTCCGTTTTCTGCTACATAAAATCTTCTCTCCTCAAACGCATTTTCGTTTAATGCATATCCCGTATACGCCTTGATATAACATCGATTAATCATGACCATATCGCCAACCTGAAAAAACGGAAACCACGGTTCAACGCGATACGTCATTACCAAATCAATCACATCATTTTCTTTGGCAATTTCCGAACGCAGAAGAACAATACCATTGGAATCGCCTACTATCAACGAATCTGCAATTTTATTCTCTCCTACCAATTGAAGCACCCGTTCTTTCACATATACTTCCGTTAATAAATCATTCTCATAAATGTTTTGAAAATTTGCCGCTACTGATATTTCCTTACCTACTTGATTTAATGCAATGTCCATAGCCGTATGTATATATATCATTTCAAATAAAGAAATAATATTAACTATAGAGATAATGAACAACGGCAACACCAAACTTGTCTCTACAGTTATACTTCCTTTTACAGTTACCCTGTAATTATTTTTCATTTTTTCTCTTAAGAGATAGCAAAAAACATCCTTTTTCTCAGGCGTAGATATGTATATAAAATACCTTAAGAACAAGAGAGAGTAGAATGATAGATTTAAAATAGATGCCCCTGAAAAAGGACGTCTTTTACTACCCCTTATTTCCTTTCTTTTAAAAATAACTGTATTTTCTTTCCAGCGTATAAAAATGCTCATATCCGCTATGAATTCCTATCTCCATACTCACTGCATCCGCACAGGCATCCATACGGAAATTTTCATTTCCTTCGGTCAGTCGTATGTCTGCTTCCATCATATCCATACAACGATACACCTTAACCGTAGGCGATTGCATATACAAAAAAAGTCGAAGATAATCCTCATAATCCATTTTGATTGCTAACATATCTCCTTGCGGATCACCCGGTGTTAGGTCTACCGGTTTGCCAATTATGATGCTTCCCAAACCAACCGAAAAATCTTTTGGTTCTTTCAACAGAAGCACTTCTTCTCCTTTTATTAAATTCTTGACATCATCTATACTCTCTGCTGCTGCCCAACAAACATTAATCGCTGCCTGCAACAATTCAGGTGGTATTTCCAATAACAAACCAATCTGTGATATGGTTTTAATTTTTTCCTGCGTTGTTCGATCAGCCAACAACATACTCAAATTAGCAGCGCCCCGAAACCAAAACAAAGATTCCTGCATCCTATAATAATTAAAACTGTCCTGCGCATTCCCAAACAAAATATATTCCACCTGATAATCCAGTTTGGAATCTTCTCTAACATTCCTGTAATTGCCCATTTTTTGCAGAATATATTCTCCAAACAAAATTTCTTCTGTTACATCAAACCCATTCTCTTCCAAAACACCGGTTCCTTGAATATTCCACCGATGCGAGACGTGTTCCCAAGGTTGAAAAGATTTAGCTGAAATACCGGTGGCACTGTAATTCATACTTTCAGCAAAAAGCGGTTCCAAATAATCACTTGCTAAATTTAGTGATGGCAATCCGGTATACGTATTCCACTCTTCATTCAATAAATTATTTTCTTTCCAGCATGCCTCTTTATCCACCACTACTTCTTTATGATAGTCCTCAAATTTTTCTTGTGTTATCTCATATTGATCCACCACTGTAATCCAGCTTTGTACTTCTTCAATCCAATCTTTACCAACATAGTTCCCTATATAATTCACAGCCTGTTGTCGTATTATCCCTCCCCAGTCATCCGTGGCCAGTCGAATATTTGTAAGACTCACATTGTAATCCTCAATATCATACCAGTCCCTGGCAAAAAGCAGCGTTTGCTCTTCTTTCGGAACTAAGTTATATCCCAAATATATTTCTAAACGTTCTTCTAACTTTCTATAATCCGGTACCGATGTCATATAAGAAGTATCGACAAATAACAAACCATATCTTTCATATAAAACCTGATGATACTCAGCGAATGAAGAATGGATTGCCGTCTGAACTGCATTTTCACATCTGACCTTCAGATAACTTCCTCTTACTGTTTCAAATGCCGATAAAATCAACGATACAATCAGTGTAAAAACCAAAGTTAAATATACAGTCATATGTCCTTTCTTCACACGGCAATCCTCCTTTTCCTAAATCTTATCAATTCTTTTATTAATCGTTTTAAAAATACTTTCCACAATTTCAATCATCTCATCCTTAAAAATCAATACCAATGCAATTAATACAACCAGAATCAATATAATTTCCACTGTAGACAAACCACTTTCATCTTTCAAAAATGCTTTCCATTGATTTTTCAAATTCATACTTCTTACCTCCTTTCTCATTCCTTATATGCTAAAAGTGCTAAAAGCAGGAATCATGATAATTACCATAACGATTAACAAAAGAATCAACATCGGAAAAAGAAGTTTCGTTCCTGCTGTTTCACCTTGTTTTCGAATCCGCTCTTTTTCCATTTCCATTGCCTCCTTTGCTTCTTCCCGCAAAGCATTCTTTAAGCCTTCTGTACCTTTAGTCAAATTTCTTGATAGCATACTTCCCAATTTCTCTGTTTCCCTAATTCCGCATCGTCGTCCAAAACTTTCATAACCCCTACGCTCTGCAATTCGATTTTCCAATTCTCTGTTTGTGACAAGAATTTCTTCATACAACGAATTTTTAGCAGAACTGTTTTCTTTATAGACTTTTCCCAAACGCTCAAACGCTTGTCTAGGCGTCAAACCTGCACCAACCAACATAGCGCACTTCATAACAAATTCAGGATAATCCTTTCGGATTTCTTGTAGCCTTTTTTTATCCCTCTCATTCTTCTCTACTGAATCTGCATAGAAAAATATTATTGCTGCAACAACACAAAAACCTCCTATTTTTAGTCCTTTATTTTCTCGTTTTTCGCCCCACTTAACGGAAGTTCCTCCTATTGTCTCAGGAAGATTCATATATGTCTGGTTTTCACTGTTCACATCCGCCCTTACTAAAGCATCTTCCAACATATGTACCCATTCTTCCAAAGGTTCATATTCCCGTGGCACTAACACGGCAAAAAAGCTGTGTTCAAATATCCATTCTTCATATTCAAACTCTGCAGTTAACATCACAGGTACAGGTTCGTCTACCTTTTCTTTTAAATTACCCTCAGAACCAATTAAATCAGATCGCTCATTGCTCCATGTTATATAAAACGGATATCCGTCCAACTCTTCCTTTAGTGACAAAGAATATTGAATTTTATCCAAAGACTCATTTTCACCTAATACTGAACATTCCAGTTTCTCTTTAAATCCCGGTAGCATATTCCTAATTTCGCTTTCCGTAAATTTGCGTTCTGCCACATTGTATTCAATAACTGTTTCTTCGCGGTCCGTAATAGCGACTAATGATACTTGCATCTCGCCTTCTCCAAATTCGTTTCTTTTCAAACAACCACTTTCTGCTAAATTACCTGAACCCATCGGAAACACTAAAGAAAGAACCATTATTAAGATTCCAAGAAGTAAAATCACAAGTCCTTTTTTTCGATTTTTAGACATAACTGTGCCTCCCTATATCTCAATTGCAGTAATTTTCATTCCCCATAAAATAGCTACAATATAAGCTATTAAACAAGCCGTCATAATACCTATTCCACTTAATGAATGATATAAAGAATCAAAATATCCCGGTGAAGTCATTCCGATATATACCAATATAAAAAATGGGATAACACTCATAATCTTTTGTTCGAATTGTTTCTCGCTAATCAGTATTCTTAGACTTCTTTTCATCTCAATTTTGTCGCTGATAATCTCTACCGTATCTACAATAATTTCTTTCAAATTGCCTCCTGTTCTTTTAGCTACAGCAAAAATATTCGCAAAATCTTTAATATCTTCTACTCCGCTCCGTGTCCCAAAATCCAACAGCATTTTTTCAAGTACCAGATTGTTCTCCAATCCTCTCCCGATTATTAAGAATTCCTTGGTGATATCCGCCTCTTCACCATACAGAGATTTCAGATCACTGTATGCCCTACGAAATGCATTCTCTATAGAATTCCCTGCCTGCAAATTTCCTGCTACAATAACAACAGCCTCTCTGAAAGCAAGTGTTAACTCCCATTTTCTTTTCCGAGTTGCAGACTTTCTTTGCCATTTTAAAAATAATGGAAAACACAACATAACAATTCCCCAAACAATCCATGAGCGATAAAAAAAATACGCTACCACGCCACTTATTCCAATCCAAATCGCGAATAAAATCACTTTTTCCTTTACGCTAAAATGATAAGTATCATATACCATGCCTACTCCTTAATCCACTTTTCCTGATTCTGTAATCTGTTAATTCTTATCAAAGAATAATTCCCCTTATCGTCATCTTCTAAGGAGAACAACGGATTCAAAAGAATCTCTTCGCCTTCCATACCAGTCACTTCCAAAATCTCCATTACCTTACGACTGCGATTCCGCATTCTACCTAAATGTACCAAAATGTCGATTCCCGATACAATTTGTCGCCGAATGGCAGGAAGAGGTAATTCTTTTCCCATAAGAACCATCATTTCCAGACGCAGTAACATATCTGTAGCACTGTTGGCGTGAGCAGTTGCAAGACTTCCATCATGACCGGTATTGAGAGCTTGTAAAAGAAAAAATGCCTCCTCACCTCGCACCTCACCAATGATAATTCTGTCAGGTCGCATACGCAGGGCTGTTTTTATCAAATCTTTAATACTGATTTCTTCACAACCTTCACTATTGCCGTTTCTTGTCTCCATACTTACCAAATTCTCAACACCCTTAATTTGCAATTCTGCGCTATCCTCAATAGTGATGACGCGACTGCTTTGCGGAATGGAATTTGATAGTATGTTTAACAACGTTGTCTTTCCGGAACCGGTGCCACCTGAAATGAAAATGTTATATCCACACGCAACCGCTTTCTGAAGAAACTCTGCCGCCTCCCTTGTTATACTTCCATATGCAATGTAATCATCCATTGTAATCGCATTTTCCGGAAAGCGTCGAATGGTTACAACCGGCCCGTTAATTGCCGGCGGCTTTAACACAATATTTACTCTTGAACCGTTAGACAATCTTGCATCCACAATCGGCACGCGCTCATTTACAACACGATTGCAGGACGCTACAATTTGTTGTATAACATCTTCTAACTTTTCTTCCGATGCGAATTGCTTGTCCGTTTTATATATGTGCCCCTTTTTCTCCACAAAAATTTCTTTCGGGCCATTCACCATAACTTCCGTAATTGTATCATCGTCCACCAGTTCCTGAAGTATGTCTAATTCCCGAACCGAAGCAAATATCTCTTTTCCCAGAGTTTCCTTCTGTGCCAAGCTTAAATAATGCGGTCCGGCATACTCTGCTATCACGCGGTAAATCAGTTCTTTTACCTCTTCATTTTCCATCTCCCGCGATAAGTCCAAATTCGCTCGAACTTCTTCGCATATTTCTGCTTTTATTTCCTCATAGGTCATGAAAATCCAAAATCCTCTCTTAAAATTCTTCTTGCATAGTCTGCCAATTCCGAATACAAAAGATTCTCCGGCTCCGCAGGCAATTGTCGGTATATCGAGAAAGAACACTTCTTTGTTTTGGCCAGAACATCATCGTAGGCTAATTCTTTTAACACATTCTCATAATGGGTAATCTTAGCCAATGCCATTCCGTCATTCCTCGTTATGGTATACACATAGGAACAATTCCGTAAAATCTGGTACAACCCCTGTACATAATCCGTCAAATCCAAAAGAATATAGTCATATCCGCCCTCTCGTCCCAACGCATTTAAAAAGTACTCCCACTCATTTGGCAAAATCTGAGATATGTCAATATAGGAAAACGCCGGGGGAATATAATCCAATCCGTTAATCGTTTGTTTCATTCCGGCAAACCGTCCCGAAAAATCCTTTGATATGTTTTTGAAATAATACAGCAAGTCCGCCATATCCGCATTGAAATCACGTTGCAACATTTGTGTAAAGCCTGAATACGCTTCGAAATTCAAATACAAAACCTTATATTTGGCCGCCAACATCTGTCCTAACACCAACGAAAAAGAAGTCTGAAGGCATCGCCCAATTGGTGTATAAATTCCTATCAGCTTGGATGCGCCGCCTTCGTTCTTAACCTGTGAAGACCTGCTGTCTAAATCTGCAATCTTGCAAATTTGTTCTATCAAAGCATCTGCACTCTGATATCGAAAAATATCATTCTCTGACATTTCATTTGAATCCTCGCACAATGTAATCCGGTGCTTAACGTGTTTACACCATTCCGTCTCTATATTCATCTCTGCAACCAAATCTTCTGAGACAACGCAAACCTCTGCCTTTCCTACAGATAAATATTCAATACACTTTTTATAATCCGTATAAAAAACAACCGCAAAAGGCAGACTTCGTTCCTCCGCTAAGTACTCTTGAAATCTCTGCGCATAAACTTCATTACTGTCGCATATTACAACTTCTTTTTTCCTCATAACATATCCCCCATAACAATGATTGTCGCGATCAGAATAGGCAAAGAAAATTTAATTCCTGCACGTTTTACACATTCGTCATCTTCCCTGTCTGCATAAGAAAAGCCATAAAAGCTTCCGGTTCCCGCAAATTGCAACACATTTCTGAAATAAGTAAACATATACTTTAAACGTTCCCTTAAATTTCTGTAGAAAAGTACTTTAATCAAAGCGAAAACACCGCCAAGCATTATGGCCAACACAATACACTTTAAATTTTCTCCAATGGTAAAAAAGGCTCCCGTCACGGCAAATAATTTAATATCACCGGCTCCCATGGCACGGATTAAAAAGAGCGGAAAGAACAATAAGACAGGAATCATAATTCCTAGAAGAATCGCAAGATAATTTCGTTCCCCCATACACAGTACCCGATAAAAAACACCTATAATCAGGCCACTTACGATAAGAGCATTGGGTATCCGGGTCTTAGATAAATCCCACACTACCGCTCCTAGCAATAAAACAAGTAAGGCTACAATAAGATTACCTCCCTATATGTAATTCAAATCTTTTGAGATATTTTGCAGAGAACTCTGCCAAAGTTTTGCTTTAGAACAACGGGCTGATTGCTTCGTTGTGTTTTGCATTATAGAGACATTTTTTTGAAATGTAAAGTGCTTTTTCCGAACTTTTTTAATTTTAGTAAAACCTAACAAAAGAGCCTTGAATCACCCCCCTTAGAATGTGTTCAAAGCCCCATTTTATCTATATATTCCCTTGCACAAAGAAATTCCAAAACACCAATCCATACAGCAGAAACAATCCCGGAAAACCAAGAAATCCGCACGTCAGAAACGTCACGGCATTCATTGCCACGCAGACATTCAACCCTTTCTCCAAAAAGGCATTATTGATGAAGTAAATTGCAACGTAACAAAGCCCGATTCGCAGAAAGAAATTCACTGTATAATCGGGCCTTTTACGTCCTATCATCAACACTATAATTAACGATATCACTGTAATAATTAACATCGGAATATTTATATTTGTCACTTTACGCCTCGCACATTTCTGATTTTATCCGGCAATACAATCCCCGAAAATTTTTATATTCTATCTTATGTACAAACTATTTCGAAAATGATACTTCTTTTACAAATAGCTCCATTATAGATATTTCTTTTATAATTTTTTTGCCCGTTCTATAGCTAAAATAACAAATTTTAACATCCGCTGAATAAATCCGGTTTTCCGGTCAACACTAAAAATAACCAAATAAAAACCGCCGGCTTTTGACCGGCGGCAGATTGGTAAAATATGTATTCTTTTATTTCAAGGAGGTCCCTATGCAGATTGCTTATTGCCAATTGGATTACGAAACTACACCCGGCGAAACCGACAATGATGAACTCCTTCGTGAAGAAATCAAAAAGGCCATGATTGCACTGGAAAGCGCCTATTGCGGCTTTGACAATGCAACTGACCCTGATTTGATTGATTGCTATATTTTTCAGGTAAATTCTGCGTTGAAACGCTATCGTTACCTGCTTTTACAAGCTGAAAAAATTCACAATCCGCCTGAAGAACCGGAACTCACTGCGCCTTCTCACAAGCTTCTGCTTCCGGAAACACCTGTAGCTTATACGTAGAAACCTCTGGATGCGCCCTGATCCGCCATACTCTCGTTGACGTCATTGCGTCCGTAGGTAAGGCCCGCAACCACGGTCTGGGCATTGCTCATAACCGGCGCGGAATCGTCGCCTGCGCTGATGGTGGCATAGGCTTCTTTTAAAGGTACCATTACTTTTAAGGCGTTCTCAATATGGACGCTGTCCTTACGCATTTCGCACTTCAATAATTCACGATATACATAGAGATAAAGCTGCATAAGATTCTGTGCGACTTCATATTCGAAATGCAAAGATTCCATAAGCTCATTTACGCAGCCTCTGGCTTTGTTGAGGCTTAACTTTAATGCGGCTCGGTCGCCCGCTTCAAGGTTTGACTTTGCCTCGGCTGCATAATCGAGAAACATCTCGTATAAAATTACCACAAGCTCCGTTTTATTTGCCTGGGAAATGCGAAGGGTATATACCTGTTTCTGTTCGTTGGTCATACTGCTTCCCCCTTAATTACTGCAATAACTGTAAAACCTGCTGAGGTCTTTCGTTTGCCTGGGCAAGCATGGAAGTACCTGCCTGGGAAAGCACCTGCTGATTGGTATATTCGGTCATTTCGCCTGCCATATCCACGTCCATAATACGTGAATAAGAAGCGGTCATATTTTCATGAGTAACATCGAGGCTTTCGCCTGTAGATTCCAAACGGTTCTGGTATGCACCAAGTCTGGAACGGGCTGCAGAAACATAATTAATTGCTTCTGCAATTTTATCAATGGCTTCCTTCGCATCTGCTTCTGTTGCAATTGAAGTATCTTCAATACCCATAAGCTCCAGGCTCATAGTGGGGATACGCATTTCAAGAACCTGGCCTTCCTCGGTTCCGATCTGCATACGCATTGCGCCGATGCCTGTCATATCAAGGTTGACATTGGCTGCGCTACCTGCCACTTTCAACTTCACTTCAAAATCATTTGCTGCCTTAATGGTAACAAGATCGCCATCAGCTTCCCACTGTGCATCTGCAGGGAATGCATTTTTGCTTCCGTCCATCAATAACTGCAAATCGGTTACTAAAGGATTGCCGTCTGCGTCCGTGCCCAAAGTAACGGAGGAAACCGTAAAATCTTTGATATCCACTTCATCTGAATAATAAGCCACTGATACATTGGCATCGCTTGAGTAACCTTTTAAATCAAAACCGCCATCCAAAAGGGGACGTCCGTTAAATTCGGTATCCTTGGCAATTCGTGTAATTTCTTCTTTTAACTGCTTTACTTCCGCGTCAAGCATTTCTCTGTCTGCGTCAGATTTGGTGCCGTTAGCGGCGTCAATTGCGAGTTCGCTCATACGCTGAAGCATTGCATGAATTTCGTTCATTGCGCCTTCTGCAGTTTCTACGATGGAGATTGCATCGCTGGCATTGTCACCTGCAATGGAAAGTCCCTTAATCTGGGAATTCATTCTCTTTGCAATTGCTACGCCCGCAGGGTTATCTTTCGCATGATTAATCTTTAAACCGGAAGACAAACGCTCCAAAGACTGTGATAACTTGGTATCTGTTCTGTGTAATGCGTTCTGCGCTGTAATTGCTGAAATATTCTGTGAAACTCTTAAACTCATATCGTCACCTTACCTTTCTGTATCCTGCATACTCATAATAAATAATTTAGCCGTTTCATATAAGTCTCTGGTCGAACCGCCGTCTTCGACACTTCTGTCGTGTCTACGATACAAAAAGGTTCCGTCCAGTTTCTCACTGTAGAGATATCTGATATCGCCTGCTTCTTTGCCCGCTTCCGAAAGCTTTGCTTCAAATCTTCCATCCGCCTTAAGGGCCTCCATGCCCTCTTCACTGTCGCATGCGATGTAGCCCTGTACCTTCTCCTCCGTGAGTCTGAACTGTGCTACGATATTACCATATTTTTCTGTGGAAAGAGTTGCCATGACATTGCCGTCACTTTCACCCTTATGAACAATTTTAACACGGATTCCCTGAAGCTTACCGCCGATATATGCGGGGATTTCGTAATTTTCTTCCCTCATCAGGTTACCGTTGAAAGAAAGCTGTTTAAAAGCACTTGTCATAGACTTAATATCAAGTCTGCCGGCCTCGTCGCTCATCATACTTTCTTCCAGAAGATTCTCCGCCTGCTTCAAAAGCTTGCCGTATGATTCCTGCACACTTTCCTGGTCCGTAAAAGCTTCCTGCAAGCCGAACACCGCTTCTTCCAATGCACTGAGTTCGCCGTCGCTAATCGGTGCCTCCTGCGCCGATGCCAAATTGCCTTCCTCGGAATCCTTACGACTTCCTGCGTTGCTTCTTCGTCCGCTCTCTGCCGCATTTGCGAATACGCTCCACGCATTCTGCTGTGCATCAGGGGCTTCCAAAAGCGTCTGCATCGACTGTATGTGATCAGGCGTTACGTCCTGTTCGTAATACATCAGCTCTTCTACCGCTTCCGCATAATCACCTGATAAAACATTCCTGAACTCGCTTAAATCTTCTGCCATCGCTTCTGCATTGATATCATCTGTTCCAACCACCGCGTTTTCAAATCCTTTTAAAATCTGGTTGCTGATGTTGAATTCATAGCCTGCTGCCTTCACCGCCGCACCGAAGCTTTCGTCGATGCAATAATCCATTCCGGTGCTTTTACCGCTACGCATTGCCGATAAAAGATTCTTAAAAGTCATTTCCGAACCCTGACTTAATACGTTTCCTACCAGTGCTCCGTCGGCCTTTTCAATCTGATGTAAAAGTCGGTAGATTCCTATGTAAGACTCCCTTTCTTCCGGTGTAATCTCGTGATTCTTCTCTAACTTGAAAAGGAATTTGCTGTACTTCTCTGCCGTCTGCTCTACGGTTGCTTCATATGTATCCAATTGATTCTCCAGCGTTGCCAAATCCGTTTCCAAAGGATTCACGCCGTCACGAATCAACTGTAATGTTGACGCAGGTGTCATTTTATTCATAATGCGCTGTAAGCCTGCATCCGCCTCTCTGACGCTTTCGATATTGGATACCGTAATTTCCATGCTGTTATATCCTAAAATTCTAACCGCGCGTCGGTTGGTATCATTAATGTCAAAGTTCAAATCCTTAAGGATATCGTCCACATTGCTAAAAGCCTTCTTAATGGAGTCGCCCAAGTCCCTGCGCACTTCCGTGCCAAGCAATTCGTATTGTTCGCCGGCCTTGATATAATCCTGTCGCAGCGCCTCGCCCATATCGTGTACGGACGCTAACGTATGTACGCCCTCGGACTGAACCATTTTACCGATAGTACCTGCCGGCATAAATGCCAAAGTGACAAGTTTGTCATTTGTAGCCTGCCAAAGGGTTGCTTTCTGCGCCGCTTCCGTATCTTTAGGGAACAATGTCTGCTGTTTCTGCGCTTCCACTGCCTTCAAGTCTTCTACCAACTGTGAAAGCTCTGTGGTTTCAATATTGTAACCAAGCTTCATAAGCCTGTAGTTGTTCTCAACCGTCATAGCAAGTCTGGTTTCATTAAGTACTCGCATTGCCTTAACCAGCTCGGGATTCTCACTTCCCACCATCGCACCTGTGCTTGCAAGATTGCCTGCCACGCTAACCGCTTCCATAGAAGCACTTGTTGCTTCCATCGAGAGACTAACTCCGTCTTCGCTGATACTTCCTTCAATACGAATGGATTGCATCGCTACGCGAAGTTCTTTGATGTTTAAGGACTTTCCGCCCTCTACCACAACCTTAACTGCTTCAAAGCTGAAGGATTGTACATCCTCGTAGGCTTTTACCGCTTCGGTAAGTTTGCTTTCGGAATTGCTTAAATATGCTTCCTTTGCTTCTCTTCCGTCAGCGATGGCATTGGCGATGCATTTTGCCACGTCCTCTTCGGCCATGGGCATCGTCAAACCTTTTAAATCGTGTAAAATTCTTACATTAGTTTCATTTAATAAAATACCGCTCTTTACAAGCCACTGCGCTTCCTTCATCGTGGTTTCGTTTACGGGAAGGCCTGCATTTTCGATGGTCTTAGAAAGCCTAGCTTCCATTGCTTTCCAGTCAAAATCAGATGACTGCTTTGTCATATAACCACCGATATCATCGGCATAATAACCGCCCATATTCTCGGAAACTTCTGCACCTGAAAATCGTACTCTGTATAAATGATCAATGGTAGGGTCGATACCGTTTCGCAACAGGTAATCGCACATACCGTCTGTAATTTCCGTAATCTCGCCTGCCAATTGCATTGCCTCTGCCGCATTCTGTGCATTCGCAGCCGTCATGGGAATATCGGCTTCGCGGAAGGCTTTCTTCACTGCATTGGCTGCACTTTCGCTTCCGGTAATTTCCTGAAGCACTTCGTCAGACAAATCGTCATTGTACCCTTCTATAATAACACCGCTTTGCGCAAGCTTTGCTTTGATTTCATCCACAACCGTAACCGTGGTCTCTACCGGAGTTTCTCCCGGTTTGTAGCCTTCTTTTACAAGTTCTTCGTAATATTCATCGGACAATGAATTTGACATTACTGTCATATAATTACGATTTGCGGTTACATCCATTGCGCCGGCATTTTTCATAATATCCTGCATATTCGCGCCCTGTCCCTCATAAGCAGAGAACTCTGCGCCTTTTCCGGTAATGGACATAGCAAAATCTGTGGCCTTAATCACGCGGGAAGCGTTGTTTTCCACAGGTCTTGTATAAGTTGTATTCACTTGCATGTCTTCCTGACCGGAATTTGTATATAAATGAACCATGCCGCACCTCAAGTCTAATTTTAAAGTCACTATTTATTTCGGTTAAAAGCGCTAAAAATTTAACCCCTGCCCATAATTTAAAAACTGCCCTGAAACAAGGTGACCTTTTTACGACCTTATTTTAAGACAGTCTTTATAATTCTTATATCATATCAATTGTATTATAAAATTTTTATTTTACAGTCCGTATAATCTTCGGATAACTTCATTCTTTCTATTATATTCTATCTTCCGATTATTTCGTTCAACTTCGCACTTACTTCTTCAAAATTCGTAAAATGTATTCCCTTAATTCCCACGCTTTCCGCGCCTTCTACATTGGCAAGTCTGTCATCGATGAAAACAGTCTCTTCTGCTTTTAAATCAAACTTCTCCAAAAGACGCTCATAGATTTCTTTGTCGGGCTTGGTCATCTTTTCGTGGGAAGATACCAGCACACCGTCCACATAGGGCAGGAATGTAAAATATTGTTCCGCCGTATTGCGCCACAAACTTCTGGGATAATTCGTAAGTAAATATGCGTTATATCCGTCGTCCTTTAACCCTTTTACCCAGTCCTTGGAATAGGGGAAGGATTCAATGGTCAAATGGATATTCTCCCAGAAAGCCCTTGCCTTGTCTTCTAAGCCGGGCAATTTATCAATCATCTGTGAAATTACGTCCTCTTCATCCATCACGCCTCGGTCTAATTCATTCCAAAAAGGGCTGTTCACCATAACTGCCGCAATGATTTCAATCTCTTCCTCCGTGCAACCCACGCCCGCCATTACCTGACGCCATTTAAAGTCCACCAAAACCATTCCTACATCAAATACGATATTCTTAACCATTTTGTCTCCTTACGTATCATTTTTACTTAATTTATTTACTGTCCCGTTCCGAAACTTTCCCAAGTCCCCGAAGGAACCACAAGCCAAAAACCATAGAAATCACCAGAGTAAAGACGTCCGCCACCGGCTGGGCAATCATAATCCCCGTAAAATCAAAGAACGCCGGCAGAATATACAACATCGGTATAAAACAAATCCCCTGTCTGCAGGATGCTACCAAAGATGCCGAGAAAGACTGTCCGCAGGCCTGTAGCAACATATTACACATAACAATCCATGCATTCAGCGGAAATGTAAGGCACTGGGCTCTCAAGGCAAACGTACCGATTTCGGCCACCAGAACATCATCGTCGCGCATCATCGCTACCAACTGCGGCGAAAAAATAAATCCGAGAACCGCCACCAAAATGAGAAATACTAAAGACGTCTTCACGCAGAACCAGAAAGACTCTTTTACCCTTTTATAAATTTTTGCTCCGTAATTAAAACTGCACACCGGCTGGAATCCCTGCCCGAACCCAATCAGGGCTGAATTGGCAAACATCGTAATGCGCGCCACAATAGACATTCCCGCAATGGCCGCGTCCGCGTAAAGAATCGCATCTGCACCGCTTGCATGGGCAAACGCAATATCTCTCGCCGAAGTGTTCAGAAGAATCACCGAAATGCTGGCAATTCCCTGACGACATAACGAAGGCAGACCGCCTGCACAAATCTCCGGCAAAAGCCGGAATACAAACGGATTTCTCTTTAATGTAATCGGTATATTTCCTCCGAACCGTGTTGCTCCCAACAATAGAAGGAAACTTACGGCCTGACTGATGATGGTTGCACAGGCCGCACCCTTAATGCCCATATCAAACGTAAAAATCAACAGCGGGTCTAACGCAATATTCAACACCGCTCCGACGATAATTCCAATCATAGCAAACATCGCATTGCCCTGATAACGCATCTGATTGTTCAGTACGAAAGATGCCATCATGTAAGGACTGCCGATTAGGATAATCCGCATATAGTCAACCGCATAGGGAAGAATCGTGTCCGTAGAACCCAGGAAATACGCTAACGGCTCCACAAAAATCAGTCCGAGAATCATCAGAATCACGCCGAACACCAGACAGAAGAAAAAGCCCGCATTGGCAATCTTTGAAGCCTCTTCCCTATCTTTCTCGCCCAGCTTCCTTGCCATAAAATTACCGGCGCCGTGGCCGAACAAAAAGCCAAAGGCCTGGATAACCGCCATCAGCGAAAACACAACGCCGACTGCTGCCGTAGCGGAAGTGTTGATTTTACCTACAAAATAGGTATCCACCATATTATAAAAGGAACTGACCAACATACTGATGATGGTCGGCACCGCCAGTGAACCCACAAGCTTTGGCACCGGCTCAGTTGTCATTTTAATGTATTTTTCTTCCTGATTCATATCGTTCTCCGATGATTGTCCAATAAGGACAGCCTTTATCGCAAAGACTTTTTATTTCAATTTTATATTTTCAACATTTTTATTATATAATTCCAGCCGGATATAAGCAATCACTTTTGTCTTGAACCCTAACCATCTCCGATTACTTTTATCTTAAAACCTAAACCATCTCTTAACTTGTATCCGTTAAATCCTTGTACTATAATATAAGTATGAAAAAGCACAGACAATTAATCTTGGACGGAATTTTTACTTTTGCAACATTAATTCTGCTCTTTGCCGTAAACTTAATTATAGAAATTATATTTGATACAAGAACCCTGATTCCTATGATTTTCGTTCTTGGTGTTTTTCTTGTGTCATTGAAAACACAAGGATATTTCTGGGGCATTACCGCCTCGCTTTTAAGTGTACTGGCAGTAAATTATGCCTTTACTTTCCCTTATTACGCGTTTGATTTAATTTCCCCTGAATGTATTTTCTCTGCAGTGGTTATGCTGATTGTTGCCATTATGACAGGCGCCTTAACCACACAGCTGAAAACCCAGGAAAAAATCAGGGCCGAAAGTGAAATGGAACGTATGCGTGCCAACCTTTTACGTGCAGTTTCTCACGATTTGCGCACCCCCTTAACTTCCATTTACGGCTCTACTTCTGCCATCATCGAGAATTACGACAGCCTATCCAAAGAACAGAATTTGAAGCTTCTTGGCGACGTACAGAAGGATTCCCAATGGCTGATACATATGGTAGAGAATCTCCTTTCCGTTACGCGAATTGACAGCAGTAAGGTTAGTCTTAAGAAAACCACGGTAGTGCTGGAAGAATTAATCGACTCTGTTCTTGTCAAATTCAAAAAACGTTGCCCGGAGCAGGAAGTTAACGTAGAGATTCCAGATGATTTCGTAAGCATTCCCATGGACCCCATTTTGATTGAGCAGGTTCTTTTAAATATTTTAGAAAACGCCGTATATCATGCCAAAGATATGACGGAATTAAATCTTAAAGTAGAGATAAAAGAGAAAAAGGCTGTTTTTTCCGTTTCGGACAACGGTTGCGGCATCTCGCCGGATATAAAAGATAAGATTTTTAACGGTTACGTCAGCCATTCAGAGGCACCGATGGACGGCAGCCGTAATAATATGGGGATCGGTTTGTCCGTATGTTCCACCATCGTTCATGCCCATGGCGGCACCATTCACGCCGAGAATCGCGAAGAAGGCGGTGCAATTTTCTATTTTATGCTGGAAGCGGAGGAAAGTGATGAGTAGTAAATATAAAATACTTGTAATCGAAGACGAAAGTAACATTCGCAATTTTATTGAAACCGTTTTGGACGCAAACGACTATCAGACCCTGGTAGCGACCACCTGCGAACAAGGCATTCTGATGTTTTCTTCGCATACGCCGGACCTGGTTATGCTGGATTTGGGTCTGCCTGATAAGGACGGCATTGAATTTATTCGTACCATTCGTCAGACACACACTACCCCCATTATTGTTTTGTCAGCCCGCACCTCGGAAGACGATAAAATCGAAGCCTTGGACTTAGGCGCAAATGACTATATTACCAAACCTTTCGGCACAGGCGAATTACTCGCCCGCGTCCGCGCATCTTTGCGAAATAACCGCCCGGGAGCAGGTGCAGGATCACTTCCCGGCGAAAAATTTACCTTATATGATTTAGTCATTGACTATGATCGCAGAATGGTTTTTATCGGCTCGGAAGAAATTAAGCTGACACAGACAGAATATAACATTCTTGCACTTCTTTCCTACCACACAGGCAAGGTAATGACCTATGCTACCATTATTAAGGAAATCTGGGGTTCTGCCGATGACGGAAGCATCAAAAAGCTTCAGGTAAATATGGCAAACATCCGCAAGAAATTAGGCTCCAAACCCGGCGATAATCAGTATATTATTAACGAGTTGGGTGTAGGATATCGAATGAACGAAGAGAATATGTAAATAGGTAATTTACGTTAGGATATATTGCATTTTAAATTTCATTTTACAATAAACGAATTAGGACTAAAAAAGACCTCCGTCGGCATCTCACCGCGGAGGTCATTTTATTATCTTTTATAATTACATTTTTCCGTATATTTTGGCATAAGACTGACCGATATTCAACACGTGGTCACCTACTCGTTCAAAATCTGTTAAAAGTTCTGAATACAGCACGCAAGCCTCTTCCGAACAAATGCCGTCGCGCATACGTTGCAAATGCTTCTCTCGATAGGTACTGCGCATATCATCAATCTTCTGCTCCATTGCCGCAATCCTTGAAAGCCACTTCGCAGTGTCTTCTTCGTCTTTATGGATGACGTAATCGATGGCATCTTTCGTGATTTTCTGCATATTCATAAGCTCTTTACGGGCATCTTCCGAGAATTGGATGGATTTCTTATTAATGACTTCCACATAACCGCCGATATTCAAGGCATGGTCGCCAATTCGCTCCGCATTACCCGTAATTAAGAAATACTCTTCGATAGCCGCGATATTTTCATCACTTCGATTGTTTACTAATATTTTGGATATGTACTGAGAAATTTCTTTGTTCAGGGTGTCGATATTTTCTTCCACTTCCTGCGCCTTCTTCAACTGTTCCAAATCGTTATCAAGAATTGCCTGATAACACAACTTAACGTTGTCTCTGGCCAGAATGATCATTCTCTCAATCTCCTGACGAAGCACATCCATATGCACTGCAGAAAATCCAAGTTTTGCATTCCCTTTGTGAAATTCCTTGTTTAATGTCGCAATTACGCTTTCCTGCTTCTCATCTTCCTTCTCAGGTAAAATCTTTTCAGCAATCTTAGCAAGGTAAGTACCGAAGGGAAGTAAAAGTGCTGTTGTTACAATATTAAAGATTGTGTGCATATTTGCAATCTGTGCCGCAGGGTTGTTAGGCGTGATGGCGCCTACCCAGTCCGTAACAGGCAATGTCAAACACAAGGTTGTAAAAATTATGGTACCAATGATGTTAAACATTAAATGAATAATGGTTGTACGTCTTGCACTACGGTTTGTTCCAATTGAAGCAAGTACCGCGGTGATACAAGTACCGATATTCTGACCGAATAAAACGAATACCGCACTGTCAAATCCAATCAATCCGCTTACAGCCAACGTCTGTAAAATACCTACGGATGCGGAAGACGACTGGATTACTGCCGTAAACAACGCACCCGCTAAAATACCCAATATAGGATTTGAAAACTGTGTCATCAAGGACACAAACGCCTCAGACTCCTGCAAAGGTGCCATTGCCGCACCCATCATATCCATACCGATAAACAGAACGCCCAGACCGGCAAGAATTTTACCGATGTGTCTTGCTTTGGGCATTTTTAGGAAAACAACCATAGCAACACCTAAGAAAGCAAAAAGGGGCGCCATCATGCCCACATCCAGCGCAATCAGCTGTCCGGTAATCGTAGTACCGATATTCGCACCCATGATAATCCAAACAGCCTGCTGTAATTTCATCATTCCCGAGTTAACGAAACCAACTACCATTACAGTCGTTGCGGACGACGACTGAATCACCGCTGTAATTCCCGCGCCTACCAAAACACCTAAAAAACGATTTGAAGTCAGCTTCTCAAGAATCTGTTTCATTCGATTCCCCGCAGCATCTTCCAAACCGTCGCTCATCATTTGCATGCCGTATAAAAACAGCGCCAAACCACCTAATAATCCTAGAAAATCAGCTACTTGCATGTGTCCTCCTCATTGAACGATTAATCATTTTGCGATATCGTACGCTATCGCTCTCACATTTTATCTGATTCTAACAATTTTGCGAATTCATTATATAAAAGAATTTCACTGCAAAACAATATGGTAAAAGCGTTCTTAACCGTATCTTAGCTTATTTTTCATGACATAATCCATTAATTAGCACCACCAGCTTAGCTGGAGGTTTGCGCTGCGACTATAAGTCGCTGTTCCCCTGCTTGCCTCTAAAGAGGCTCTGAAAAGTTCGCCTTCCATACTGCAGTCTCAGGCTGAATCTAAAGAGCTTTTTTTATTTGCCTTTTTCTACCGGCTCACCCGTGAACGGTCAATGTACTCTTTCAATGACATTTGGTCATATTCCAAATTCTCTTTTAATTGGTTTCGAATATATTCTTCTATCTTTGTGGCGTTCTTACCTACCGTATCGACATAATATCCTCTACACCAAAAGTGGCGGTTCCCATACTTATATTTTAAGTTGGCATGCCTTTCAAATATCATCAGCGAACTTTTTCCTTTTAGATAGCCCATTACTTCTGAAACACTATACTTTGGTGGAATCCGCACAAACATGTGAATGTGATCCGGACATGCTTCTGCCGCTATGATTTCGATTCCTTTCCTCTTGCACAGCTCACTCAAAATATGAGCTACATCTGCCCTTATCTTTTGATAGATAACTTTTCTTCTAAATTTTGGTGCAAATACAATATGATACTTACATTCCCACATTGTATGTGCTAAAGTATTATTATCCATTTGGATACCTCCTTGATTTAATTTCGTGCGGTTGGCGAACCTGCACTTATTATATCACTGGAGGTTTTTTGATTCTTGAAGCTAAAGCTATCTGGGAACTCACCTGTATAGCAGGTGGTTTTATTGGTTTTTAAACCAACAAAAAACACGTAAAGGCCAAAAACCTTACGTGTTCTTTACATTTATATGATTCTGTTTAATCTGCTACCTAACCGACTTAATATTTCATTACTGATGGTGCCTGCCTGTTTTGCCAGGTCGCAAGCAGTAATTTCAATCTCATCATCTTCTCCGATGATAATAACTTCATCCCCTTCTTTAAGTCCTTCGATTCCTCTTACATCAATCAGCGTCTGATCCATGCAAATGCGACCAATTATGGGAGCCTTCTGTCCTCTTACAATCACATAACCTTTTCCATAAGACAGCTCCCTCGGAAAGCCATCGGCATATCCAATTGGCAATGCCGCAATCTTACCATCTTCTTTGGCAAGCTCGTCCAATCCGTATCCCACAGTTTCACCTTTATGAACATCTTTTATATTAACAATTCTGGCTTTCAAAGAGAGTACCGGTTTTAAATCGCGGCCCCATAACCGAGTATCTTCCTTGGTACTAAGCATTCCATACAAAGCAATTCCAACTCGTACATAATCTCCCTCTACACAGTTATTATTCAAAACTCCGTAGCTTGCATGCATATGAACTTTAGGAATTTCTATTCCGGCATTTTCTAACGCTTCCACAACCGCCTTAAATTTATCCAATTGCTCCTCCGTATATTTTTTCTCTCGCTCTTTTATACTGTCGCAGGAAGATAGGTGGGTAAACATTCCTTCAATGATCAGGTTAGACATTTTAAAAATTGCAATAATCTTATCAATATTCTCATGACGTTCACCCAGTCTGTTCATTCCGGTATCCACTGCTACGTGAACATGCATTTCTCTACCAAATTGTTGCAACAACAATGCATACTCATAATCAATTACCGTCTGCGTAAGTCCATATTTATACACCATCTCAAAATCCGCCGGATTGGTGTATCCCAGAATCAGAATCTCTCCCTTAATTCCTGCGTTACGCAATTCGACGCCTTCGGCCACACAGGCAACACAAAAAGATTGAATCCCCAACCGCTGTAACTCTTTGGCAACCGGAATTGCTCCGTGCCCATATGCATTCGCTTTGACTGCCGGCATTAATATACAATCCTTCGGAAGACGACTTTGAAGGACTTTTACATTATGACATAAGGCTTCCCTATCAATTTCAATCCATGCCCTGCCATCGGGAACTGTGTCTGCTTTTTTGATTTTTTCGGATATCATTGTTTGAGCTATAATACTTTTATCTTTTTCGTTCCACTTCTTTTTTACAACATTCATAATACAAGAAATAGCGCCGGCAACTACTACCGATAACACAACCACTCCGCAATAATGCAAAACACTGTTCTCAATCAAAGCTTTTACTCCGGTTATTCTCGCAAGCAGGCGTATCGCAATAATCATAGCCGGATGCAGAATATAAATCCATGTAGTTGCCGTCCGAATCATCGGCATTGTTTTTCCCCGGATTTCAAGCAGCATCTGATATAAAAATATCATGGTCGGAAGCAAAAACAGATACATACTGTCGTGCCTTTGTATATTAAAGTACCTGAGTAGAAAAGCTTCCGCAGTCATAAGTACAAAAGAAACCACCAATCCACTTGCAAATAACGGCTTCTTATTGTCTTTATTGACTGAATAACCAACTCTACTCATCCATATTCCAAGTACAAGAAAAAGCGGAGCAAAGAAAATACCGTTACGGGTATAGGTGGAAATATGAAATCCTACCCGGTATAAATTATTTAGAAAAGGTACTGATTGTATCATTCCATAATAACTATCACCTAATAATCCCAATACATAGAGAACTCCGGTTATAAAGGTTAACTCCTTCAGACTGAGAACTCTCCCCATCAGCCAAACCACACCAATGCCCATTATGACAGCCGGAAAATACCATAAATGATAAAAGGTGCCGTCAAAGAAAAGCATTTTACAGATATTCCACCAAGATATTTCCTCATAATGTCCGGCATATAAACCAACTGGTAAATACATAACAATAGCTATACCGTATAATATTAACAGCTTTTTAAGCTGACGCAAAATCTTATCACCTTTATTCTCCAGACAATACATATTCTTTCCTAAAACATAGTGTCCCGTAATCATGAAGAAAAAGGGCACTGCAATTCTTGCCAGCACCCTCGTCACAAAAAAGTCTGCATCTTCACTTATGGAGGACAGCGGTGAAGTATGTATAGCGACTACAAGAATGGCAGCAATAATTCGAAAAGAATCCAACATGGTGGTTTTGTTTATTTTATCCTCTGGTACTTTTACTGACATTCACTCACCGCCTGCTTAATCAATGTATCCAACAACTGTGTAAAAGAAATTCCCGCCGCTTTCAGCATGCCCGGATAGCGGCTATGCTCTGTAAATCCGGGAATCGTATTTACTTCATTAAAAATAATTCTTCCGTCTGTTGCCAAAAACATATCCACCCTGGCAAATCCACTGCAATCCAACGCGCGGTATATTTTCTTCGCTGTTTCTTTTATACTTTCTGCTGTTTCTTTACTGATACGTGCCGGAACATGAATCGCAGATGCTTTCAAAGTGTATTTCTCTGTAAAATCAAAGAATCCTCCGGATAATTCAATTTCATCTACTTCACCCACTACCAATTCATCTTTTCCAATAATGGCGCATCCCACCTCAAAACCATCAATATTTTCTTCAATGATAACCTGATTATCATAACGGAATGCTTCCAGAATGGAAGGAATCAAGTCTGCTTCTTTTGTCACCTTAGCCACACCATAAGAAGAACCCGCTTTGACCGGTTTTACAAACAAAGGATAACCAATACATTCTCCAAACTGTTTTGCATAAACAGTCTCCAAAGGGCTGTTAATCACCAGCGCCTGGGGCACTTCTACTCCTGCCATGCGGGCAAGCTTATGTGCCCTGTCCTTATCCATGCAAAGAGCTGACGATAAGGTTTTGCAACCTACCAAAGGAATTCCTGCCAATTCAACCATTCCCTGTACAGTGCCGTCTTCACCGTTTTTACCATGTAAAACCGGAAAAACTGCATCCAGATGAATCTTTTTATATGTATGCTCTTCCAAGACAATCAGTGCACGCTCTCGTTTATCCGGTGAAATCAGTGCACTCTTGCAATATGTTGGTTTGCACCATGTATCTGCTAATATATGCTCTATATCACCCTCATAATAAAACCATTGCCCCTGCTGACTGATTCCGATTAATACCGGCTGATATCTGTCTTTATTTAAATTCCTGATTACTGCAGATGCTGATTGTAAGGATACACCGTATTCTGATGATGCACCTCCAAAAATAATTCCTATACTTAACTTTTCCATATCTCTTCTCGCTTTCACATCATTTCGGACTTTATATACGAAAAAACCTTGTCCGAGTATTCTTATCCTACCCAAACAAGGCCTTTTATTTTTGCACATTCTATTTTGTTTTAATTATTTTTTTCTTCCGAATTTCTTACATTTTTCTTACAATCGAGCGGTAATTTTATGGTAAAAAGGATTCTCTCATCCTCACTGAATGCCATAATACTACCGTTGTGTAAACTCACAATTTCCTTGGAAATTGCCAATCCCAAACCGGCACCGCCCGTGGCTGATGAGCGGGCTGTATCTGCTCGGAAAAACTGTTCAAATAAATGCTCCAGCTTTTCGGCAGAAATTGTTTTTCCCCGATTTTCTACCTCTATCTCTACCATATCTTCCATAGGTTTCATCTTAAGTAAGATTTCACTGTCTACATAACTGTAATTAACCGCATTACGAATCAAATTATCAAAAACTCTTGCCAGCTTATCCGGATCACAAATCATTTCTACATCAGAAGTTATTTCCGCTTTCCACTTAAGATTCTTTTCTGCCAGAATCGGAATAAATTCATATGTAATCTGCTCTAACATACGACTTAAGTTTACTTTCTCCGGTTCCAATGCAATCTCCGTAAAATTAAATCTGGTAATATCAAAAAATTCATTAATCAATTCTTCCAAACGTTCTGCTTTTTCCAGCGCAATGTTCGTATATCGACACCTCATCTCTCGAGAAATCTCCGGTTCATCCCGCAACAGAGTTAAATATCCGATTACACTGGTTAACGGCGTTTTTAAATCGTGAGCCAAATAGACAATCAAATCATTTTTACGTTTTTCTGCTTCCTTTGCTGCATATGCGTTCCGCAACGCTTCCTCCCGAACCAAATTTAATTCATCTTCGACATTTCGTAAGGAAGAAGATAACTCAATAGGTTCTTCCGGATTATTGGCAAGCTGTCCGGCTGCTCCAATTACCTCATTTAAATATTTTACAGGCTTTGATATGTAATAATATGTAATGATAGTCCACCCTAATAGGCATATAGCAGGAATCCATACCAACATGGTAGACTCCAATACTTTAAGAATCCAATATATCGGATTATCCTGATACCAAATAACCAAACCACAAAGAGATCTTGCCACAATTACTGCCGTTACAAATAATCCTTCAAATAAAACAAGAAAGAATGTGTACCTTATCAAAATGCTCCGGGTAATTTGTCCGCCCCTGCTTCTTCTTTTTTTCATCTGTTTCTCTTTATTCAATGGTATATCCTACCCCCCAAACCGTTTTTACAAACCTCGGATTTCTCGCAGGCTCGTTCATTTTTTCCCGAAGTCTGGCAATATGTGCCATGACCGTATTGTTATTATCCAGATACTTTTCTCCCCAGACAGCCTCAAATAATTCTTCTGACGAAACCACGGTTCCTTTTCGCTCACATAAATACCATAAAATATTAAACTCTATGGGGGTTAACTGCAATTCTTTTTTATTTAAGATACATTTATGACTTTCTTTGTTGATATGCAAGCCTTTGATGTCTATTTCACTTTCATTTGTCTTCACTTCATTTCCTGCATTATATTTGGTATATCTGCGTAATTGCGTTTTTACTCTTGCCATTAACTCCAACGGATTAAAGGGCTTTGTTACATAATCATCAGCACCCATGGTAAGTCCGGTAATTTTATCCATATCCTCTACTTTGGCAGTCAGCATAATCACAGGAAAGAAGTATTCTTCACGAATCTTCTTACACAAGGTAAAACCATCCATATCCGGAAGCATCACATCCAAAATTGCAAGACTGATGTCTTCTTTTTTGACACACTTTAAAGCATCCGCTGCATTATTAAATTTATAAACTTCATAACTGTCATTCTGTAAGTAGACTTCTACCAAATCCGCAATAGCGTGCTCATCATCTACTATCATTACCTTCTGAGTCATTTTGATTTTCTCCTTATGTACTGAAAACTGCAGTTTCACTGTCTTTATTTTATTGCGTTCCAATGTTTTTGTAAATAAACATTCATAAATCTCAAAATAAAAAGACATGATACCCTCAAGCATCATGTCCTTCACTCTCTTATGTAATTAGAATAATTTCTTAATGGAATCCATAGCGCCTGAAAGCTTGTCTCCTGCAAGTTTTGCCTTAACGCCGTCAACTACCTTATCTACCATTCCGTCGGGAATATCGATACCGGTTGCTTTCTCAAGTGCTTTCTCGGGATCCTTCATAAAATCTTCCTTGAAATTAGGATCCTTTTTAATCTTTTCTACGATTTCTTCGATTTTTTCTTTAATGTTATCCATTATAGTTTGTACTCCCTTCCTTGATAAAAATTGTACTAATTTTATATCGGTTTTTAATTTTGAAAATTAACCGCGTGGGAGAAACTTTTTGTATGGTGGAGTAGAATCATAAATAAAATTATCTGTGCTAACAGAAACCATTGTATATACGCTGCAAATTACCGGCAAGTTAAATATACCTAATAAGAAATATGTCTCTTATGCTTACCAAAAGACCTTCAAAACAAAATCCGAAGGTCTTTTTCATCGATGCGACAGGATGTTGAATAAATTTGCCTTCGGCAAATTGCGACTCTGCGGACACATCGTCGAGCAAGTTCAACTTCTATAACATAAATATAGAAAGAAATAGTCCCCACCTTACGGTGAGGACTATTTCTTTCTATCGATGCGACAGGATTTGAACCTGCGACCTCTGCGTCCCGAACGCAGCGCTCTACCAAGCTGAGCCACGCATCGTCAATATTCAAGGCCACGTTCGCGACCATTGAATATGATACCTTATTTTAGGTTTGATGTCAAACAGTTTTATACGTCTTCCTCTTCCAAAATGCGATGAAGGTCCGGAATTTCGATTTTTTTGTAGGCAATGGAAAAGGCTGTTGCCACAATAAACAATACCGTAGAGATACTATGCAGGAATCCGACCCAAGCCATACCTGCATTCATATAACTGTAACTTACCAGTGCCATTTCACCACTCAACCTTGCTATTAATATATTTGCGATGTTGCCGACAAGAATGGACGGTATTGACAAAATGCCGGAAAACAAAACAATGGCAATAATCTCTGTAACAATCTTTTCGCTATTCTCTTTCAAGCTCGACAATACAATGGCAGCGATTATAATTTTAGTCACCATAGGTATTCCTGCTTTTATAACATACAACATAATAAATACTGCATACGCTGAACCATCCGGTGCGCCGACCGGACTAAGAGTACTTCCCATAAACATCGCAATCAGTGCTGCAATTGCATATACAACTTCGATTCCCATCGCAATCCATAATAAAGTCTTTGCTGGTTTTTGCATCACAATTCCTCCTACACAATTTTATCTGTCTGATTGTGATTTTACATCAAAAAAATCCCCAAAGCAATAGGATAACTCTTCTTCGCTTAACTGCTCCTTGGCTTCCCGTTCCGCCACCTGCCGCTCCTTCTCCCGTAAGGCCTCTTCATATCCTTTTAGGGCCGCAAAGGGCATAAACTGCTTTGCCCGCTCTTCCCTGCTCATTTTCGGTCTCTGTGTCATCTTATTCACCGCTTCTATGACCGCCGATTTGATGATTTCGCTCCCTGGTCATAGCACCTTCCTCCAAATTCATTCCTTTTAAAATGGCATTCTTGCCAAACCTGCGCTTAATGCCAATCACCGCTTTCTGCATGCGGTTCTCCCGCTCCAATTCTACAGGGTCCGAAAACAAATCATATTGACGGTATCCTTCCTCCACAACACGATTACAGCAAATATTTACCCTTCTTATCGGAAATTCCGGATTCTTCAACCGTTCATACAGCGCTTCTACCTGCGGTATAATCGTCCTTGCCGAATTCGTCTGCGTCGTAAAAGAAACCGTCCCGTGGACAGGCGGTATTTTCAATTCATTGGAATACCCCATATGCAAAGTAATCGACTGGGTCACAAGCCCCTGTTCCACCATATCAAGGCACAACAAGTCCATCATCTCTTTGACAATGAGTTTCCCTTCTTCATGTTCATAATCTCGCATCAAGACCTGTCCGCTGGTCATACAGCGACTCTGCGCCTTGTAATTCTTGATATCTTCCATGGTGACCGGCTCCCGGCCCCAGGCGTGGTCAATCAGAAGCTCCGCATCCACCCCTAAATCGTGGTACAAAACCTCTTCATCCATATGGGCAATGCCTTCCATTGTAAAAATGCCGTAGCGCTCCAAACGCTTGGCAATCCCCGGTCCCACACGCCAAAAATCCGTTAACGGCCGATGATTCCACAAAGTTTTACGATAAATCTCTTCATCCAGCTCTCCGATGCGGTCTTCAGCGTGCTTCGCCGTAATATCCAAGGCAATTTTGGCCAAATACAAATTGGTTCCAATACCGCAGGTTGCCAGTATTTTCGTCTCTTTATAGACCTCCTGCATAATCATAATGCCAAGTTCCCTGGCGGTCATCTGATACATCGACAAATACTCCGTCACATCCATAAAAACTTCGTCAATGGAATAAACATGAATATCTTCCTTAGAAATGTACTTCAAATATATTTCATAAATATCTGCCGACACCTCTATATAGCGCTTCATCCGCGGCGGCGCCGTAATATAATCAATGTGTTTCGGAATTTCAAAAACCCTGCACCTGTTTCTTACACCCAAAGCCTTCATCGCAGGGGAAACCGCCAGACAAATGGTCTTCTCGGAACGCTCCTTATCCGCCACAATTAAGTTGGTAGTCATTGGATCCAAGCCACGCTCCACGCACTCCACCGAAGCATAAAATGTTTTCAGGTCGATGCAGATATAACTGCGGTTCTCGATGGGAACCATAAAATTTTTTTGCTGTTTTATCATTGATTTTTCGCTCATATTCATTATCATTTAATCTGCCATTTTATAATTACAGAACGTATGTTTGTTTTTTAGTTTACTCTTTTTACACGAAAAATCAACTGTTTTTTTCTGCCAAAACACTATATTTCATAAAACGAAAAAACATCCGACCTTATCATCAGTCGGATGCTTCTTTTTACATTGCAGCTTCAAATTCAGAAATTGTTTTGGTCTTAATTGCAAGTCGGAACCATTTATTCAAAATTTCCATATCCTGTTCACTTCTTATTTTTTCATCAAGATATTTAGATACCACACCCTGCTCATTCAAAACAATTAAGATATCTTCTACTTTTTCTGCCGTAAAAGTGTACCCCTTGTCAAGGACATTTTAAGAAGAAGGGTTTTTGAATTTTACACCAGTAGTTGGTTATATCGTTTGATTCAATTACCTTCTTCATTATCCTCATCTGCCGAAGGGATTAGTCCCTTCAACGGATATATG